>JBGPMS010000349.1:0-5819 GCA_041487115.1 Gammaproteobacteria bacterium
TCCAGAAGCACGCCGCCACTCGTCTTCATTATGACTTTCGGCTCGAGTTGAACGGCGTGCTGCTGAGTTGGGCGGTGCCGAAGGGCCCGAGCCTGGATCCCGCGGAGAAGCGGCTCGCGATCCAGGTGGAGGACCATCCGCTCGAATATGGCGACTTCGAAGGCGTCATTCCGTCCGCGCAATACGGCTCGGGCACCGTGATGGTGTGGGATCGCGGCACCTGGGTGCGGAAGGAACATCCGGTGAGCGGCTACGCCGGCGGTGTGCTCAAGTTCGACCTCCATGGCGAAAAGCTCGAAGGCGGGTGGACGCTGGTGCGCACGCGCGGCAGCAAGTACGGTGGCAAGAGCGGCAAGCAGGCGTGGCTGCTGATCAAGGAGAAGGACGAGTTCGCGCGGCACGGAGCCGACGCGCATATCGTCGACAACGAGCCGAACAGCGTCCTGTCGGGCAGAACGATCGAAGAGATCGCGCGCGACCGTGTCCGCCAATCGAACAAGTCGGCCGATGCCAGGGTCCGCGTGGAGAAGGCGACGCGTACGAGCCCTCCGCGCAAAGGCTGCGCAAAGTCCCCGCGCGACTGAGCAAACTCAAATCCGACCCGCGGCGCGACTTTTTCGCGGTCGCGCAGACCGTCACCGCGGCCATGCTGAAGCGAGTCGGCGCTGTGGCGTGATCCAGCACGCTTCAATACACCGATCGGCCTCCGGTGATATCGAACAGCTGGCCGGTAGAGAAGGAGCATTCCTCGGAGCTGAGCCAGGCCACCATGGCGGCGATCTCGGTGGGGCGGACGAAGCGTCCCTTGGGAACCAGGCTCACCAGCTCCTTCACCTTCTCCGGCGTGAACTGCTTGAGAATGTCGGTATCGGAAACGGACGGGCATACCGCGTTCACCAGGATCTCGGTGTCGGCGAGCTCGCGCCCGAGCGCCTTGGTCAGCGTGATCACCGCTGCCTTGGAGGCGCCATAGGCGGCGAAGTTGGGCGTGCCGTTCTTGCCGGCGATCGAAGCGATATTCACGATGCGGCCGTAGTTTTGCTTGCGCATGACCTGCACCACAGCCTTGCAGCATAGGAAGACACCGACTACGTTGACGTCGAACACCTGGCGGAAGGCAGCCAGGTCGTACTCCCAGGTCGGCGCGATCGGTCCGCCGATGCCGGCGTTGTTCACCAGGATGTCGATCCCGCCGAAGCGCTGCGCGGTCGATTGCGTGGCGCGGTCGACCGCGTTCGCGTCCGTGACATTCACCTGCTCCACGGCGACCTTGCCGAGTGAGGCGAGGGCTTGGCCAGCGGTGCGCAAAGCGGCGGCGTCCAGGTCCCACATGGATACGGCGGCGCCGGACTGCAGCAGGCGCTGCGCGATGGAATAGCCGATGCCGCGTGCGGCGCCGGTCACAATGGCGACGCGGCTAGTCAGATCGATGTTGTTGGTTTGCATCCTCAGAACTTCCCGAACTTCACGTACGCTTCCTGCGGGTCCATGCCGGCGAGGATCGCGGTGCGCACCGTGTTCTCGGTCTGCAGGACTCGCTCTGTCTTGGTCACCACGTCGTCAATGGTCTTGCCGGGGATGATCACGACCCCGTCGCGGTCGGCTAAAAGATAGTCACCCGAGCTGATCGTCACCTCGCCGATCGTGATCGGCTCGCCCAAGCGGTCCGGCACCCAGCGGCCGACGATGTCCTTCGGCGTATTGAAGCTGCAGAACACGGGGAAGCCCAGCTCCAAAATGAAATCGGTGTCGCGGCAGCCGCCGTCCACCACGTAGCCGCGTATGCCGCGGAAGTTCAGCGTCTCGGCCGACAACTCGCCCATGAGCGCGATCTCGTAGGTGTGTGGCTGACACACCAGGACCTTGCCGGGCGGCGCCTTGGACAGCAGTCCGGTCCATTGCATCAGCGTGTCATGCGGGTCGCGCGTCAGGTCGATGTGCCCGCCGACGGTATAGATCTCGCCGGCGAGCTTCTTCGTCGGGTCCAGCGCCTTGATGTGGGGCGGCAGGACACATCGCCCGTAGCCCATGCCGCGCAGGACGTCGTGCACGGCTGCGGCATAGCAGTTCAGCAGTCGCGCCGCCAGCGCATCGGACCGGTCGCTCATCTTTACCTCCTCGCGGTTCGCGCAGTCATGTGGGTGATCTCGTCAGAGTCTCGGCGTCGCGATCAGGCTGGCGCCGCAGCCGGCTTCGCGCCGCGGCGCTTTTCCCGGGCTTCGATCGCCGCGCCCAGTATGCCCTTCGGCATGAAAATGATGAAGAGCACCAACAGCAGCCCGTAGAGGGTGGTGTCCAGCCCGTGGACGTCGTGGCCCAGGACCAGCCGCAGGCCCTCGGCGAGAAGGAGCGTGAATACCGCCCCGACAGTCGGCCCGAGACGCACGTACATGCCGCCGGCGATGGCTCCGAATACCATCTGCAGGCTGATGCCGATACCGGACACGGTCTCGGGATTGACGTAGAGCTGATACTGGGCGTAGAGCACGCCGCCGATGCAGGTCATCAGGGCGGAGATCATCGTCACCGCGAGTTTGAGACGCGTGACGTTCATGCCGATGGCGGCGGCGGCGTCCTCCTCCTGGCTGATCGCCTCGAGCCCCAGCCGTGCCATGGACCGGTCCACGCGCGCCCAGACCCACAGGCCGCCCAGCCACACCGCGAGGACGATGTAGAACCAGACCAGCTTGGAGGAGAACTGCAGGGCGGCGAGCGACCAGGCGCTATCGGCCAGCGCGGTCTTGGGCGTGGCGCCGAGCGAGCCTCCGGTCTGGTCGCGCAGCGCGACGATGATCATGCGCGCCACTTCGGACAGCGCCAACGTGACGAGCGCGAAGTAGTGGCCGACGATCTTCAAGCGGAAGCACGGGTAGCCGATCAGGAAGGCGACCACGGCGGTGAGCGCGAGCGCGATGGGCATGCCGATCCACGGCGACAGCCCGAAGTGGTTCCACCCCATCACCACGCCGTAGGCGCCGATGCCGAAAAAAGCGCCGTGGCCGAGGCTCACCATGCCCAGCCGACCCATCACCGCCCAGCTGGTATAAACGTACCCCCACAGCAGGCACATGATCATCAGGTGCAGCGGATAGTCCCCGACCCCGGTAAGCGGCGCGAGCGCCAGCGCCGCGACCCCGATCCAGGGCAGCAGTCGCGTCACGACCGGGCTCCGAACAAGCCCTGCGGCCGCCAGAACATCACGGCGATGAAGAACAGGAACGCGATCACGTAGCCCCACTCGAGATGGAAGAAGAAGCCACCCACCGAGATGAACTGCGCGAAGATGAAGGCGGCGACGAATCCGCCGACCATGTTGCCCAGCCCGCCGAGGACGCACACGAGGAACGCGATCGGCCCGAAGGACAGCCCGATCGCCGGGTGGATGTCGTATTGCAGAGCGAGCAGACACGCTGCGAGGCCGGCGAGCGCCCCGCCCAGCGCAGAAGTGAACAGGAAGATGTGGTGCGGATTGACGCCCATCAGCGGCATGATGGCGCGGTCCTGGGAGATCGCCCGGATCGCAGTGCCGAGGTAGGTGCGCTTCAGGAACAGATACACGCCGATCATGGCGGCCAAGGCGACCAGGAATGCGATGAGGCGCGCGAAGCTCAAGTACAGCTCGCCCACCTGCAGCGTTGGCAGGACAACGCCGAGGCTCTTGAACTCGACGCCAAAGGCCAGCGTGGCCGCGCCCTGGAGCAGGAACAGCACGCCGCCGGTGACGAGCAGCTGGTTGATCGGCTCAGCGCTCAACACCGGGCGGATCACGAACTGATGCAGCGCCGCGCCCAGCACGGAGACCAGCGCGATGCAAGCCGGGAAGGCGATCCACAGTGGCCATGCGTAGACGTTGTGCAGGTAATACACCGAGTACATGCCGACCATGATCAGCTCGGCGTAGCAGATCCATACCACGTCGATCACGCCGAAGATGAGGTTCAGCCCGAGCGCGAGCAGCGCCAGGATGCCTCCCAGCAGTATGCCGTTGACGATGGCCTCGAGCAGGAATACGTCGAAGATTTGCATGTGTGTCAGTTTCCCGTGAAGACTGAAGGGTGAAGAGTGAGCCCCCTCACCCTAGCCCTCTCCCCCGGTGGCGGGGGAGAGGGGATATCTTTTTCACTCTTCACCCTTCACGCATTCACTCTCTCATAGCCCCAAATACGCTTTCTTGATGTCATAGCTGTCGAGCAGCTCACCCGATGCGCCGCTCGACTTGATGCGCCCGGTCTCTAGCAGATAGGCGCGGTGCGCCACCTTCAGCACCTGGCGGATGTTCTGCTCCACGATCAGCACGGTGTAGCGCTCGGCGCTCATCGTCTTCACCACCTCGAAGATGGACTGCACGACCACCGGCGCGAGCCCGGCCGAGGGCTCGTCCAGCAGCAGGAGCTTCGGTCCGGACATGAGCGCGCGGCCAATGGCGCACATCTGTTGCTCGCCTCCGGATAGCGTGCCCGCGGGCTGCCGGCGGCGCTCCTTCATGCGCGGGAAAAGCTGGTACACGCGCTCGAGGCGCTCGGCATATCTCGCACGCGCCGACGGTAGAAATGCACCCATGCGCAGGTTGTCTTCGACGCTGAGCCGAGGGAACAGACGGCGGTTCTCCGGTACGTGCGCGATGCCGTGGCCGATCACTTCGTGGGCTGGCACCTGGTTGAGCGCTGCGCCCTCCATGCTCACCTCGCCCGCCGAGGTCTCGATCAGCCGGGAGATGACGCGCAGCAGCGTCGTTTTCCCAGCGCCGTTCGGCCCGATCACCGCCACGGTCTCGCCGGTATTCACCTCGAGGCTCACGTCGAACAACGCCTGGAAGCTGCCGTAGCCCGCCGACACATGCTTCAAGACGAGCATCAGGCGCTCCTCGCGGCCACGGTGGCCTGCACCTCCTGGGCGTCGGAGCCGAGGTAGACCTCGATCACCTTCGGGTCGTGCGCGACCTCCTCCGGCCGGCCTTCGGCGATCACCTCGCCGTGGTCGAGTACCACGCACCGGTCCACCACGCGCATCAGCACGCCCATGATGTGCTCGACCCAGACGATGGTGATGCCGCGCTGCGAGCGGATCCGGGCCAGCAGGTCGGCCGCCTGCTCCATCTCCGTCTCGTCGAGGCCGCCGAGCGACTCGTCGGCAAGCAACAGCTTCGGCTGTGTCGCGAGTGCGCGCGCCAGCTCCAGCTTTTTCAGGCCCGCCGCACCCAACCCATCCACGCGTGCGCTGGCATCGGCGGGCAGGTTCACCAGTTCGAGCGACTCTTTGGCCTGCGCGAAGGCTTTCTCACGCGACGGGCGCTGGTCCTGCCCGTAGAAGGCCGCGAGCGCGACGTTCTCCAGCAAAGACAACCGTCGGAAGGGGCGCGGGATCTGAAAGGTGCGCGCGATGCCGTAGCGTGCGACCTGGTTGGCCGAGTGGCCGCCGATCTCGCGCCCGAGAAAGCGGATGGAGCCGCCGCTCGGCGCGAGCGCCCCGGCGATGAGGCCGAATGTAGTGCTCTTTCCCGAGCCGTTCGGGCCGATGAGCCCGAGGATCTCGCCCTCCTTCAACTCGAGGCAAACCCGGTTGACGGCGATGAAACCGCCGAACCTCTTGGTGAGCCCGTCGACCGACAGCATCGCTTCTCCGACGTGCCCGCTGCCCGTGCGGGAAATTACTGGTTGGAATAGCTGTGGCTCTTGGGCCAAGGGAGCACCGGTTCGGCGGTACGCAGCCTGGCCGGCCAGACGACCTCGCTCTTGCCGTTGATGTATTGCACTACCACGGGCGAGGAGCGCTCGTTCTGGCCGGACATTTCGTCGCCCGGCGGGTGGAACTTCACGCCA
>JBGPMS010000350.1:0-5813 GCA_041487115.1 Gammaproteobacteria bacterium
GCTTCGACCAGGCGCAGGCGATAGGCGTCGGCGTAGATGCGCAAGCGCCGCTGCGGGTCCACGCTTGCGCCGCCGCCGATGCGCTCGACCACCTCCGGCTCGCCGCGCAGCACGTAGCCCTGGAACGCCTCCTGCAGGCGACTCAGCGAGCTCACGCGGCTTCCCGGCGCAACGCCATCTGCGCTACCTGGCGTGCCCGATCGAGCTCGGAAACCAGCGCGGCCAGCGGCGGAATATGGTCGTCGCGCTCGATCATCGTCGACACCGGGCCCAGCCTCGCGATGGCCTTGGCGTACAGGTCCCACACCGGGTCGATCACGTCGGCGTCGTGGGTGTCGATGATGTGATCCCCGCAGTTGCTGTGGCCGGCCAGGTGGATCTGCTGGACTCTTTCGGCCGGGATGCCCGCCAGGTAGGCGTCGGCGTCGAAGCCGTGGTTGTACGCCGACACATAGATATTGTTGACGTCCAACAGGATCAGGCAGTCGGCGCGGCGCGCGATTTCCGCCAGGAACTCCCACTCGGTCAGCTCGGAATCCTTGTAGCTGACATAGGTCGAGACGTTCTCCAGCAGGATGCGGCGCCCCAGAAAGTCCTGCACCGCCCGGACGCGCCCCACGACTTGATCGAGGGCCTCCTCGGTGTAAGGTAACGGCAGCAGATCGTGGGTGTTCTTGCCACTGACTCCAGTCCAGCACAGGTGATCGGAGATCCAGTGCGGGCTGACCCGATCGGCCAGCGCCTTGAGCGCACGCAGATAGTCCCGATCCAGCGGGTCGCTGCTGCCGATGGAAAGCGATACGCCATGCATGACCACGGGGTAGTCGGCGCGAATGCGGTCCAGGTAATGCAACGGCTTGCCGCCCGGCACCAGATAGTTTTCCGAAAGCAGTTCGAACCAGTCCACGCCAGGGTGGCCGGCGAGGATCTCTTCGTAGTGGGCGGTACGCAAGCCCAGGCCGAAGCCCAATGGAGAGGTGGTTACAGGCAGCGTCATGGCTGTGCGCGGGATCGTTGCGGGTGCAGAAAAAAAGCGGGCACCCCCGAGGGTACCCGCCGAATCACTCTGGTATCAGGTGCGGCCGAGACGCTCGACGCAGGCCTGCTCGGTCAACGACATGAAGCCATGGCCCTTGCAGGAGTTCTGGCCCTTGCAGGAATTCATGCCGGTCTTGCACTCGGCCTGACCCTTGCACGAGTTGGCGCCGTAGCACTTGACCTTTACCGTGCCGGCGTCCGCGCTCGGGGCGCTGCCGCCGCCCATGCTGCCACAGCCCGCGATAAACATGGTGGCAGCGGCCGCTGCGAGCGCCACGCCGGTCATTTTGGATGTCTGGCTCATGCTTTACTCTCCCTGCTGGAACGAACGGCCCGGTCGGAGGCATAACGGGAGGAGACAAGGCAAGCACGCCGGAGCCGGACCGTGACCCACCGGCACACCTACCTCGCGATTATACGTTCATGCCCCGTTCCTGGATGCAGCGCCCGGGGCCGGGTCTTTACGTTTGGTGAGCGGGGCCACTCCTCCGATTTCGTTATTCCCGCGTGAGAAGGACGTGAGGATTGGCGCGGACAATGGGTTCGGCCGGGCGCTTGAAGACTTCGAGCAGCGAGCCCCGGTGCGAGCCCGGACAAGCGCAACCGCGCGTCCGGGGTTGGTCACCAGTTGACGACCCGGGCGCCGCTTTTTTCTCCTCCCTCAACTTTTTTGAACGAGGCACATATGAACAGCAATGACCGCATCATCCGCAACGCTTTCGCCAGCCTGGTCGCCGCCGGCGCGCTCGCCTTCGCCGCCAACGGCATCGCCGCGGACAATGACCACAGCAAGGAAGAGAAGTGCGCGGGCGTCGTCAAAGCCAGCAAGAACGACTGCGCCACCAGCAAGAACCAGTGCCATGGCCACGTCGGCGAGGACCGTAGCCCGGAAGCCTGGATCTATGTGCCCAAGGGCCTGTGCGAGAAGATCGCCGGCGCACGCGTCACGGCGGCGATCGATCCGACCCCGGGCGTCAAGAACTAGCGGCCAGGAGCAGTGGCTTCGGTGGCGCCGCTGAGCGCCCCCTCTCCCCTTGCGGGAGAGGGCTGGGGTGAGGGGTGATGCCGAGGGTCACTACTGCGGGAACCGACGTTGCAGTCCACTAGGTGACACGTATTACTCGAACGATGCGCCGGAGCCAACGGCTTCGGCGCATTTTTTGTCTCGCTCGCACTGGAGGTTGAAATGAACACCAAGCTATCCATCGCTGCCGTGCTGTGGCTGTTCCTGGCCGCTGGCGCGCAGGCTCAGCATCAAACCGTGGACACCAAGGTCTTGACGCTGGAAGGCGCGAAGACGGTCATCGCGGGTGCGTTCGAAGAAGCGCGGCGCGTGAAAGCGCCCGGCGGCGCGATCGCGGTCGTGGACGAAGGCGGTCACCTCCTCGCGGTGGAGCGCTGGGACAATACGTTCCCGGCCGCGGCTCAGATATCCATCGGCAAGGCGCGCACCGCGGCCCTGTTTCGCAAGCAGACAAAGGCTTTCGAGGATGCGATCAACAAGGGCCGGTTCGCGATGACGGCGTTGCCCGACACCGTGCTCACACCGCTTCAGGGCGGTCTGCCGATCGTGGTCGACGGCAAGGTGGTGGGAGCGGTGGGCATGAGCGGTGCCGCAAGCGCGCAGCAGGACGAGGACCTGGCCATGGCCGGCATCAAGGCCCTGCAGGAGACCGTGGGAGCCGAAAAATGAACCCCGCGCCGCGACTTGTCGCGGCGGCGCTGCTGGGCCTCCTTGTCTGGGGCCCGGCGGCGTTGGCCGGCGATGAGGTCTTTCCCGGCCAGCCGGAAGCGCTGGTCGACCTGGCCACGCGCGAAGGGGTCGCGCTGGTGAAGGGCGAGTGGCGCTACAGCGACACACGGCTGGTGCAGATCGCGTTCCATGATCCGGGCCCCGACAACCAGCCCACGGGAGGCGACACGCGCACCTGGGATTATCTCCCGAAGGCCGGCACGCGTGACTTCGACGACGCCAGTTGGGACCGCGTGGACCCGGTCACGCTGTCCAAGCCGCGCGGACACGGACACCTGTCCTTCAACTGGTACCGCATTCGTCTCACTGTTCCGCAGCGGGTGGGCAACTTCGATCCCACCGGGTCGACCGTCGTGTTCGAGACCCAGGTGGACGACTACGCCGAGGTCTGGGTGGACGGCGAGCTGCCGCATCCCACCGCGCAAAGCGGCGGCCCGGTGGTCATGGGCTGGAACGCAAAGAACCGTCTGGTGGTAGGGCACGACGTGAAGCCCGGGCAGCAGATCCAGATCGCGCTGTTCGGGATCAATGGGCCGATCTCGAAGTCTCCAACCAACTTCATCTTTCTGCACTACGCGAAGCTGGAGTTCCACCGCGGCCCAACCGGCCCGATGGGGGTGGTGCCGCACGAGGTGAACGTGGACGTGATTCGCGTCGATCCGGGAATCGACGCGATCGTCCCGCCCAACCCGAAGGTCTGGAAGCTGGCGGAAGGCTTCAAGTTCACGGAAGGGCCGATCTGGGTGCCGGACGGCGACTCGGGCCACCTGCTGTTCTCCGATCCCAACAGCAATACGATCTATAGCTACCGTGACGGCGCGCTGGGCGTATTCAGAATGCCCAGCGGGTATTCCGGCTCCGACATCGCGGAATACGGCCAGCCTGGCTCCAACGGTCTCACCCTGGACAGCCGCGGCCGGCTCACCATCGACCAGCACGGCAACCGCCGAGTCATCCGGGTGGAACCGGACGGCAGCGAGACGGTGCTGGCCGATTCTTATCAGGGCAAGCGCCTGAACAGCCCGAACGACCTCGTGTACAAGTCCGACGACTCGCTCTACTTCACCGACCCGCCCTTCGGGCTGCCGAAGTTCTTCGACGACCCACGCAAGGAGCTGCCCTACAGCGGCGTCTACCGCTGGAAGGACGGCAAGCTGACGTTGCTCGTCAAGGACCTGACCGGCCCGAATGGCATCGCCTTCTCACCCGACGAGAACTATCTGTACGTCGGCGATTGGGACGACAAGTTCAAGGTCGTGATGCGCTATCCGGTGCTCGACGACGGCACGCTGGGTCGGGGCGAGGTGTTCTACGACATGACCAGCGCGCCGGGCGAGGATGCCATCGACGGCATCAAGGTCGACGTGAAAGGCAATCTCTACGTTTCGGGTCCCGGCGGATTGTGGATCCTGTCGCCCGCGGGCAAGCACCTGGGCACCATCATCCCGCCACGTCATCCGCACAACATGACCTGGGGCGATGCGGACGGCCGCACCTTGTACTTGACTGCTCAGGACCGCGTGTATCGGATGCGGCTCAACATCCCGGGCATCCGCCCGCAGCCCCAGAGCTGACCGGTCGCGGCAGTAGCGGCGCGCAACAGGAAGGCGGGTCGCTCTCGGCTTCCTGTCTTTCATTCCTGCAAAGAGCTATATGCCCATTTCGCTTCAAAGCGACCTGGCAGGTCGAATTCCCGCGAAGATGTCGCGGCGCTCCGGAGTATAGAAATTTCGCCAGCGGTTGTGGACTAACCGAGCGCGCGTCGGGAAACTGCCGCCGCGCAGCACACGATGGGTATGAAACCACGGTTCTGAATATTCCTGGTAGGGGCCCGGCACGAAGCCGGGATAGGGCGCGAAGGCGGTGCTTGTCCACTCCCAAACGTTCCCGATCATCTGGCGAAGCCCTCGTCGGGTGTCAGAACCGGGCAGAGATGCGGCCGGTACTGGACCCCCATAAGCGCCGTCGAGATTCACGACTCCGGGCGAGGTGAGAGCAGGACCCCAGGGAAAGCGATCTGCTTTCCACGGTTGGTCGGCCCTGGCAGCGAACTCCCACTCAGCTTCAGTCGGCAGGCGGCGCCCCGCGAAGCGGCAGTACGCCTCGGCCTCGTAAGCGTTTACCTGCATCACCGGATCCTCGGCAGCCAGCGGCTCCCAGCCGTCGAAGCGCCGCGCGAGCCAAACACCGTCTGATTTGCGCCAGTGTCCCGGGGCGAATGCCGCGGCGGATTCCCGCCAATGCCATCCTGCCGGCGACCAGAGCTCTTGGCGGCGGTACCCGCCCTCCTCAACGAACCCCAGGTAGTCGGCATTGATGACTACGGTGGAAGCGAGTGCGAATGGCGCCACGTGCACCAGGCGCGCTGGCGTCTCGTTGTCGAAGGCGAAGTCCGGCCCCGGCTGCGATCCCATTTCGAATTCTCCACCCTCGAACTCTATCTCGCCGAGCGTCGGAGCCGGGGTTGGGCCGGCAATCGGCTTACGCAGCGCCTGCGGTGCGGGAAGGCCGAGCGTTTGCAAAGTCATCAGCATCGCCTCCGCATGCATGTCTTCGTGGTACAAAGCGAGTTGAAAGAAATACGGCGGCAGCGCCGTGCTCTTTTCCAGCGCGTTCAGGGTGTCTTCGAGCTCGCTTTCGAGATATTCTGATACCGACTTCGATGTCAGTTGCGCGAGCTTCCACCGCTCAGCGTGAGGAATGATCGCCGAGTTGAGCATCGGATCGCAATCCCGCATGCGCGACGCCAAGGCTTCATTGCCCTTACGGTAGCGTAGGCACCAGTATTCTTGGAACCACCCGACGTGGGCTATCTCCCACAGCGGCGGGTTGATCGTTTGCAAATAGGGCACTTGCCACTCCGCCGGCGTGAGATGGGCGTAGAGTGACAGCATGTAGCCGCGTGCCTCCCTGAGCGCCGCGGCCAGGACCGCGATATCGTTGAGCTCCCGCACGTGCCTCATCCCGTCATAAAGATCTTCACGCCCTATGCGGCTCAAGCCAACAACGGCAACTGGCGCAC
>JBGPMS010000351.1:0-5704 GCA_041487115.1 Gammaproteobacteria bacterium
CCCGCGCGGGGCGGCATCCTTCACGCTCACCTTGATCACGTCGCCGATCCCGGCGTAGCGCCGTTTGGATCCGCCAGCACCTTGATGCACATGACCGAGCGCGCGCCGGTGTTGTCGGCCACGTCGAGCATCGTCTCCATCTGAATCATTTGCTCTTCTCCAACTTTCTCCGCCGATCTCGCAGGGCGCTTGGCGGCCAGTCTTGGACCCCGTCGGGGGTTTAGGTACCCGCCGCATGGCTCGGGCGGGTCGAAAGCCGCTTAAGCGTCCCCGATCAGGCGGGGCCCCAGCAGCCGTCATTCCGGGTGCGAAAAACCGCGCATTATAGAGCGCCTTCCGAGCCCACGCAAGGCGTAGTCGCCATCCGGCACCTGCGGGAGATCATTCCTCACGCGCTTTCTCGACCAGTTTGACCACCCGCCAGGCTTTGGTCTTCGCGATCGGCCGGCACTCCTCGATCAAGACCAGGTCGCCGGGGTGGAACTCGTTGTTCTCGTCGTGGGCGTGGTATTTCTTCGACCGGCCGACGAACTTGTTGTACAGCGGGTGCTGCACCCGCCGCTCCACCAGCACGGTGACGGTCTTGTCCATCTTGTCGCTCACGACGCGCCCGGTCAGCCGGCGGCGCATGCCCGCCGGCTCGGTGGTCGTCCCCGCGTCGCTCATGACTGCCTCGCTCATGCCTTCCTCGCTTTCTCGGCCAGAATGGTGCGCACGCGCGCAATGGCGCGACGTGTCTTGGTGAGCTCACTGGTGTTGGTGAGCTGCTGGGTCGCCTGCTGCATGCGCAGGCCGAAATGCGCCTTGAGCAGCGCGTTGAGCTCTTCCTTCAGCTCGGCCGGGCCCTTGGCCCTCAGTTCCTTCGAATCCATGGCTTACCCCAGCTGTCGGGACACAAACGTGGTCGAAATGGGCAGCTTGGCGGCGGCCAGACGAAAGGCCTCCCGCGCCAGCGTTTCGTCCACCCCATCCATCTCGTACAGGACTTTGCCGGGCTGGATCTCGGCGACGAAGTACTCCGGGTTGCCTTTGCCGTTGCCCATGCGCACCTCGGCCGGCTTGCGCGAAATCGGCTTGTCCGGAAAGATCCGGATCCAGATGCGGCCACCGCGCTTGATGTGGCGCGTCATGGCTCGGCGCGCGGCCTCGATCTGGCGTGCGGTGAGGCGGCCGCGTCCAGTCGCCTTCAGGCCCCATTCCCCGAAGCTCACTTTGGCGCCGCGCGTGGCGACGCCCTTGTTCCGGCCCTTCTGATACTTCCGGAACTTGGTTCTAGCTGGCTGCAGCATGCTTGGCTCCTGCTCGTCTCGGCTTGCGCTCGGGTTCGGCCGCCGGTGGTGCGGCCGGCTGCTCGCCCTTGCCCAGCACCTCGCCCTTGAACACCCATACCTTGATGCCGATCACGCCGTAAGTGGTCTTGGCCTCGGCAAAGCCGTAGTCGATGTCGGCACGCAGGGTATGCAGGGGCACACGGCCTTCGCGATACCACTCCGTGCGCGCGATCTCGATGCCGTTCAAGCGCCCCGCGCTCATGATCTTGATGCCCTGGGCACCCAGGCGCATGGCGTTGGTCATGGCTCGCTTCATGGCGCGCCGGAACATGATGCGCTTCTCCAACTGTGCCGCGATATTGTCGGCAATGAGCTGCGCATCGAGCTCGGGCTTGCGCACTTCCTCGATATTGACATGCACCGGCACGCCCATGAGCCGTTGCAGCTGACCGCGCAACGACTCGATGTCCTCGCCCTTCTTGCCGATGACTACACCGGGACGCGCGCTGTGGATGGTGATGCGGGCGTTTTTCGCCGGCCGCTCGATCACGACCTTGCTCACCGCGGCGTGCGACAGTTTCTTCTTGAGGAAATCGCGCACCTTGATGTCCTCGTTCAGCATCACCGGGAAGTTCTTGGTGTTGGCGTACCACCGCGAAGTCCAGTTGCGCAGGACCGAGAGGCGAAAGCCGATCGGGTTGATTTTCTGGCCCATAGATGTGCTCCTTTAGTCCCCGACCGTCACGAAGATGTGGCACGTGGGCTTCATGATCTTCGACGCCCGGCCCTTGGCGCTGGCGCGGAAGCGGCGCAGGAACGTGCCGCGCTCCACGAAGATCTCCTTCACCTTGAGCTCGTCCACGTCGGCACCATCGTTGTGCTCGGCGTTGGCGATAGCCGATTCGAGTACCTTGCGGATGATTCCCGCCGCCTTCTGCGGGCTGAAGCTGAGGACGTTGAGCGCCTTGTCCACGGGCAGCCCGCGGATCTGGTCTGCGACCAGCCGGCCCTTCTGGGCCGACAGCCGCACGCCGCGCAATTTGGCCGAAGTCTGCATGTCTGTTCCCTTCATTATTTCTTGGGCTGCGACGACACGGCCGCCTTCTTGTCGGCCGGGTGGCCTTTGAAGGTGCGGGTCATGGCGAACTCGCCGAGCTTGTGTCCCACCATGTTCTCGGTGATATACACCGGGATATGCTGCTTGCCATTGTGTACGGCAATGGTCAGGCCCACGAAGTCCGGCATGACGGTCGAGCGCCGCGACCAGGTCTTGATCGGGCGCTTGTCGCTGGTCGCCTTGGCCTTCTCCACCTTGGCCACCAGGTGATGGTCGGCGAACGGGCCCTTCTTGACTGAACGTGCCATATTCGTGGTCCTTATGCTCTATGCCGGCTGCGCACGATCATGCTCTGGGTGCGCTTGTTCTTGCGCGTCTTGTACCCTTTGGTGTATTGCCCCCAGGGGGTGACCGGGTCGCGCTTGGTGCCGGTCTTGCCCTCGCCGCCACCGTGAGGGTGATCGACCGGGTTCATCGCCACGCCGCGCACCGTTGGGCGGATCCCACGCCAGCGCTGCCGGCCAGCCTTGCCGATGGACTCCAGGTTGTGCTCTTCGTTACCCACCTCGCCAATGGTGGCGCGGCAATCCACGTGCACCCGGCGGATCTCACCGGAACGCAGGCGCAGCTGCGCATAGGTCCCTTCCCGCGCGAGCAGCTGAACCGACGTGCCGGCGGCGCGGGCGATCTGAGCGCCCTTGCCGGGCAGCATCTCGATGCAGTGAATCGTGGTGCCGACCGGTATGTTGCGCAACGGCAGGGTGTTGCCTACCTTGATCGGGGCATCGGCTCCGCTCACTACCTGCTGGCCGGCGCTGAGCCCTTTCGCAGCGATGATGTAGCGGCGCTCGCCGTCGGCGTAGCACAGCAGCGCCAAATGCGCGCTGCGGTTCGGGTCGTATTCGAGGCGCTCGACTTTGGCCGGGATACCGTCCTTGTTGCGCACGAAGTCGATCACGCGGTAGTGCTGCTTGTGGCCACCGCCCTGGTGGCGGGTGGTCACATGACCCATATTGTTGCGGCCGGCCTGGCTCGACTTCTTCTCCAGCAGTCCGGCAACCGGCCTGCCCTTGTGCAACTCGGGCGTAACCACCTTGACCAGCGCGCGGCGGCCCGGAGACGTGGGTTTGACTTTGATCAGTGGCATGACGGGCTCCTAGGTCACTTGGTTTCGCCGGCGGCGACGTTGATCTCCTGGCCCGGCTTCAAGCTGACGAAAGCCTTCTTCCAGTTGCGGCGGCGGCCGACGAAGCGCCCGAAGCGCTTCTCCTTGCCCTTCACGTTGGAGGTCTGCACGCCCACCACGTCGACCTTGAACATCAGCTCCACCGCCGCCTTGATCTCCGGCTTGGTCGCGTCGGGCATGACGCGGAAAATGAACTGGTTGTTCTTCTCGCCGACGAACGTGCTCTTCTCGGACACCTGCGGGGCAATGAGCACCTGCATCAGGCGCTCCGGGTTGAAGGTTCTCGCATTCACGCCAGCATCTCCTCGATCTTCGCCACCGCGCCCCGGGTCAGCAGCGTCCTCTCGAACTTGAGCAGGCTCACCGGGTCCGCGTTCTTGGGCTCGATCACCAGCACGTTGGGCAAGTTGCGCGAAGACAGGTACAGGTTCTCGTCGACGTTATCGGTGATGACCAGGACGCTACCCAGCCCCATCCCCTTGAGCTTCTGCGCCAGCAATTTGGTCTTCGGCTGGTCCAGCGCAAACGTATCCACCACCGACAGGCGGCCCTCACGCGCCAGCTGCGAGAAGATCGCGCTGATCCCGGCACGGTATGCCTTGCGGTTGACCTTCTGGCTGAAGTTCTCATCCGGGCTGTTGGGGAAGATCTTGCCCCCGCCCCGCCACAGCGGGCTGGACGCCTTCCCCGCGCGTGCCCGGCCAGTCCCCTTCTGCTTCCACGGCTTCTTCTTCGACTTGTTCACGTCGCTACGCCCCTTCTGGGCGCGCGTTCCAAGACGCGCGTTGGCCAGATAGGCGGTGACCAGGTGGTGCACCAGCGCTTCGTTGTATTCGCGGCCGAAGAAGGCGTCGGAGGCGGCCAGCTTCGCTTGCGGCTGGCCTTTATCGTCGATGACCGGCAGTTCCATTTACGCCCTCACCCTGACGGTTGGAGATACGACCACGTTACCGCCCTTGGAGCCGGGCAGCGACCCCTTGATCATGAGGAGCTGGCGTTCGGCGTCGATGCGCACGATCTCCAGGTTCTGCGCCGTCGAGCGCACGTCGCCCAGATGGCCCGCCATCCGTTTGCCAGGGAAGACTTTGCTCGGGCTCTGGTTCTGCCCGGTGGAACCGGGCTTGTTGTGCGAGACGGAGTTGCCGTGGCTGGCGCGGTTGGAGGAGAAGTGGTGCCGCTTGATGACGCCGGAGAAACCCTTGCCGATCGTTTCCCCGCTGACATCCACCATCTGCCCGACTTTGAAGATGTCGGTGCCGATGGTAGACCCGGCCTTTAGTCCTGCAGCTTCCTCGACGCTGACGGCAAACTCCCTCAGTACGGAGCCCGCCTCGGTGCCAGCCTTGGCAAAGTGACCCGCCATGGGTCGGGTGACGCGGCTGGCGCGACGCTTGCCGAAGGTCACCTGGACGGCAGTGTAGCCGTCGCCTTCGGGCGTTTTGATCTGGGTCACGCGATTGTTGGACACGTCGACGACCGTCACCGGGACGGAATCGCCCTCGTCGGTGAACAGCCGTGTCATGCCAACCTTGCGGCCGACAAGTCCTAAAGTCATTGTTCGTCCCGTGGCGCCCTTAAGGCGTCGTGTGCGCCCTTAAGGCGCGGATTTAAAAAAAGCGAAAACCGAAAACCAAAAGCAATTAACTTCAGGGGCTAGGGTCGCGCGCGAAGTGTTTCCCTGGTCCCCAGTCCCTCTCATTACAGCTTGATCTCTACGTCCACACCGGCCGGCAGATCCAGTTTCATCAGCGCGTCCACCGTCTTGTCGGTGGGATCGATGATGTCCATCAGGCGCAAGTGAGTGCGGATCTCGAACTGATCGCGCGAGGTCTTGTTCACGTGCGGCGAACGCAGCACGTCGAAGCGCTCGATGCGCGTCGGCAGGGGGACAGGCCCCTTGACTACGGCACCGGTGCGCTTCGCGGTCTCCACGATCTCCAGAGCCGACTGGTCGATCAGGCGGTAATCGAACGCCTTCAGTCGGATCCGGATCTTCTGATTCTGCACAGCCATGTTTGTCGCTCCGCTTTGGTCGGGGAGGCTAGAGACTAGCCCCTCCCTTACCCCTTACTCCAGGATCTTGGCCACCACGCCGGCGCCCACGGTGCGCCCACCCTCGCGGATGGCAAAGCGCAACCCCTCTTCCATCGCGATGGGCACGATCAGCGTCACCACGATGGCAATGTTGTC
>JBGPMS010000352.1:0-5650 GCA_041487115.1 Gammaproteobacteria bacterium
TCGCGTCATTGCCCATCATGCTCTGCGGGCCCTGCGTTCGGACCCCGGGACGCGCCAGCCCCGCCGCGGCCAATACTCTCCTGGCCTTCAGTTGACCTGCATCAAGTCCCGTCGGTGCCATGGAAGTAACCTGAAATCTCGTCGAAGCTGTTCCCCTTCGATTCTCTACTTGGAGAGCAATCCGTGGCCCTCGGTGAAATCTGCAACCGTGTAGTGGTCTTCGGCCGCCGTCACGAAACGGTGACGGCAGCTGCCCAATTGATGCGCGAGCACCATGTCGGCGATCTCGTCGTCGTCGACGAGCGCGACGGTTGTCGCGTGCCATGCGGCATCCTGACCGATCGCGACATCGTCGTTGGAATCGTGGCCAAGCGTCTCGATCCCGACGCATTGTCGATCGGGGACGTCATGGGATCGGAGCTGGTGATCGCCAAGGAGAGCGACGGCGTGTCCGAGACCATCGAGCTGATGCGGGCGAAGGGTGTGCGGCGCATCCCGGTCATCGACGCCGCCGGCGCCCTGGTGGGAATCGTCACGGCCGACGACTTGCTCGATCTGCTCGCCGAAGAGCTCGGCGGGCTTGCCCGTATAGTCGCCCGGGAACGGCGGCGGGAAGTCGAACATCGAAAATAGCGAGGAGGCATCGATGCGGCGGCCGGTTCAGATCAAGGTGCGCATCGAGGCGCACGTGCCCGCCGGCGAGGTCGTCGTCAACCGCGATTCGAGCGAAGATGTCTACGTCGCACTGCGCGACGGCTTTCACGCCGCGCAACGCCAGCTCGAAGACTATGCGCGCAGGCAACGCGGTGACACGAAGCATCACGATCTCACCTGGCGGCAACGGCAACGCACCGGCGAGTCCGGCGCGGACGAAGGCTGAAGGCCTCGGGCATGAAGTCCTGTATGCCGGAATCGGAGTGGGGGACCACGCATCGCGGGACCTTGCCCGGAACGCGTCCCAAGCCGGCCGAGGAAGATTCCGAAGCGCCGCAGCGGGTGGAGGCGATCCTGGCGAGCGCTGCGTACAGGCAAGCGGACCAGGATGTGGATTTCCTGAATCGGTACGACACTCGCGCACTGCGTCTGCAGCTCGATTACCTCAAGGCGGAGCTGCTGTTGGAGCAGCATAGAATTGCCCACACCGTCGTGGTGTTCGGCAGCACGAGAGTCCCGGAGCCGGTGCCCGCGCGGGCCCTGGTCGAGTCATTGCGGCTACTGCAAGTGCGCGATCCCGCGGATCCCGAGGTCCGCCGGCGTCTCGCCGTCGCCGAGCGCATCGCCGACAAGAGCAGGTACTACGAGGTGGCCCGCGAGCTCGGCGCCCTCGTGGGGCGAGCCGGCGAAGGATGCGAGGGGGGCCGCATCGTGATCATGACTGGTGGCGGACCGGGACTCATGGAGGCAGCCAATCGCGGCGCGTACGACGTGGACGCGAAGTCGGTTGGCCTCAATGTCAGCCTGCCGCACCAGCAGTATCCCAATCCCTACATCACACCGGACCTCTGCTTCCGGTTCCACTATTTCGCTCTGCGCAAGCTTCACTTCCTGCTGCGCGCGCGCGCCTTGGTGGTGTTTCCGGGCGGTTACGGCACGCTCGACGAGCTGTTCGAGACGCTCACGCTCGTGCAGACGCACAAGATCGTGCCGCTTCCGATCGTGATGGTCGGCGAGGCGTTCTGGCGCCGTGCCGTGGACTTCGAATTTCTCGTTGCCGAGGGGGTGATCGAGGATGCGGATCGCGAGCTGTTCTGGTTCGCCGAGTCGGCCCAGGAGATCTGGGAGGGCATTCTGCGTTGGCATGAGATGCACGGGAAGCCGTTACTGCCTCCACGTTGATCCCCGGAGCAAGCATGGACAAGAAGGCGCACATCAATACCTGGTACCTCGTAGCGACGGTGCTGCTGATGATGCTCATCCAGTGGTGGGTGACCAGCAGCCAGGTGCAAACGATACCCTACAGCGAGTTTCAAGCGCTGCTGCGCGAAGGCAAAATCGAGCAGGTCCTGGTCGCCGAGAAAACCATCAGCGCGGAACTGAAGCAGCCGCTGCCGGACGGGCGCAAGCGGATCGAGACCGTGCGCGTCGACCCCGAGTTCGCCCGAGATCTGGGTCAATATGGAGTGAAGTTCGGCGGGGCGATGGAGAGCCATCTGCTCGGCGCGCTCCTGTCCTGGGTAGTGCCCGCTGCCGTCTTCGTCGCCCTCTGGTATTTCGTGATCCGCAAGGTGGGCGAGCAGCAAGGGCTCGGCGGTGGCCTCATGGCGATCGGCAAGAGCAAGGCCAAGGTCGCCGTCGAAAAGGACATCAAGGTCTCGTTCGAGGATGTCGCCGGCGTCGATGAGGCCAAGGACGAGCTCAAGGAGGTCGTCGCGTTTCTCAAAGATCCGAGCGCTTACGGCCGGCTCGGCGCACACATTCCGAAGGGCGTGCTGCTGGTCGGCCCGCCCGGCACCGGCAAGACGTTGCTGGCGCGGGCCGTGGCGGGGGAGGCGGGCGTGACATTCTTTTCCATCAACGGCTCGGAGTTTGTCGAGCTGTTCGTGGGGGTGGGCGCGGCTCGCGTGCGCGACTTGTTCGCGCAGGCGCGCAACCACGCCCCTTGCATCATTTTCATCGACGAGCTGGACGCGCTCGGGCGCGCTCGGGGTGTGATGCCCGCGGGCGGAGGCGCAGACGAAAAGGAGCAGACGCTCAACCAGCTGCTGGCGGAGCTGGACGGCTTCGATCCCTCGACCGGAGTGGTACTGCTCGCGGCTACCAATCGGCCGGAGATCCTCGATGCCGCGCTCCTCAGAGCGGGGCGCTTCGACCGGCAGATTCTGGTCGATCGCCCCGACAAGAGGGGCCGGGTGCAGATCCTGCGCGTTCACGTTCGGAAGGTGAAACTGGGCGACGACGTGGATCTGGAGGCGGTCGCTGCGCTGACCGCCGGGTTCAGCGGCGCGGATCTGGCCAATCTGACCAACGAAGCGGCAATCCTCGCGACGCGCCGCAACGCCGAGGCGGCCACCATGGATGATTTCACGCGCGCGATCGAGCGCATCGTCGCGGGGCTCGAGAAGAAGAACCGGATACTGAACCCGAAGGAGCGAAGAGTGGTCGCATATCACGAAACCGGCCACGCGCTGGTGACGTTGGCCCTGCCCGGCACCGAGATCGTGCACAAGGTCTCCATCATCCCGAGAGGCATTGGGGCACTCGGCTACAGCATACAGCGTCCGACCGAAGATCGGTATCTCATGACCGCGGGGGAGCTTGAGAACAAGATGGCTTGTCTGCTCGGCGGCCGCGCGGCCGAGCGCCTCGTATTCGACGAAGTGTCCACGGGCGCTGCCGATGACCTCGAGAAGGCGACCGATATCGCACGCAACATGGTCATGCGCTATGGCATGGATGAGAAGCTCGGCGAAGCGGTCTACGCTCAAACGCAGCCGCTCTTTGTCGGGGGGGTCGCGCTTCGGCGCGCGGAGGAGACGACGCCCTACAGCGAAGAAACCGCTGCACAGATCGATCAGGCGGTCCGCGATCTGCTCGCGCAAGCGCAAAGCAAGGCGACGGCAATTCTGAAACAGAACCGCGAGCTTCTCGATCAGCTCGCGGAAAAGCTGCTGGCGAAGGAGACGCTGTCCGCGGACGAGCTGCCGAAGCGGGTCTCCTTCGCCACGGTCCCGGCGCCGGCGGCGGTGGCCGGCGTCAAACGAGCTGAAGGGTAGAGGTCATGGCGATCTTCTTCGACTCGCGCGTCGATCGGATCATAGCTATAGTCCCCGTCCACGCAGGAAGCGCTCCACCGCGGTCCACAGGCCAGGTTCGTCGACGTCGCGGAATTCGTAGCGTGCGCGCACGACTGGCTTGGTAAGTTTCAGCAGCGCCGCCAGATCGTGCGGCGTCCCCGAGACCACGATATCCGCCGGGGAATCCTCGATCGCGCGCGCAAGCTCGATGCGCTCGCTGGTCGAGTAGCCTTTGGCCGGGAGCACCTGGACGATGCTCTCGGCGCCCGCCGCTTTCGCCGCGATATAGCCGGCTCCCCAAGGCATGTCCCCGTGAATCAGCGTCGGGCCGTCTTCGATGACGAGCACGCGTTTACCGCGCACGGCTTCCGGATCATCCAGCGTAACCGGAGATGCCGCTCGCACGATTGGCGCTCGGGGATTGATCGCGCGTACGCGTTGAACTGCTTCGGCAGCCTGCGCGGCAGAGGCGGTATCGGTCTTGGTTACGACGACGATGTCGGCCATTCTGAGCACGGCTTCGCCCGGGTGGTGGGTGTCGACCTGAGTCGGGCGCAGAGCGTCCACCAGCACGACATGGAGATCCGGGCGCACGAATGGAAAGTCGTTGTTGCCGCCATCCCACAAGACCATATCGGCTTCCTGCTCGGCGAGCCCGATGATCCGCCGGTAGTCCACGCCGGCGTATACGACATGGCCCGCGTCGATATGCGGCTCGTATTCCTCGCGCTCCTCAATCGTGCAGCCGGCGGCATCGAGGTCGGCACGCGTCGCGAAGCGTTGCAGCGCCTGGCGCTCCAGGTCGCCATAGGGCATCGGGTGGCGTACGACCGCGACGCTCAGTCCGTGGGCCCGCAGCCGATGCGCGAGATAGCGCGCGGTCTGCGATTTGCCGCAGCCGGTCCGCACCGCGGAGACCGCAATCACCGGCACCAGCGCCCGCAGCATGGTGCGGTCCGGCCCGAGCAGAACGAAGTCCGATCCGGCGGCCAGTGCGCGCGAAGCGAGATGCATCACATGCTCGTGCAACACATCGCTGTACGAGAACACGACGCGCTGCACGCCATACCCACGTACCAGCGTATCCAGCTCTGTTTCGTCGATGATGGGAATGCCGTCGGGGTATAAGCTGCCGGCGAGCGACGGCGGATAGCGGCGTCCCGCGATCCCGGGGATCTGCGTTGCGGTGAATGCGACGACTTCCGTCGCAGGATCGTCGCGATAGACGACGTTGAAATTGTGGAAGTCGCGGCCTGCCGCTCCCAGGATGAGCGTGCGGATGCGCTTGATCATCGTAGGGTGCGTGGCGCGAGGATAGCTTTCGCTCTCGTGACCCACGACGAGGTCCGATCCCATGACTTCTCCCACGGTCACGGCATTCGGGTCGATGTCCCGAATGCAGGTGCACAAGAGTGAGGCGATTGCTCTGCCGTTGAGGCTTGGGACGCTCGAATATTTGACAACGTCCAAGATTCGGGGGTGTATGGCGCGAGTCGCCAGCCGTAAGTGCTTGAAACCTGGCTCCCCGAGTAGGGCTCGAACCTACGACCTGCGGATTAACAGTCCGTCGCTCTACCGACTGAGCTATCGGGGAATTTGGCGTCCAGGTCGCAGCCTGGTCGCAAACTGGGGCGGGCGAATTCTAACCCGTCTCGAAACGTCGCGCTACTGGGCAAGGCTAGCTAGCCTGGATAATTCATGAAGACGCCCCCGAAGATAACGAAGGCGGCGTGGGCTGAGGCGCGTGAGCGATTCATGCCGGGTACTAAGGTGTTGCGCCGGGCTACTCGGGCGCTGGCGGTCGATTTTCGGCCAGTTGCGGGGGGGGGGGGGGTGGGCAGGAGGGTTTGGAAAGGGGCCCCCCGCCAGGCCCCAAACACAAACAAAAACACAACCCAACAAAAACACACAACCCA
>JBGPMS010000353.1:0-5646 GCA_041487115.1 Gammaproteobacteria bacterium
GTCCTCAACGCCGCCGGCACGATGGCCGTGAACTTCGCCGTCGCCGCCGGCGGCAGCTTCGTCGTCTTCGCCGCGGACTACCAAGGCGGCGAGTTCGTGCCGGGCCGCACCCTGACCCTCCTCGCCACCTTCTCTGACGGCTCAAGCGCCTCCGCCAGCGCCACTGTCACCTCGGGGTTTACAACCTCCCTCGTGGCCAACGGGATCACCAAGCCGACTGCCATGGCGTTCGCTCCGGACGGTCGGCTATTCGTCGCGGAACAGGGTGGGCAACTGCGCGTCATCAAGAACGACGCCCTTCTCCCGACCGAGTTCGCGGCCGTCACGACCGACTCGTCAGGCGAGCGGGGCTTGCTTGGCATCGCCTTCGATCCGAACTTCACCACCAATCACTTCGTCTACGTCTACTACACGGCCACGACACCGACGATTCACAATCGCGTAAGCCGCTTCACCGCGAGTGGCGACGAGGCCGTGGCTGGCAGCGAAACAGTCATTCTCGAGCTCGATTCGCTCAGCGGCGCCACCAACCACAACGGAGGCGCCATTCACTTCGGGCTGGACGGAAAACTCTATATCGGGGTGGGCGAGAACGCGAATGGGACCAACGCCCAAACGCTCACGAACCTCCTCGGCAAGATGCTCCGCATCAATCCTGACGGGTCGATCCCTTCGGACAATCCCTTCTTCAGCTCGGCAGTCGGCGCCAACCGCGCGATCTGGGCGCTCGGCTTACGCAACCCGTTCACCTTCGCGATCCAGCCCGGCACCGGCCGCCTCTTCATCAACGACGTCGGTCAAAACACCTGGGAGGAGATAAACGACGGCATTGCGGGATCCAACTACGGCTGGCCCACCACCGAAGGCGCGACCGCCGATCCCAGCTTCCGCACTCCGCTCTTTGCTTACGGACACGGCACGAGTCCGACCACAGGCTGCGCGATCGCCGGCGGAGCCTTCTACAATCCGACGACGGTGCAGTTTCCGAGCGACTTCGTCGGCGATTATTTCTTCGCCGATTTCTGCAGCGGCTGGATCAGACGATTCGATCCCGCTTCCGGGATAGTGACGGATTTCGCCAGCGGCATCTCAGCTCCGACAGACTTGCAAGTCGGCGCGGACGGCCGCCTCTACTACATTTCCCGAGGTACCAGCGCGGTACACGCTATCCGCTACGATGGCGGCTAATGAGCCGCCGGACCCGCCCGAAGCCTCGGTGCGCCGGTTGCGGCAGCTTCGTCGTCTTTGCCTCGGACTATCCGGCCGGTGAGTTTTTCCGGGCCGCACCCTGACTCGCTGGTTGTCCGACACTGCGGTCCGCCACCCCGGCGTGTCACCTACCATGTTGCGCGCGTTCCGGCGGCGGCGAAGCAACTGCATCCGCTGGTCGGTGTGGGCCGAGGTTCGACACGGCCGCTTCGGAGCCGCTCCCGAGCTGGTGCGCCACTACGGAGAGCCGGGCGACTCGGTGCCCGCGCTCGTGACTGCCCACCTCCTCGACGCCGGCGGCCGCCGGCTGCGCCGGCTCTGGCGCGGTGTCCACAACCTCGCCGTGAGCGCGCCGCAGGTCACCAGCGGCATGCCGGTGTACGACCCGGTTGTGGTTGTTATTGAGCCCGAGCGTTCAGCTCACTGCCAAGGGGGCAACCGAAGGCGGTGGAACCTAACTTTCCTGCCCTACGGACGAGCACCGCGGCTACAGGCGAACGAACTGCGCGTCTGCCTGGAGAATGGCGCCGTCTCGGGGATTGGTGAGTGGGCGGTCTGACCATGCTGACGAGCGGCGCGCTGAAAATCGAGGGTCATAGAGGCTCGCAGCCACGACTTGATGAGGGGGAGCGTGTCTCGGTATCCCCCCGTCGGGGTCTCGCGGCGCCGAGGGACGCCGAGCAGGCTGACGGTCACCACCGGGTCTTACTCACCGCCCAGGAGATCGGGCGCGGTCCAGCCCTACGAAGATGTTGAGCCAACCAGGAGGTCTTTCGCCGCGCTCTTCAACCCCTGCCGTAACGGTGGTACCGAAAAGACAGCAACTCTCGCAACATTAGCGGCAGGCGCCCACGCCAGGTGATGGGCAGCTGGCTACGCACTTCGAAGTGCGTAGCTGACGCCGCGAGTTCCCGCACGACGGCCGCGGCAGCGACCACGCCGCGCGACCGCAGGCGCTGCCGTACCTCTGCGATAGTCTTCAGCGCATCCGTGTAGGAGGTGGCGCGCTGCATCGCGATCCGTAGGGATGGGTCGGCCTTCTTTTTGATCCGCGCGCCGATCTGCTGCGCCGAGTGCTGCCGGTAGACCATACGCGGCTCTTCGATGAAGTGTACGCGCGCGACTGCGCTGACCATCAACGCGATCCAGCCATCATGGGCCATTGCGATATCACTCGGGATCGGCAGCACCAGAGACCGGAACCCTCCGCGGAAGGCCATCGTCGCGCCGGTCACAGTCCAGCCCGGCAGCAGCAGCCTCAACGCCCTCTCCCGCCGCCGCAACTGCCGCCGCGCGCTCTCTCCGCCAACCACCTCCCAAAGCCGACGGCCCAGCGGACGTAGGGCCGCATCCACCAGCTCTGCATCGCTGAAGACCAGTCCGACCTCGGGCGCGGCAGCCAGCACGGCTGCTAGCTGCGCCAGCTTCCCGGGGCGCCACACGTCATCCTGGTCCGCGAGGGCGATCATTTTGCCCGTGCAAAACCAAACCGCCCTTTCGAAATTCTTCGTAGAACCCAGCTTACGTTCGTTTATGCACAGGCGCACCGGAAACGACACCCGGCCCGCGAACGCTTCGACAATCCCTACGGTCGCGTCGGTCGACTGGTCGTCGCATACCACCAGCTCGTCGGGGGGGCGCGTCTGCGTTGCAATGCTCTGCAGTTGCTCTTGCAGATAGGAAGCACCGTTGTACGTGCACATGGCCGCCGAGAGTTTCAAGGCACATCCCCCAGTGAACGCGTGTAGTGCTCCCCGGAATCAAGCCACCTGAGTGACTTCGTGCGCCCGACATTCGCGCAGGCTTCGGTGGCCCAGCACCTGGTGCCGGCGTTCCTCGTTGTACCAGCGGATCCATCCGCTCTTCCCGCGCCGGACGTGCTCGAAGCTGGCGGAACTGTGCTGCCAGACACATTCCTCCTTCAACCTGCGAAAGAGCGCTCGATGATCCCGTTCTGTTCGAGCGTGTACGGCGTGAAGAACTCCTGGGTGAGCGGGTAGTCCCGACAGCACAATTACCTCCGCTTCGAATCGAGCTGCCGAGCTCCCGAAGCTCGCGCACGCGCTATTAAACGCGTGTTCGGGCTAGTGATTCCATCGTCAAGGTAGTGCCGGTGGTTGCCGCACGGCGTGACGATCGACACGGTGGGCGGCATTCGTCTGGGCACGTTCCTCACACTAGATTGCCATTCAAGCCGATCACATATTCGCCGCTGATGCCCAGTTCGAACCCGCGTTGCGAGAGCGCCGACACGATGGTGTCCCGCACCGCGAACTCGTCGTGAATCTCAATGGCGATAGCCTTGGTGATGTCGAGAAACTCGAGACCTCTCCCCGTGCCGTCGAAAAGGATCCGCTCGCCGCCTTCGATATCTATCTTCAACAGGTCGATCGAGGGCAGTGCGTACTGGTCGACCACGTCAGCGAGCCTCACAGAGTCGACATAGTCCTCGCTGATGGGATGTTCGCTGAGCGTAGTCGACCAAGCCGCACGATCTCGAAACGAGCGATCGAAATACAACCGGCGCAAGTCGCGCCACACGCCTCTTTGGAGCAGTTCGGCGTCCACGGCGTTCAGGCGGGCGTTCCTGACCATGACCCGGAAATTGCCGGCATCGGGCTCGATGGAAATAATCCTGGCTGCCGGGAACTCTTGACGAAACCTGACCGCGGCGGCGCCAATGTTGCCTCCGGCATCGACGATGTAGCGCACGTCGACGTGTCGCTGACGCAAGAGTGCCAGCAGGTCCGCGAACTCGTCGTCTGCGAAGATTTGCTTGAAGACGCTGAGATCGCTGCTGAACCTGCGACAGAACAGAGTCACCTGGCCGTTTCGCACCAGTACGCCGGACGAGGTATGCTCCACGCTGAAGCCCTGGGTCTCCAGTAGCGCGTAGCGCGTGTTCTCCTCGAGATCGCGCCGAAACAGGCGGTCGAGCTGAAGACGCACGAGCGCCCAGGCTTTGTCGGAGGCGAGGCCGAGCATGACACGCGGAGCGCGCAGCGCTCCCCATCTTCTAACGAGTTCTTGAGCCCGCCGCAAGATCAGCATGAGCTTTTAACCCGCATTCCTTGCGGGCGTTGAGCGATTATGACTCGGTCCGTTCAGCTCTCAAAACGAAAATGTGGGTTAAAGCCGATTGGCGAGGATGGCCGGCAGCCCGGTTACCGGGGGGTCGGCGGACTTGGCAGATCTGCATGGACACGCCGCACCTTCCAAGGATCGAGACTGGGGCCCTGGGGATGCCGGTTAGGTCAGTCACCTCCGTCCGAGGCGCCGTTGCAGCGCCGCCACGCCAAGCCGGGACAACTGCCGCAGGGACTCACGCTCCCTTCGGAGGTTCAGGTATTCGTTCCGATAGAGTTCCCCGTGCTTACCCGCGACATAGGCGACCACGCGGCTCTCACTGCCTCGCGTGGCTGCACTCATCGAGCCCGACCTGACCCGGTAGTCGAAGAAAACCTTGGGGACGTATTCGAAACTCCAGCCTCGCTCGTGCGTGCTCAGCCAGAAGTCCCAGTCCTCCAGACCCATGAGCGGCATCCCGGCATCGTAGCCGCCATTCTCCTCCCAGACCTTCCGCCGGATCGCCGCGCAGGCATCGATGTAATTCCACTCCAGCAGCCGTCGAAGATCGAACGGCCCGACCGTCCACCGTCCCGAACGCTCCCCGATATACTCGGCATCGCCATAGACGACCCCCACCCGGTTGGATTCTTTCAGGACGCGGACGGCCTCCTCGACCATCGCAGGGCGCAGGCGGTTGTCGGCATCCAGCGGAATGATGATCGCAGCCCGGGTCGCGGCAATTCCCACGTTGCGCGCACGGGCAAGGCCCTGGTTCGACTGTCGGATGACCCGTGCACCAGCGGTTTCCGCCCGCGCCAGCTCCGCCTGCGTCCTGGCATCGGTTGAGCCATCATCCACCACGACCACTTCGGCGGCGCCGACGCCAGGCGCCAAGGCACTGCTCAGCGCCTCGGGGAGGTACTGGCCGAGATTGTAGCAAGGGATGACGATGGCGACGGTGGGGTTAGGCATGGATCGTGGTTCCCTTCACTCTCCCAAGCGGCTTCTTGAGCCCCAGCCTCACCAGGATCAACCGGGCCAGCTTGCGGCTGAGCAGGGGTACACTGCTGTCGACCCGCAGGGTGTCCCGGAAGAGGCCCATGAAATCCGGGTGAGCCACGTCCAGGGGAGCCCCCCGCACTGAGGCCGCTAGCTCACACAGTTTCGGGTAGCGTTGACTCGCTTCCGGTCGCGTGAAAATGAGCGAGTTCTGCCGGTACCACAAGCAGATATCCCGGTCCTGCCAGATGGCTTGCCGGAATCCGGCCCATGCCTGGTACCCCTGGTCGGGAAAGATCCGGACCCAGTAACTCGGCCATTGTTCGTTCAGATGACATCGGCCAAACTGCCCGGGTACCGAGGCCGAGA
>JBGPMS010000354.1:0-5606 GCA_041487115.1 Gammaproteobacteria bacterium
GCCCAGATGATGGAAGTGCCTTGGTGGGCGCGGAAAACGGTCTTGAGATCATCGAAATGCGCGGGCCGGCCGGGAGCGGGACGCACGGTGTTGATATCGTTGTGGAGTATCACGACCAGACCGGCCTCTCCTGCGAACGTCAATATTTTATCCAGCGCCGGATTGAGCAGGCTCGCTGTGTGACCCGCCACTTTCGAGGAAACGAATTCCTTGTGGACGGAAAACTCACCGATGCCCGAGAAAACGCCCGGATACATCATCAGCACCCTGCGTATGTGATCTGCCGCGTACATGTCCGTGGGGTTGAACCCCGTGATCATGGGATCGATCCGCGCGCGATCCTCCACAGGCAGACGCAAGTATTGATCCGCGATGATCGCATCTGTGAACGAATAGTAGTAGAGCTCGGCATCGGCGAGCAGATAGTAGTCGGGGGCACGGGATGCCGACTCGAAGTAGTCCCACTTCTGCTGCAACGGAATGCCGAACACGGCCGCCCGCCCGGTCTTGCTGCCCATGATTTTCAGGAATTCAGGCAGGCTCAGTCCTTCCTGGATGTAGTTGGTCAGGTGAAAGTGGGAGTCGTTGAAGTCGTGGGCGGCGCTTCTGTTCGCAACACCCACGAGGACGAGCGCGAGCGCCACAGATATCAGGAGTGGACCTTGTCTTGTCATCTATCGTCTACCTTGGTACGGTGAGAGGGTTCGGCCTGCGTGGGGATTACGTGACGAAAGCGGGTAACCTACGCCAAGCCGGCGCGCGCGAGGATACCAGCAACAGGGTCGGAAGGAAGTGCCTGAATCGCTCAATGCGCGGGTAGATTTCCACGCGATCCACGGGTCATTCGAAGCTTGCCGGGCGCGCGCGCTCCAGCCCGGCATCCGGTATTCGATCCGCGATTGAACGGTGACCCCGCGACCCATGCTGCTCTGCCGCTTTGGTGACGACCGGCGCGCGGTGTGGTGGACTTAAGACCTTGCAGCCCGACGCTTGCCGCGGCGCGCGACGTACGAGGAGGAGAAGGCAATGAAGACGAAGAACAGGTTGGCGTTCTTGCTCGCCGGGGCCGCGCTCGCCACGGGCGCCCAGGCGCAAACGGTCAAGATCGGAGTGGAGCTGACCTACACGGGCATCGGGGCCGAGCTCGCCCAGCAGGTCGATCGCGGCATGCAGCTGTTCATGAAGCTCAATCCCGACGCATTCGGCCCCTGCAAGGTCGAGATCGTCAAGCGCGACGACAAGAACCCGGGCGGCGCCGACGCGAAGACCGCGGCGCAGGAGCTGATCATCCAGGAGAAGGTCGACATCCTCACCGGGGTCATCTACTCGTCGAACGCGATCGCCATCGAGCCGCTGGTGACTGCGGCCGGCAAGCCGCTGCTGATCATGAACGCGGGCACGGCGTGGATCACCAACCTGTCGCCGCTGATCGCGCGGGTGTCGTTCTCGATGTGGCACGCGGGGTACGCGATGGGCGACGCCGCGGCCAGGATCCTCAAGGCAAAGACGGCCGTGGTCGGCTACACCGACTTTCCGGCCGGCAAGGACAGCCTGGCTGCCTTCAAGCAGGCGTTCGAGGCCGCGGGCGGCAAGGTGATCGACGAGATCCCGATGGGTGGCCCGGGCCAGGTGCCCGATTTCACGCCGTTCTTCCAACGCGTCAAAGACAAGAAGCCCGACGTGCTCTTCGTGTTCGTGCCGGCCGGCGACCACGCCGTCGCAGTGGTGAAGACGTACGCGGCACTCGGTATGCGGCAGGCAGGCATCAAATTGATCGGGCCGGGGGACATCACGCAGGACATCAAGCTGCAGGAGATGGGTGACGAGGCGCTCGGCCTGATCACGATGCATCACTACAACGCCGACCTCGACAATCCGGCCAACAAGCGCTTCGTGGCCGCGTGGAAGAAAGAAAACGGCGCTGCCTCGACGCCGGACTTCCTGGGCGTCCAGGGCTACGACGGCATGGCGGCGATCGCGCACGTGGCGCGAACGCTGAACTGCAAGATCGATCCCGACAAGGCGATGGCGGCGCTCAAGGGCTGGAAGTATCCCGACAGCCCGCGCGGCCCGATCATGATCGACCCGGCGACGCGCGACATCGTGATGAACGAGTATCTGAGCGAGCTGGTGAAGAAGGATGGCAGGCTGCACCAGAAGAACCTCGGCGTCATCCCCGCGGTGAAGGACATGTGCAAGGAGCTCAAGGTCGGCCGGTGCGGCAAGTAGCCGAGCTTCGTATCGCGAACGCCCGAACTGCCGCCGGCATGCTGCCGGGCAAGGGCATTTGCTTGCCATGGACCTGACCGGCATCCTCCTCGGCGGGCTTGCCGCCGGCATGGTGCTGTTCATCGTGTCTGTCGGTCTGTCCGTCACCATGGGCCTGATGGGCTTCGTCAACCTCGCCCACGGCGGGTTCGCCATGCTCGGCGGTTACGTCGCAGTGATGTCCATGCGGCATTGGAGCCTGCCGTTCCCGGCTGCGCTCGCGCTGGGGTTTGTCGCGATCGCGGCGCTGTCGGTCGTGCTCGAGCGCCTGCTCTATGCACGGCTGTACCAGGCCTCGGAGCTCGACCAAGTGCTGTTCAGCATCGGCCTGGTGTTCGTGCTGATCGCCGCGATCACGCTCGGCATCGGCCCCGAGTCGCAAACGCTGGTCTTGCCCGACTGGCTGCGCGGCCAGACCGACCTCGGCTTCATCCGCTATCGCACCTACAGCCTGGCCCTGATCGCCGTCGGCACGTTGCTCCTGATCGGATTGTGGCTCGGGTTCGAGCGCACACGGCTGGGCGCCCGCATCCGCGCCGCGGTGGACAACCGCCGTATGGCCGAGTCGCTCGGCGTCGACGTCGGGCGTCTGTTCACGCTCACTTTCGCGATCGGCAGCGGCCTCGCGGCGGTGGGCGGCGGCCTCGGTGCGGAGATCCTCGGCCTCGACCCCCAGTATCCTCTGCGCTATCTGCCTTATTTCCTGATCGTCGTTGCGGTCGGTGGACTGGGGCGCGTTACCGGGGTGTTCTGCGCCGCGCTGTTGATCGGCGTGCTCGACTTCGTGCTCAAGGTCGAGTTCCCCAAGGGCGGTTCGATGTTCATCTACGCCCTCACGCTGATGGCTCTCCTGTGGCGGCCGCAAGGCCTGCTCAGCAGGCGCGGCGGATGAGCAGGTCCGAGCCCGCGCTCGCCCTTCCGGCCGCTCGAACGCTGGCCGCTCGCCACCGCGTCAAGTGGTGGGAGGCGCTGCCTTGGCTCGCGGGGATTGCGGCGTTCTTTTTCCTGCCGAGCTACTTGGCGTTCGGCACACAAGTGCTGATCACGATCCTGTTCGCGCTGTCGCTCGACCTGGTGCTCGGTTACGCCGGCATCGTCACGCTCGGGCACGCCGCGTTCTTCGGCGCGGGCGCCTACACCGTCGGGCTGCTTGCAGCGCACTTCGGGTGGAAGGAACCACTCAGCGGGCTCGTCGCCGCCGCCGCTGTCGCCGGCGCAATCGGCTTCGCCAGCGGCTACGTGCTGCTGCGCACTCGCGGGCTGGCGCTGCTCATGCTCACGCTGTGCACAATGGCGATACTGCAGGAGAGCGCGAACGTGGCCGCAAGCTATACCGGCGGATTCGACGGCATGCCAGACCTCACTTTCGCGCCGCTGCTCGGCATCATTCCGTTCGATGTCCTGTACTTCCGCTCACAGTACCTCTACGCGCTGGTGGTGCTGTTCGTCTGCTTCGTAGTGGTGCGGATGCTGGTGTATGCGCCTTTCGGGCAGAGCCTCACCGGGATCCGCGAGAACGTGCTGCGCATGCACGCGGTCGGCGCTCCGGTGCACGCGCGGCTGGTGATCGCGTACACCGTCTCGGCCGCCATCGCGGGTGTTGCGGGAGCGCTGTTCACGCAAGCCAATGCCTTCGTCAATCTTGCCACGCTCGGTCTGGATCGCGCCGCGGGCGTCCTGATCGTGCTGATCCTCGGCGGCTACGGCCGGCTCTACGGCGCTTTCGTCGGTGCGATCGCCTACATGGTGCTCGAGCGAGCGCTGGCCAACGCCTACCCGACGGCATGGCAGCTTGGTGTGGGCCTCACGCTGATGGCGGTCGCGCTGTTTGCGCGTAACGGCATTTTCGGCTTGGCCGATGCGCTCCGGCGCAGGCTGGCAGCGCCGGGCTCGAAGTGAACGCCGCACTGCTCGAGACGCGCGGGTTGTGCAAGAGCTTCGGCGCGATCGAGGTGGCACGCGAAATCGACTTCCGGCTGGAGCGCGGCGCCCGCCATGCGTTGATCGGGCCGAACGGCGCCGGCAAGACGACGTTCGTCAACCTTCTGAGCGGGTTGCTGCGACCCTCGCGCGGCCGTGTGCTGCTGGACGGCGAGGACCTGACCAGTCTCGCGCAGGCAAAGCGTGTGAAGCGCGGGATCGCTCGCACTTTCCAGATCAATCAACTGTTCCACGGCCTGACGGTGCTCGAGAACGTGTGCATCGCGGTGGCCGAGCGCTTGGGCGCGGGTGGATCGATGTTGCGGCCCGCGGGTCGGCGCCGCGACGTCCTGGCGGAGGCCGTCGGGTTGCTGGAGACGCTCCGGCTCGAGGACGATGCCGGCCGCCGCGTCCACGAATTGCCCTACGGCCGGCAGCGGCTGGTCGAGATCGCGATTGCTCTCGGCCTGCGGCCCCGGGTCCTGCTGCTCGACGAGCCCGCGGCAGGCATCCCCAGCGCGGAGAGCCACATCATCCTCGCGGCGATCGCAACGCTGCCCAGGGACATCGCCGTGCTCATCATCGAGCACGACATGGACCTCGTGTTCCGCTTCGCACAGCGCATCACCGTGCTGGTGAGCGGGGCGATCTACGCGGAAGGCTCGCCCGCCGAGATCGCGGCCAACCGGGACGTGCGCGCCGTGTACCTGGGAAGCGCGGCCGATGCGTGAGGCGCTGCGGCTACACGCCGTTTCGGCGGGCTATGGCGAGACGGTTGTACTGGAGGGCATCGACCTCGCACTTGAAGAAGGCGAGAGCCTGAGCATCATCGGCCGCAACGGTGTGGGCAAATCGACGCTGCTCGCGACCATTATGGGCCACACTACGCTGCATAGCGGCGAGATCGCGTTCGGCGGCCGCCGCATCGACGCCACGCCGGTGTACCGGCGCGCCCTGGCGGGACTGGGGTTCGTGCCGCAGGAGCGCGAGATCTTTCCCTCGCTCACGGTGCAGGAGAACCTGGAGATCGGCGCACGCCCCGGGCACTGGACCGCCGAGCGCGTGTTCGAGTTGTTTCCCAACCTGCAGACGCGGCTCGGCCACGCGGGCACCCAGCTCTCGGGCGGGGAGCAGCAGATGCTCGCGATCGCCCGTGCGCTGATGACCAACCCGAGGGTGCTGTTGATGGACGAACCGACCGAAGGGTTGGCACCGCTGATCGTCGAGACGCTCACCAAGGTGCTGCTGCGCCTGCGCGCCGAGGGCGGGCTCTCGATCATCCTGGTCGAGCAGAACAGCCGCGTCGCGCTCGAGTTCTCGGAGCGCACCGTGGTCCTGGACAAGGGCGCGATGGTGTACGACGGGCGGTCCGCCCGGCTGCGCGCGGACCCGGACTACCTGGCCAGCTTGATCGCGGC
>JBGPMS010000355.1:0-5573 GCA_041487115.1 Gammaproteobacteria bacterium
CATACTGCGACCAGGATTGCGCGTCTGTGACTTAAGTCACACGGGCGCTCTTACGTCTAAAGAGAACCTCCGCGAGCCGCCTTTTCAACGATAACCCGACCTATGGCTCCAGACTTGACGTAAGTCAACTCCAAGCTATCCCGCGAGGTCTCCAACAAACGCCGCGGAATGCGATCCGACTCATCGCAGCGGAGCTGCAGGGCCTCGAACGCTGGAACAGTACGGTCTGAAATGGCCCCCGCTATCTGCCTTCAAGGACCGCAACACGGGAAAAGTCGAGATTGCCGCGGCAGGCACGCAGCTCACCGGCATCGGCGTCTCGCCCGGTCGTTACACCGGGCGCGCTCGCGTGATTACGTCGCTGGATGGCAATACCGGCACGGTAACCGTGTACTGATCGGGAGAAAGGGGGGCACGTGTTGAGCTCAGGCGGAATCGTTGCGCCCAAGACGACGCGAGAGCGACCTTATTTGCGCTGGATCAAGGCTCCTTGCCGGGATCGAGAGCATCCTTTTGTCGGACGGTGTCCGCCGTAATTGTCGTGTTATCGGTCGGTATTTGCCGTTGGGCCGAGAGGGGTAGGCTCATTTGGCGGCGTCATCAGGCATCACCTAACTTCAGGCATCACCTAACTTCGGGTCGCACGCGGGGCTGCCGCGTATGCTCCGCTACCCCTGTGCCGGATCAGGCGCGGACAAGCCACGCGACACTCGCATCTGATCCACCGCTTCCGACGCAGGCGGCCGCAGGCAGCCGCATGGTAGCGGCGGCCGATGGCGCGGACCCGGTGTGCGGACCAAGGAGACGAGCCGTGGGGAAGAAGGTCTGGGTTTGCGACGACGAGGGCAGCACGCGCTTCCCGGTTTTCACGCGGGGCAATGTTGGCGAGGTGTTCATCGAAGCGGTGTCGCCGCTGACGTGGAGCGCATACGGCGTGCATGCGTGGGAGCCCGGCTATCGCGACGGACTGTACGAGATGGGCGTGTTCACGCCGGAGGAGTTCAAACCGGCTGGCGAGTGCGAGGTCCTCGGCTGCTTCGGCGGCTACGTGTACATCAACATGTCGGTTACGCGCGTGATCGCGGTCCGCATCCCGGGCATGACCACCGAGGCGATCGACGCGTCGTTCTTCGGGGACTATCCCGATGTGCCGCCGTACCGAGCCGACCCGCGCGATCAGAACGCCGAGCGCACGGCCCAGGTGAGCGTCTGGCTCAATTCTCTGTTCACCACCGACCCGAAGCCGACCACCGATCAGGACCGGGTGCGGCTCGATGCGCTGATCGCGCAACGGCCGGACTTCGCGAGGATGTCCGACGCGCAATTGCTGGGCTACTTCCGTTCCCTCAGCGCAGAGGCCCGGCACCTGCTCAAGCGGCACTTGGTCAACACCTTCGGCTGCAATGTGCTGACCGGCGTGATCGCGCAAATCTGCCAGGCGGTCGGCGCCGGCGACCTCGCCTCCAAGGTCACCGCTGCGGTAGGCGACGTGGACTCGGCGTCCCAGTCTTTCGAGTTGTGGGAGCTGTCACGCGAGGTAAGGTCCTTGCCCGCCGTCGCGGCCGCCTTCGACCAGGGCGTCGAGGGGCTACTCGATCGGCTGCACGCCTCCAGCGACCCAGGGGCGAACAGTTTCCTCGCGCGATGGGATGCATTCATCGGCCGGTGGGGCTTCATCGGGCCGAGCGTCTGGGAATTCCGCTCGCCGACTTACCGCACCGACCCCGAGATCCCGCTGCGCATGCTCGACCGCGCACGCCAGGCGCCTGATTCATCGGCACCGGACGCTCGCTCGGCGACACTGATCGCCGAACGCGAAGCGGCCATCGCCGAGATTTCAGGGCGGCTCGCCGGCGATCCCGAGGCACAGGGCCAGTTCACGGGCGCAGCCCGCTCGGCCGCGAACTACCTGGCCACGCGTGAGCGCAGCAAGATGCACTGCACGATCCTCATCGACGAAGCGCGCGCACCGCTCCGCGAGCTGGGGCAGCGTCTGGTGAACCGCGGGCTGTTGCCGCGCTGGGAGCATTTGCTGCTGGTCACCAACGACGAGGCCGATGCCTTCGTCGCCAACCCGGCGGCCTACGCCAGCCCGATCGCCGAGCGTGCGGTGCGGCTCGAGTTGCTCAAGGCGAAGGAACCGCCGTTCGTGTTCGAGGGCGATCCGCTGCCGCTGTCGGCCTTCAAGGACCGCGGTAGCGGTAAGATCGAGATCGCCATCGCAGGCACGCAGCTCCACGGCATCGGCGTCTCGCCGGGTCGCTACACTGGCCGCGCCCGCATCATCACGTCTTTGGCCGTGGAGAGCGCTCTAGAGCCCGGTGAGGTGATCGTGGCCCTCACCACCGATGCGTCGTGGGGCCCGCTGTTCCTTGCGGCGGGAGCGGTGGTTGTCGAAACCGGCTCCGTGATTTCGCATGCGGCGATCGTGTCGCGCGAGCTCGGTATCCCCGCCGTGGTGTCGGTAGCAAACGTAACCCAGCGCATAGGGCACGGAACCACCATCACCGTCGATGGCAACACCGGCACGGTGACCGTGCACTGATCGGACAACGAGGAGACAGCGCATTGAGTGCAGGCGGGCTCCCCGCGGCCGCCCCGCGGCAAGTCGCCGTCGTCGACGGCTCGTGCACACTGACGCCCGCGGACATCGGTGGCAAGGCATGGGGCGTCAATCGCATGCGCGCGCTCGGGCTGCCGGTGCCGCCAGCGATCGTGGCCACGACGCACGCGTGCCGCGAATACCACGCAATCGACCGTGTCCTCCATGATGCGCTGTGGGCGCAGATCGTCGAGCACATGAAGGTGCTCGAGGAAGGTACCGGACGGCGCTTCGGCGGGGCACAACGGCCCTTGCTCGTGTCCGTGCGCTCGGGCGCAGCGCAAAGCATGCCCGGGATGATGGATACGGTGCTCAACCTCGGAATCAACGCTGAGGTCGAGGCGGCGCTGGCCGCTGAGACCGCCGACGCACGCTACGCCGCCGACACACACCACCGTTTCGTCGAGCAGTACCGCAAGGTCGTGCTCGGCAACCGGCCCGACCCGGTGCCCGAGGAGCCCTGGGCCCAGCTGCGCGCCGCAGTGGCTGCGGTGTTCGAATCGTGGCACTCGCCGCGCGCCCGGGTCTATCGCAGCAACCGTGGCTTGTCCGACGAGGGATGCACCGCGGTGACGATCCAGGCAATGGTATTCGGCAACCTCGACCAGCGTTCCGGTACCGGCGTGCTGTTCAGCCGCGACCCGATCACCGGCAACGCTCCGGCGTGGGGCGAGTGGCTGACACGCGCTCAGGGGGAGGACGTGGTGTCGGGTCACCACACGCCCCAGCCGCTGGACGCGCTGCGCGAGCAGATGCCGGAGGTGCACGCCGAGTTGATGCGGGCCACGGCGACGCTCGAAGCCGAGGCACGCGACATCCAGGACATCGAGTTCACCGTCGAGTCGGGACGGCTGTGGCTGCTGCAGTCGCGGGTGGCCAAGCGCTCGCCGCAGGCGGCCCTGCGCGCGGCCGTCGCCTTTGCGGAGGAAGGACTGATCTCCAAGGAAGAGGCGGTGCGCAGACTCGGTGTCGAGCAGGTGCGGCAGCTGCCCATGCTCCAACTCGCCCCGCAGGCGGCCGACCAACGGCCGCTCGCGGTCGGCGAGGCCGCATGCCCGGGGGTGGCCAGCGGCGTGGTCGTGACCGACCCGGAACACGCCGAGGCGCGGGCTCGGCGTGGGGAGGAAGTGATCCTTGCGCGCGCGACCACCAGCCCCGACGACCTGCACGGCATCATCGCCGCGCGTGGCCTGATGACCGAGCAGGGCGGCTCGACCTCGCATGCCGCGGTGGTGAGCCGCGAGCTGGGCCGCCCCTGCGTCGTGGGCTGCGGGTCGAACACCGTGACCGCGCTTGCAGGCCAACGTGTCACACTCGACGGTGGGACCGGCCGGGTCTGGGCCGGCGATCTCGCGGTCGAGCAGACCGAGGAGGCCTCGATCGACGACCTGCGCAAGCTGCTCGAGTGGGGCATGCCGCTGATCCCGATCCAGATCTTGAAGGCGGATGAAGCGCCTGCGGACGTAGTCGATCTCGACGCGCTCGGTGAAGGATGGCGCGTTGCGCTCACACCCGGCAGCACGGTTCGCGGTCGCGTGCTCGAAACCGATGAAGGCATCCGGGCAGCGATGGCAGCGGGCGTGCGCGCGGCCGTCGTCCGCAATCGGCTGCCTGCCCTGCTCGCCTGCCTGCAATCGGCACCCGCAAGTCCAAGCGCGAAGTCGCTGTGGGACGCCGCGCCTGTAACGCCGGCCGCCGACATCTCGGAGCCTTCGCTGCTGCGGCTGGTGGGGCTGAAGGGCCGCGCAAGCGCGGACATTCTGGCCGACTCGCTGTCATTGCCCTCCGATGTCGTGGTGGCGTCCTATATGCCGCTGTGCGAACGCGGGCTGTGCACCAAGGCCGGAGGCATATTGCGGATGACCCCGGCGGGGCGGGAGCGCTTGTCGCTGCTGCTCGCCGACGAGCGCGCGCATATCGATCCGGCCGCCGTCGTCGCGCTGTACGAGGACTTCTGCGTCTTCAACGCCGAGTTGAAGGAGATCATGACCGGCTGGCAACTCAAACGCGATGGCACGCCGAACGACCACCGCGACGCCGTCTACGACGCCGCCGTGCTGCAACGCCTGGCAGACCTGCACGGCCGGATCGGCCCGCTGATGCAGAGGTTGGCGCGGCTGTCTCCACGGCTGGCAGCCTATGGCGTTCGGCTCGCACGGGCCGCCGCGCGCGTCGCCGCGGGCGACCTTGGCTACGTCGCGAGGATCATCATCGACAGCTACCACACTGTGTGGTTCGAACTGCACGAAGATCTAATCTCGCTGGCGGGACTGACGCGTGAAGCCGAGGGGCTAGTGTAGCGCTTCGTTCTTCTTAGAACTTAAGCGGCGATTGGCCCGAATGACTTTCTGCAAGATATCATTGGCCTTGGCGGTCCAGACGAAAGGCTTGGGGTCCTGGTTATGCAGGACGATGTAGTGCTTGATGGCGGCGACCAGTTCGGGGACGCTGCGGAACACGCCGCGACGCAACCGCTCGGTGGTCAGGTCGCGGAAAAAGCGCTCGACCATGTTCAACCACGATGCCGAGGGCGAACGTCCGCTCGCCGTACGGAATCGCAGAGGTGGTGAGCCCGCGTGAGGTCACATAGAGCGCGACCTGCCACCAGTGATTCTCCATCGGCGCCAGCGCGAGACGCGTCTTGCCCACGATCTGTGCCCACATGTGCAGCGTCGCATACGTGTCCTGCCACTCGGCGAGCGGCAGTGGCTGCCACGCTGGATTCGCTCTAGTATTCATTGCCGCTTCGTTACTTGTTGCATCATGAGCTCGTCCACGTAGGACGCGATTTCCTGAACGTCGGCTCGGAGTAGATGAGAATCGTGGTAGCGGCTAAGGATTTCGGGCATCGCAGATTGTAGGGGGCCTGGACCAGGCGCAAACGCAACCGGCGGCCCGAGGGACTAAGGTGCTCCGCCGCGCGCCGCGTGGTTCTCGAACAATCTCGTCTTCCGCTACGCTTTGGTGTTGA
>JBGPMS010000356.1:0-5559 GCA_041487115.1 Gammaproteobacteria bacterium
CAGCGGCGATCGCTGCTACTCGATGGTCGACAATGCACGCAAGGACTGGCAGCCCTTCGTCACCCTGGTGACGCCGCCGGCAAGCGTGCATTCGCACCACAATACCGGCACTGACCTGGCGAACTGGCTCATCGTTCAGGATGGCGGCTTGCACTACCACTGCCGCACCATGGGCTTCCGCTTCGAGGACCCTCCCGCGCACCGGTGAGGGATCACGAACGCGGTGCGCTCAGCGGTACTTCCGAAGTCACCGACACAGTCCAGTATTGTTCCTCCCCCGCATGCGGAGGAGGGGGACCTGTTTCCGCTGCACGTCACCGCCAGCCCACAGGGCCGGACAAGTGCTTCGGCCGGGGCGCCCGAATCCTGAAACCGAACACCCGATACCGCCATTTGTAGCCAATCCGTAGGCGCCGCTGCCTTAACCTGTCCTCACGCCAGAGGGGGGCGGGCGAATGGAAGTGCTCCGCAGCTATGTGGTCCGCATCTACCGTCAGGAGTCCGACGGGATCGCGGGGGTGGTCGAGTCGGTCGAGACTGGAGACACCACCCCGTTCCGATCCTCCCACGAGCTGTGGGGCGCCCTGTCTCGCCCTCCTTCCACGCGGCGACCCTTGTCATCGAACACAACGGATCAGGAGGACGGGAAATGAAGCTTGCTCTGGCGGTTGCGGTTGGCGTCGTCGCGGTGGCTACGGCCGGTTCGGCGTTCGCTGGGAAGGTGAACATACCTAAGGAGGGCAGCTACGAATTCGACTTCTGCGCCGTGGGCGAACACAGAGGCCTCACGAGCGGCGACAAGCTCTTTGTGAGTAACTACAGGGTTATCTCGGACGTTCGGACCGAGCCACCGGGCAAAGCGTTCGATCGCATGAGCGGACTCTGTTACGGCAACTACGTGATCCTGAACGGTCAATCCCAAGACTTTGGGGTGTGCGAGTTGACCGACGTGGACGGTGACAAGTGGTGGATGGAGTTCCACGGCAATACGGAAGGTAACGGCGGGACATATACGTCGCCATACGGCACGGGAAAGTATGAAGGGATGACGATCAAGGGACAGTACGTCCTCGATGCGTGGCCCAGCGCACTGAAGGATATCTTCCAGGGCTGCAACCACAACAAGGGAACGTATAGACTCAAATAGACCATCCTTCCGACTTCATCTTGACGGGCGCATACTGGGCAAGCCGCCCTGAAGGAGAGGGCGGCGTGATTCGCGCGGTGTTTTCTTCCGGGAAGCCGTTCAAGGATGGCAAGGCCAGCGTCGATCGCGAAGATCAGCACGCCACGTCTGTTCGGAATCGTGGCGCGGCCGCGCTTGTTCGCGCGGCTCGACGAAAACCGTGGGCGCCCGCTCATCTGGGTCGATGGCCCGCCTGGCGCGGGTAAGACCACGCTAATCGCCAGTTACCTCGAGGCGCGCCGCGTCCCGACGCTCTGGTACCAGGTCGAACCAGGCGATGCCGATCCGGCCAACCTGTTCCACTATTTAACGTTGGCGGCGGGAGCGTTTCCGAACGCAGACGCGCTCGCTTTGCCAAGGTTGGTGCCCGAGCACCTGTCGGATCTCCCGGGGTTCGCCCGGACCTTTTTCCGCCAGCTCTTCGCGCGGCTGCCTGCCGATGTCGTGATGGTGCTCGACAACTACCAGGAGGCCCCGGCGGATGCACCGCTGCATGAAGTGGTGCGCACGGCCGTTGGCGAAGTGCCGCCTGTCAGCTCGATCTGTTGCGTAAGTCGCACCGAAGCCCCCCCGTCATTCGCGCAGCCTGCTGCCACCGGTGCCTTGTTCGGCTTGCATTGGGACATGCTCCGGCTCACGCTCGATGAAACGCGGAAGATCTCTGCAGCGCGTGAAGTCCGTGACGACTGGCTCGTGCGCGCACTGCATCAGCAATCCGAGGGGTGGGCAGCGGGCGTCACGCTCATGCTCGAACGTCTCGGCGACGGGGCCGCATACGCGGGCACGCTTCCTACCAACACACGGGAATCGGTCTTCAATTACTTTGCGAGCCTCCTGTTCGATCGGGCATCTGAAGCGATGCGGCAGATGCTGCTGTCGGTTGCTTTTCTGCCGTACGTGACGGCGCCCATGGGAAAGATGCTGAGCGGGCGCGAGGACGCCGATCGGCTGCTCGAACAACTCTATCGCCGTCACCTGTTCACCGACCGGCGGCCGGCGACGGAGCCGGCATACCAGTTCCATGCGCTGTTCCGAGAGTTCCTGCAGATGCGTTCGCAAGAGACCATGACTGCGGCCGAGGTCCAGAGCTTGCGGGTGCGCTCCGCGCAGGCGCTGGAATCGAATAGCGACGTCGAGGCGGCCATGGATCTACGGATCGCGGCGGGGGATTGGGACGAGGCCGTTCGGACTATCCTCCAGGAAGCCAAAGGGCTGCTCAACACTGGGCGCCGGCAGACATTGGAGCGCTGGATACGGACGTTGCCGCCAGAGGTCGCGGCAGTTCAGCCGTGGGTCGCTTACTGGTTGGGCATGGCGCTTGTGCAGACGGCACCAGCGCGGGCAATCGAGACCCTCCGGCAGGCGCTCAGCCGGTTTCGAGACGCCGACGATACCCAGGGTGAGGTTGTTTGCCTGGCGGCTCTGCTGAACGCCGCATTTCTCGGATTCCACGCACTCGAGTTCATGGATGTCTGGCTCGATGAACTGCTGGACAGGCTGACCCACCTGCACGCCTACTCATCGCCCGAGACCGAGTTGAGGATCTGGGGCGTGCTGTGCTCGGCGCTGTTTTGGATCAGGCCGTGGCATCCGTGGGCTGCGCGTGCCGCGCATCGAGTTGAGGCCTTGCTCACGCACGGCGCCGACCCCAACGTTGTGATCGCAGCTGCTTCGAGCGCCCTGGCAATGGCCACGTTCAGCGGCGAATTCGACTGCGGGGACAGCATCGCTCTGGCAACCGGGCACCTGGTAGATAGTACCAGTGCAAGCCCTTCGGAGGCTGCGTGGTGGCTGGTGCATGCAGGTTTCTTGCGATTCTTCGAGGCGCGCTACGAGGAAGCGCTCGATTTCATACACCGAGCATGTCACGTCGCTGAGCGCAACGGCATGCACATGACCTTCGTGATGGCCATCTTGCACCGCTGCGCAGTCGAGTTCCGCGTTGCGGGCTGGGCGGTGGCGGGTGCCACGCTTACAGAGGCGGAGACGATTTCCAGCGCGCGGTACCCCATGGCGGAGGCGATGCTTCGTCTCCTGCAGGCACGGCGCGCCCACTTTCGCGGACGGCGCGACGAAGCCGCCGACCTGGCCGAGCTGGCCGGCGCAGCTGCGCTCAGGGCCGGGTCCCGATACCAGGAGATGTTGTTCGGGTTGCTGGAGGCAGAACTGCTCCTGAACGCGGGACGCATTGACAGAGCCCGGCCGTTGATCGCGCGGAGCCGCGAGCTTATCGAGCGCGCGCCGGTCTTCGATTGCTGGCGGGGAACGCTGGTGTTCATCGAGGCATTCCTCGCGCAAGCGGAGCGCAACCAGGTCCTCGCTCTGACCAGGCTCCGCGAATCACTATCGCTGGCGAAGGAAGGCAAGCGCAGGCACTACCTGCGCCACTTCGAGTGCGCCATGCCCCCTCTGTTCACCCTTGCCCTGGAGGAAGGCATCGAAGTCGAATTCGTCCAGCAGATGATCCGCATGTTCCGGCTCAAGCCACGTGCAGGTGCCCCCGATCTGTGGCCATGGCCGATTCGCATACACATGCTGGGCCGCTTCGAGGTTCTCGTCGCCGACAAGCCTCTGGAGTTCTCGCGCAAGGTTCCGAAGAAGACTCTTGCCCTGCTCAAGGCGCTCGTCGCTTACGGCGGCCAGGAAGTCTCGGAGCAATTGCTGTGCGACGCGCTGTGGGGGGATGAGGAAGCCGACGCTGCACGCCAGGCGCTCGGGATCACGGTCCTGCGCCTGCGCAAGCTCCTCGGCAGCAACGAGGCCGTCTTGCAGCAAGGCGGGAAGGTCTCACTCGACCGTACCTTGTGCTGGGTGGACGCGTGGCGGTTCAAGGAGCGTGTGGCGCGCATGGACGACCGGGGCGCGGTGTCGAAAGCGCTGGATCTCTACGGGGGCACCTTTCTTCCCGAGGACGAAGGCGAGCCTTGGAGCGTTCCCGCGCGCGAGCGGCTGCGGGGCAAGTTCATCCACCTTCTCGCGACGCACGGCCATTCACTGGAGGCCGATGGCGACGCGGCTGCTGCCATTCGATTGTATCTGCGCGGCGTCGACGCCGATCCGATCGTGGAGGTGTTTCACCAGGGTCTGATGCGGTGCTACCAACACCTTGGGCGGCACACGGAAGCCATCAGTGCCTATCGACGATTGCGCCAGACCTTGTCCATCGTGCTGAGCGTCTCCCCTTCGCCGGAATCGCAGGCGCTGTATCAGACGATCATGGAAGCATGCGCGGGAAGGCCTGGGGCGACGGAGCAGCACACCGTCGTTGCGCTTCCCAGGCCCGGTCGCGCGAGGCCTTCCCAGTCTGGGGGACGGCGTACCCGAGGATAGTGTCGCAGGAAAGGTGGGTTAGCAGCGGGTCGAAACATGAAGGTTGGCAGATCAGCCACCAGCACGCTTCGACTCTGCAGCTTTTCGCTGCTACGCTCAGCGCGAACGGGGGCTTTCATCAGGCTATTTGCGCGAGCGCTTTGGGTTGGGGCGCCGCGCGGGTTTCCCCTCGGCGCGCGCTATTGCGTACCTAAACACGTCTCCAGCCGCGAAGTACTCTCCGCTGCCTTGCATCTCCTGCTCGGCTTCGAAAGCTTCGTCGGCAAATTGATCGTCGCGCTCGGCGCGCGCGGTTTCCCTCTCGATGGCCTGGACCATGAACGCATGAGGAGTTTTCCCGGCGGCCTCGGCTGCCGCTTCAACGCGGGCCTTGAGCGCCTGGGGGAGCTCAAGGCTGATAGCTGCAATGGCCATAGGTAGTCGAACAGTAACTTGATTGCGTACGAGCTTCGGCCTGCGTGAGGCTACGGCGAACGGCCGTAACCACCCCGGCGCTTCGCGCCACCCCTTGAAAAGGAGGGGAGAGAAAGATTCTTCCCCTCCTTCGTCGGTAAGCGGGAACCGTAATACCACGCCTGGACGGCGTCAAGGCATACCCTGGCGGAAGGAGCCTGGCGTCAGCGGTAGAGCAGCACCGCCTCGCGCTCCTCGCGCCAGGATGCTTCATCGGGTTCGGCCAGCGCGTCCAGGTCGGCGGGCGTGGCGCCGGGATCGTCGACCCAGCGGCGCAGCAGCTCGCTGCCGTTGATGAGGTCGATCGCCAGCCGGTCTCGTTCGTATTCGTAGGGAAAGTCGCGCCACAGATCGTAGTCGGGCCGCAGTTGCTTGAGCGCTTTGAAGGCTAGGGCTTGCAGGCGCCATGGGCGAAAGGTTTCGTGATCGTAGGCGGCGTCCTCCACGTGGATCTGCACTCCCGCGCACAACTTGCCGGCGTGCTTGTGGAAGGTGGGTTCGAACCAGCAGGGCCGCAGCCGGCAGCCTCGCAGCCATTGCGGCGCAAGCGTGTGCATCTGCGCGATGAGCTCGCGCGAATCGAGGTACGG
>JBGPMS010000357.1:0-5552 GCA_041487115.1 Gammaproteobacteria bacterium
TGCCGGAGTAGCGCTGCACGATGCGCGCGAAACTGGTCCATGGCACGAACTCCATGACCCCGAGGGCTTCGATCTGCGCCTTGGGTGCTCAACTCTGCTACCCTGCGATGTAATGTTCGAGCTGTTGAATGATGAATTTTTGCTCCGATATGATGTCCTTCACCAAGTCCCCGATGGAGACAAGGCCTATCAGTTTGCCGCTGTCGATGACGAGCAGGTGGCGTACCCGATTTTCCGTCATCAGCGCCATGCATTCCTCGCTGCTTTGCAGGGGACTCACATACATCGCCGACGAGGTCATGATGTTGCGCACCGGCGTATCCTTTGACGACCGCGCCATGAGAACGATTTTTCGCGCGTAGTCGCGCTCGGAAATGATGCCGACGATCTTCGCGCCTTCCATTACCACCAGCGCGCCTATGTTCCGGTCGGCCATCATCTTTACGGCATCGAACACCGATGCCGTGGGCGTAATCGTGTAGACAGTTTGGTCAGCCTTCGACCTGAGAATCTGCGCCACGCTTGTCATCGATTATCCTTCCCGAGGTCCTGAAAAGAAATCATATATACCGTTCTTTCAGGCGGTGCGCGCCGCGTGCACTCGCTCAACAGAACTCACAGACACAGCATAGGCGAACTTCAAAGCCGACATTTGATCCTGATCAAAAGCTTTGCTGCTAGGACAATTCCGTTGGGCCGGGACAGGGCTGACTTTGGATGTCCGCTTCCGGGGAATACGACCGTCCGGAGTGGGGTCGCCTGCAGTCCGTCGACTGACAGTCTCAATCCGGCCAGAAGCGGCATTCAATACTTCTCTCCTGATTCACTTGATTAACCAATCGTGCGATTTAGGTGGGTAACGGAGCGCGACGTTCGCGACTATCTACGTCCGGGGTTGCAGATTGTTGATAGCGGGAGGCGTCGATATGATGAGGTCAAATCAGAGAGTTAACGCAATTCGGGCAGCTTTTGCTTCGAATGTATAGCCGGACGTGGACGTCCGGTGATTCAATAGTCAGACTCCAGATCATTGGTCTGATCGTTGCGGCCCGCTTTGGTCGTGTGCTCGGCCTGCTTTCTGCTTGGTTTACGCGTCGGTGTCACTCAGTTTGTTTTGCCAGCTAATGCACCGCACACAGCGTCTATTCTGACTGCCAACTAAAGATGCTTAGGGCGGAAAAGTGGAACAGGTTATTGATGCAACCAGCAGCGCAGCGCCGAGCAGATGACGGATAAGAGCGTACTGGACGCCAAGTCCAATGCCGTAAACCCGTCAGACGCCGCCGCCTCTGTCGGCACTCCCGCCAAGGACCTGTTTGTCGGCGGGGGCGAGATGGGCGCGATCATGCGCGCGATGGACTGGTCCAAGACGAAGCTCGGCCCGGTCGAAGGCTGGCCGAGTAGTCTCAAAACCATGCTGGGCGTCGTCCTTGGCAGCCGCTTTCCCATGCTGCTCTGGTGGGGACCCGAGCTCCTGCACCTCTACAACGACGCATACCGTCCCATCCTGAGGGACAAGCACCCCGCATCACTTGGCGCTCCAGCTGCGGAGGTATGGGCCGAGGTTTGGGACGTTGCCGGGCCCATGGCGAGGGGCGTCCAGGAAGGTGGTCCAGCGACGTGGACGGAGGACCTCCAGCTATTCATCAACAGCGGAGGCATGCTCGAGGAGACGTACTTCACGTTTTCATACAGCCCGGTCCCTGGGGATGACGGGCGTGTCGGCGGCCTCCTCAATACGGTGCAGGAAACGACTGCGAAGGTGCAGAGCGAACGTCAGATCCGGATGTTGCACGATTTGGCCGCGCGGGCGGCCGAAGCAAGATCCGAGGACGAAGCGTACCGCATTGCCGCGGAGGTCCTATCAGCCTACGAGCTGGATCTCCCATTTTCGCTTCTTTATGTTCTGAACGAGGAGGCCGATGACGCACAACTCGTCGCCGTGAGCGGCTGGAAGGAGTATGAGGGTCCCGCCAAGCCCGCTCACGTACCGATCAGGGAGGGTGGCGCGAGTTCGGCTTCCTGGCCCTTTGTGGAGGTCATTCAAACCGCTCGGGAGCTCGTCATCGATGACCTCTCCTCGCGCTTCGGGCCACTACCGACAGGTCGCTGGAACGCGCGGCCCCAAGGAGCGATCGTCCTGCCGCTTTCTCGTGTAGGCCAGTCGGCGCCTTACGCGTTTCTCGTTGCTGGCATCAGCCCGCACCGTGCGCTCGAAGATGGGTATCGAAGGTTTTTTCGGGCTACCGCGGATCAGACGGCGAACGTTATCGCCAACGCCCGTGCCTACGAGGCAGAGAAGAAGCGGGCTCAGGCGCTGGCCGAGATCGATAGGGTGAAGACCGCATTCTTCGGCAACGTCAGCCACGAGTTCAGGACCCCGCTCACGCTCCTGCTCGGGCCGCTGGAAACGCTGCTCGCCGAGCGCGAGCTCGGTGCCGAGGCGCGGGAGCGGCTTCTGCAGATGCATCGCAACGCGCTGCGCCTGCTGCGGCTGGTGAACACGCTGCTCGATTTCTCGCGCATGGAGGCCGGGCGGCACTCCGCACGCTTCGCGCCGACCGACCTCGCGCGCTACACCGCCGATCTGGCGAGCGCGTTCCGCTCGGCGTTGGAGAAGGCGGGGCTTTCCTTCGAGGTGGACTGCCCGCCGCTGCCGGCGCCGCTCTACATGGACCGCGACATGTGGGAGAAGGTCGTTATGAATCTCCTCTCGAACGCGCTCAAGTTCACTTTCGAGGGCGCTGTGACCGTGCGCCTTGCGCCGGTGCAGGGCGGCGGCGCACGTCTTACGGTGAAGGACACCGGCGCGGGTATTCCGCGGCACGAGCTCGCGAAGATCTTCCAGCGGTTTCACCGGGTGGAGGGCGCGCGCTCGCGCTCGTATGAGGGCACCGGCATCGGCCTTGCGCTCGTGCATGAGCTCGTCAAGCTGCACGGCGGCGAGATCCGAGTGGAGAGCGAGGAAGGCAAGGGCACCGAATTCACGGTCATGCTCCGCGGCGGACGCGACCACCTGCCGACGGAGCACGTCGTGGCCGAGTCCCCGGACGCCGCATCGGTAGCGAGCAGCGCGGCGGCGTATCTCGACGAGGCGCTGCAATGGCTGCCATACGAGTCGCAGCCGGTCACCTCGGCTTCAGCAAAGAGCAGCGCCCGCGTCCTTGTCGCCGACGACAACAGTGACTTGCGCACCTTCCTCGCAAGCCTGCTTGCGCCCCACTACAACGTGGAGGTGGTGGCGGACGGCCGCGAAGCGCTCGCCGCCGTCCGAGCGAGAAAACCGGACCTCGTCCTGAGCGACGTGATGATGCCCAACCTCGATGGCTTGGGCCTGGTGCGTGCGCTGCGGGAGGATCCCGAGACGCGCACGTTGCCGGTCATCCTGCTCTCGGCGCGCGCGGGACAGGAAGCCTCGCTCGAAGGTCTGTCCGCGGGCGCGGACGACTACCTTGCCAAGCCGTTCACGGCCCAGGAGCTGCTCGCGCGGGTGCGCACGCATCTCACCATGGCGCGGGCGCGCGACGAGCTGAACGCGGAGCTCATGCGCGCCAACGAGGAGCTGAAAACATTCAGCTACTCCGTGTCCCACGACTTGCGGGCGCCGCTGCGGGCCATCGACGGATTCAGCAGGATGCTGCTCGAGGACTGCGCAGGACAGCTCGACGACCAAGGCCGGCAACACCTCGGCAGAGTCCGCGAGGCGGCGCACAGAATGGGCGAGCTAATCGACGACCTGCTGGAGCTTTCGCGCGTCGCGAGCGCCGACCTCCGTCGCAACCCTGTCGACCTCTCGCGGCTCGCCCGGACCGTCGGCGAGGAGCTGAAGCGCAAGGAGCCTGGGCGGAAGGTCGGCCTGCTGATTCAGGAGGGGCTCACCGCGGAGGCGGACAGCGGGCTCTTGCGCATCCTGCTCGACAACCTGCTAGGGAACGCCTGGAAATTCACGGCGAAGACCGATGAACCGAGGATCGCGTTCGGGACGGAACAAAGCGACGGGAGCGAGGTGTTTGTCGTGCGCGACAACGGGGCCGGCTTCGATATGACCTATGCCGACAAGCTCTTCCAGCCCTTCCGGCGGCTTCATACCGAGAGCGAATTTCCCGGAACCGGGATCGGGCTCGCGACCGTTCGCCGGATCGTCGAGCGCCACGGCGGCCGCGTGTGGGCGGAGGGCGCACCGGAGCGCGGGGCAAGCGTCTTTTTCACGCTCCGACCCGCCGCAACGGAAGGCCGGAAATGATCTGCAATCGGTATCGTCCGCTATAAGGGGTCGATCGCTCCCCACGGATGTGGCGAGCGTCCGAGTGTCCGCTTTTCTTCGAATGAACGTCCGGATTCGGAAACAGTGCGTGTCGCTTTTGGGTCGGGGCCGGCCATTCAAGGCACCAACCAACCTCAATCCAGTGCCCAGATTCGTCCTGTCCGGCGCCCTTTACTCGATGGGGTACACGACCAGGCAATCCGGACGCGGGGCAAGAACGCAACGCCGGTCTACAATGGCGCCTTCTCCATCAACGAGGTTCCCATGTCCACGACCACCACGCCCAGCGGCCTGATCATAGAAGAGGTCCTCGTTGGTGAAGGCGACGCCGCAGCCGCCGGCCAGAACGTCACCGTCCACTACACCGGCTGGCTCACCGACGGGAAGAAGTTCGACTCGAGCAAGGATCGCGACGACCCGTTCGCGTTTCCGCTCGCCGGGGGCCGCGTCATCAAGGGCTGGGACGAAGGGGTCCAGGGCATGAAGGTGGGCGGCACGCGCAAGCTCACCATCCCGCCCGCCCTCGGCTACGGCGCACGCGGCGCGGGAGGCGTCATCCCGCCCGACGCGACGCTGGTCTTCGAGGTAGAGCTGCTCGCGATCGACTGACCGGCGTGCCAGGCTAGTGTCCTGTCCCATTGATTCGTGGAATAACTCGGGCATTCGGGAACGCAGGCCGGAACTGTATTGGTGGCAGACCATGAACGGTTGGAAAACCCGCGAAATCGGCGTCAGGCCAGGCGCGAACCGCAGCCAGGTGCGCCCGCGCACGGCGGAGCAGGGGCCCCGCTTGCGGGGATGCGACCCGGGAGCGGGATGCCGGCGCACCGGGTCCAGCGCGTTCTTCTGCGCACCTACACGGTCGCATCCCCAAAGGGGCCCCTGCTCCGCGCTCCGGTGCGCACACCTGGCGAGGATTCGCAACACAGCATGGCGCCGATTCTCGTCGGGTTTTCGGCCGCGAATTAATGGGACAGGACGCTAACGCCATGCACGCGTTTCAATTCGATCCGCCCCACCTGCCGCCGGAAGCTGTCGCGGTTCGCCGCCGCGTCCGCGCCTTACTCGATGCGGAGCGCGACGCCGGCCGCTTTGCCCCGCATCGCTGCTCCTGGAGCACCTTCGACGCGGAGTTCACCCGCCGTGCCGGCGCGGCCGGGTTCATCGGCGTCACCTGGCCGAAGGAATACGGCGGCCAGGGGCTCTCCAGCCTCGTGCGCTACGTGATCACGCAGGAGATGCTGGCCGCGGGAGCCCCTTGCTTTGCGCATTGGATCGCCGATCGCCA
>JBGPMS010000358.1:0-5514 GCA_041487115.1 Gammaproteobacteria bacterium
AGCGTGGGGGCAGGAGGGTTTGGCGCACGCACGTTCCGCCGCAAGTTGCGCAGGCCGCGCACCGCCAGAAAGCCGATGGCGATCACGCCGAGCCAGACGAGCAGCCAATCCTTGATCATGAGATGGGACGCGTGGGCCGTTCGGGCCGCAGAGCATATCGCGAACCGCGCCCGCGAGCCACCAGTCGGGTCGTACCTCTCCCTAGACTCTGCTACCCTCTCGCAACGGACATGGAGGCGCGATGGAAACGGTTTTGTTGCAGGGGGGAGCGGTCTGGGATGGGAGCGGCAGGCCTGCGTTCCCGGCCGACGTCCTGGTCGAGGGCAACCGCATCGCCCAGCTGTGGCCGCAGGCCCCCCGCGGAATGCAGGCGGCGCGGCGGATCGATATTTCGAACCACACCGTGATCCCGGGCCTGGTCGATGGCCATGCGCACCTGCCGTTTCTGCACAAGGCCGACATCGCCGATACCGGCGACGTGCCGCCCGAGGAGCATACGCTGCAAACGATGCACCACGCGAAAACCGTCCTCGAAGCGGGCTTCACGTCGTGTGTGAGCGGCGGGTCGGCGAAGCCGCGCCTCGATGTCGTGATTCGTAACGAGATCGATGCGGGGCGCATCCCGGGTCCGCGGCTGCTGGCCGCCAGCCCGGAGCTGACCAATACCGGGAATCTCGGCGACGAGCGCCGCATGCACATCTATCGCGAATCGATCGCGCTGGTGGTCGACGGTGTCGATCAGATGACGCGGACTTGCAGGACCCTGTTGCGGGAGGGGGTGGACACGCTCAAGTTGAACATCTCGGGGAATCAGACCATCCCCGGCTCACGTCCGCACCAGACGATCATGCGCGACGGCGAGGTGCGCGCGGCGGCACAAACGGCCCATGCTCACGGCAAGCGGATCGCCGCCCACGTCCGCGCCGCCGCGTCGATCAAGCTCGCACTCGAAAGCGAGATCGATTTTCTTTACCACTGCGAGTACGCGGACGAAGAGTGCCTCGACCTCCTGGAAGCCGCCCGCGACCGGATCTTCGTGGCGCCGGCGGTGGGACTGCTGCACAACACCATCTTCGAGGCCGAGGCGTGGGGCATCACCTACGAGAAGGCGAAGCTGAACGGCGTGGTCGACCAGTTCGAGTGCGCGCAGCGGGTCTTCGCCGAGCTGCGCAAGCGCGGCCTGCGCGTCATCGTGGGCGGCGACTACGGCTTCCCGTGGACGCCGCACGGGACCAACGCCCGCGACCTCGAGCACTTCGTGCGCTTCTTCGGCTACTCGGATGCGGAAGCGCTGGTCGCTGCAACGCGCACCGGCGCGGCGGCGATGATGCTGGAAGGTCAGGCGGGCGAGGTGACAAAGGGCTTTCTCGCCGACCTGGTAGTGGTCGCCGGTGAGCCCCATGAAGATGTCCGCCTGCTGCAAGTGCCCGCCAACATCAAGCTGGTCATGAAGGACGGGTGCATCTACAAGGATCTGTTCGAGGTTGCACACTGACAGGAGAGGTGCGAATGCTCCAGTCCCTGACGCTGTCATTGGAGGACGCCAAGCGCGTCGCCGCCGCGGCGCGTGCCGAGGCGCAGAAGAATGGTTGGGCGGTCGTGATCGCGGTGGTGGACGACGGCGGCCACCTCATGTACCTCGAGCGCCTGGATGGAACGCAAAAGGCGTCCAGCCGGATCGCCGAGAAAAAGGGGCGCGCCGCCATCCTCTTCAAGCGGCCGACCAAGACGATCGAAGACAACGTGGTCGAAGGGCGAGTGGTGATGATGGGGTTGCCCGGCGTGGTGCCGCTGGAAGGCGGCGTTCCGCTGGTGAAGGACGGTCAGTATGTCGGCGGGATCGGCGTGTCCGGTGTGCAGTCGTTCCAGGACGGTGTAGTCGCGCGCGCCGGCTTGGCCGCGTTATGAAGTAGAGCGCTCCAGATGCAACGATCGGTCGTGGACGTAGCGGTGACTTGCGCAGTACCGCCGAGCGCCACCCTCACCCCAACCCTCTCCCATCAAGGGAGAGGGGGATGCCGATGTGGTCGCGCGATCGCTGTCGTGCGTCCCTGCCCGCGTGCTGATGCAGGGCTCCAAAAACACCAACAGCGTTCTCCCCTCTGGGAGAGGGCTAGGGTGAGGGGATGGACGACGCGGCCGAGCAGGTCAAGAATTTGGTGGCGGGGCTCGGCATCAAGTACGGGTTCGAGCGCTCCTTCCGGCTCAGCGCTGGGCGGCTGCTGGCGAACCGGTTCCTGCTGGGATTTCGCAAGCAGCGGCTCGGGGACGTGGCAGACCAGCGGATACTCGATGTCTGCGCGCAGCTCGGAATGCCGCACACCCTTCTGGATCTCTACCGGGCGCAGCTGCCCGACTCGCAGTACGTCCACTTCGGGTTCGAAGAGAACGAATCGGCGCGGCTATATAAGGCTTACCTCGAGTTCTACGAGAAGGTCGAAGCGCAGATGCAGAGCCGGCCGGGCAGTTCCGACCCGCAGCTCATGCATCTGGGCTTCAAATGGGCGGTGGCTGGCGACGGTGCTCCGGTGCTGACCCGCTATGTCTGGCATCCCTTTCTGACCGTCGAGAGCATGCTCGGGAGGGTCGCCGACTTGCTCGGTCCGCTCACGACTGGCGCGCTCATGGATGTCACCCGCAGCGTTCTGCGCGCCGCCGCGTCCCGCGTCCCGCATCGGGACATCTTCTATATGGAGGCGACGGAGGAAGGCAATCCGCGCCACTCGTTCGACATCAACATGTATCGCGTGCGGCTGCGGATGGAGGAACTGGACTCGATCTTCGCCCGGCTGAGCGGCCACTTCGATCTACCTGCGGAGGAATTACCGCGTGTTGCGCGACGCGAGCCGAGCCAGCACCTTCGGGCACATCGCCGGTGGGATCGGCAGGACCGGCCGGGACTTCGTGACCGTCTACTACGGGCTCGAGTACGTCGAGCCACCAGGCCCGCAGCCACCGTCGATGATACCGTGGCCGCCGCTGTTCGGAATCTCGTAGTGCCTGTGCAAAATCCTCGCTACTGCGCGCCCGCCTCCCCCAGCCGCACCCACTGTTTGCCGTCGAAGCGCTGCAGCCGCAACTGCTTGATGGTGTGGTATTCGGTGGCGGACGTGTTGATCCGGATTCCCGGCAGCAGGAGCGGCAGCTCCAGATCCTTCAAGCTCGTGGCCTGGCTCATTACGCTCTCGCGGGTCAGATTGTCGCCGCACTGCTTGAGGACGTGGACCAGCGCCTGCGCGACGGTGTACCCGTACACGTTGAACCAATCGGTTACATCGCCTTCCGGATAGTACTTCTGCATCCAGGTCAGCCACGCTTTCATGGCCGGGTCGTCTCGCCACTGCGGGTCGGTCGGGTCTTTCAGAAACGAAGCGGCGATCAATCCCACCGATTTTTCCAGGCCGGCGGGCCGCAACACCGATCCCACCGACGTGCCCGGCTGCGCGACGATGTGGAGCGGCTTCCAGCCGATGTCATAGATCTTGCGGATCGACAGCGCGGCGAACTTGGGCGAAGCAAACGAGACCAGCGTGTCGGCACCCGAGCTCTTGAGTGCGATGATCTGCGAGTCGATGGTAGGATCGGTGACCTCGTAGGAGGCCTCGCCCACGATCATGGCGGCCGCTTTCTGGCCGAGGCTGTCCTTCAGACCTTTGAGATAGTCTTTGCCGAAGTCGTCGTTCTGATACAGCACGGCGATCTTCGCGTTCGGATGGCTGTTCAGCAGCCACTTGGCGTGCACGGCGGTTTCGGTGTATTGGTCCTGCCACAGCGCGATGCTCCAGGGAAAGCGCTGCGGATCGGCCCACTTGGTGCCGATGGCGGCCAGGAACAGGTGCGGCACTTTCTTGGCGTTGAGGTACTTCTGGATCGACGTGTTGGTGGGCGTGCCGAACGGACTGAAAATCGCCAACACCTCGTCCTGCTCGACCAGCTTGCGCGTCTGCTCGACCGTGCGCGGCGGGCTGTAGCCGTCGTCGAGGCTCACCAGATCGATCTTGCGGCCGTTCACCCCGCCTTGCTCGTTGAGCATCTTGAAATAGGCCGCCTCGGCCCGGCCCAGCGTGGCCCAGGCCGACACCGGGCCGCTGTAGGGCATGGTCTGTCCGACCTTGATTTCGGAGTCCGTGACGCCGGGTCCGTACTGCTTCGCGCCCCAGGCGGGCTGCAGCGCCACCCCGAGCAGCGCGGCGGCGAGAAGGCCACTCGATCTTATTGTCATGTCTCCTCCAACAAATAGCCCCCTCTCCCTGGCAGAGATAAGACCCCTCTCCCTCTGGGAGAGGGTAGCGTGAGGGAGGGGGATTTAAAGCCGTCAACCCCGCGCAAACGCGCGCCCTCTCGGCTTCAACCGGATGCCAGGCGCCAGGTTCTTCCACGGGAAGTCGCTCGTATCCGCGAGCATGGGACCCGGTGCCTTGCAGACGAGAATTTCTTCGGCGATGGGCGTGAAGTCGGCGCGGAAGTGCACCGAGCTCTTGTTGACCAGGATCGCCTGCTGGGTGGGCTCGATGCCGATGAAGCGAAACATTTCCTGGTCCGCCATCTGCGGCTTGTCGGAAGCGACCACCACGCGCACGCCGCCAATGCGAAGACATGCCGATGGCCCGAGGTTCATGCGCGCGCCGCGGTAAAACGGCCCCGTGCAAGTGAACCGGCCTTCGGACAGGCGCTCCACCGCGAAGCGGCCGCGGAAGGGCGCGTCGCCGGGGACGCGGGACTTGCCGCCGAGCGCGATCTCGATGGTGCCGCCTTGACCGGCGCCGTGCGCGGCGAGCGCAGCTTCGGGATCGACCATCAGGCCCAGCGCCGCTCGCTGCGCGTTGGCGCCCACCAGTGCGCGCAGCATCCCGGTGGTGTCGGAGTTGCCGCCCGCGCCCGGGTTGTCCTGGGTGTCGGCGATGACGACCGGCCGGGTCGCGCGTCCTGCTATCGCGATCGCGCGTCGCACGCCATCGTCGGGTGTGTACACCGGGAAGTCGAACTCCGCCTCCAGCGCTTCGATCGACGTGCGCAGGTTGTCCGCCGCCTGCGCGGCTGCATACGGCGACTGCCCGTACGCGAGCACCACCGGGCCGCATTCGGGGAAATCAGCGGCTGGAAAGCCGGGCGTGAACGAAAGGGTGGGAATGGCCCCGTCTTCCATCTTGCTCAACTGGGCATAGATCGACTGCGCGGGCTCCAGCATCGTGCACGCCGCTTGCAGTGGAATCAGGAAGGGCACGCGCCTGAGCGCAGCGTGCGGGCGCGGCAGGCCCTCGAAGCGGCGCAGCAGGAAATGCGCGGTACGCTCTCCGGTTTCGGCCATGTCGACGTGCGGGTAGGTGCGGTAAGCGATCAGCACATCCGCCAGCTCCACCATGCGCCGCGTGACGTTGGCATGCAGGTCGAGGCTGGCGACGACGGGCACATCGTTCCCGACTACGCTGCGCACGCGGGCGAGCAGTTCGCCTTCGCCATCCTCCAGATCCTCGGTGACCATCGCACCGTGCAGGTCCAGGTATACAGCGTCGA
>JBGPMS010000359.1:0-5513 GCA_041487115.1 Gammaproteobacteria bacterium
ATCTTGCCGCGCTGTTTCCGGACGTTTCGGGAAGTGGCTCCTATACGCGGTCCTGGCGCTTGGGCTGACGTCGTTCAGGTGCCCATCACCTGCCGCAGAGGCAGGCACCGACACCGGCCTCTACAGCGAAGCGCAAGCGACACGCGGCGAGCGCCTATACGAGCAGTATTGCACGGCTTGTCACGGTGCGAAGCTCGAAGGCAATCCCGCTGCGCCGCTGGCCGGAGGGGTATTCCTTTCCCGCTGGGCCGACGGGCAGCATACGCTGGACGATCTGTTCTATATCGTCCGCATGCAGATGCCCTATAGCGCGCCCGGCAGTCTCGCCAAGCAGCAGTACGCTGACATCGTGGCTTTCGTCTTGAAGGCGAACGCCTATCCGGCGGGCGAAGCCGAGCTGACGCCCAGCCCCGCAGACCTGAAGCGGATTACTTTGCAGCCTCGATGATTTCTGCCAATAGAACGATGGGGGGAGATATGAAACAGCCTTGGATTGCGCTCGCCTCGCTCGCGATGCTCGCGGCGTCTTGCCCGCCGGCGCTCGCGCAGAGTGGACCCACTCAGGACGAGTTGAACCACGCGGATCGCAGTACGGAGTGGCTGCTGCCGAACCACGACTACGCGGGCGTTCGCTTCGTGGATCTCAAGCAGATCACCCCAGCCAACGCGGCGTCGTTGCGGCCGGTGTGTCTGTACCAGGGCGCAGACCTGAATCGCTCGCAGACCAACCCGCTCGTATACAAAGGCGTGATGTACATCACCGCGCCGCAGTTGACCGTCGCGCTCGACGCCGCCACCTGCAAGGTGAAGTGGCGGCACGACTGGAAGGAGAAGGCCAAGCAGGGAAACTCCTCGATCAAGAACCGCGGAGCGGCGATCAAGGACGGCAAAGTCGTACGCGGCACGCAGGACGGCTATCTCCTCGCGCTCGATGCGGAGAGCGGCAAGGTGCTCTGGGAGGTCAAGGCGGCCGACTCGGAGAAGTTCGAAGCCCTGGGCATGACGCCGTTGATCTACGAGGATCTCGTAATCATCGGACCTGCCGGCTCGGAGTATGGCATCAAGGGCTGGATCGGCGCGTTCCGCCTGGCGGACGGAAAGCCGGTGTGGAGGTTCAACACCATCCCGCAAGATGGCGAGCCGGGTGCCGAAACCTGGGGTTCTGTCGAGGCCAAGTTGCGCCTTGGCGGTGGGATCTGGACCACGCCTTCGCTGGACGCCGCCAAGGGGCTGGTCTACGTCCCGGTCGGCAATCCTGCACCGGATATGTTTGCCGGGTTGCGGACCGGAGCCAACCTCTATACCGGGGCGATGGTCGTGCTGGACGCGCGGACCGGCAAGCTGCAGTGGTACAAGCAGACCGTGCCGCAGGACACCCACGATTGGGACTTGCCGGTTACCGCTCCGCTGTTCACCGCGACCATCAACGGTGCGCGGCGCGATGTCGTGACCCTGGGCGGCAAAGACGGGTTGTTGCGTCTGGTGGACCGGGAGAGCCACGAGCAGCTCTACGCCGTTCCGGTGACCACGCGCCTCAACGCCGACGCCGACCCGACCGAAGAGGGCGTCTACGCCTGCCCCGGCCTGGTGGGCGGAATGGAGTGGAGCGCGCCCGCTTTCAACCCGCAAACAGATTTGATGGTGGTGCCGGCGGTGGACTGGTGTGGCGTGTTCAAGCGGGACGAGGAGCCACGATTCATCGCGGGCCAGCTCTTCATGGGCGGGTCCTTCACTTACGACCCGCTGGAAAAATCCCGCGGCTGGCTCACGGCAGTGAAGGCCTCGACCGGCGAGGTGGTGTGGAAGTACCCGTCGAGCCGGCCGATGCTGGGGGCGGTGACGGCGACCTCCGGCAACGTGATACTCACGGGCGAGCTGACCGGCGATTTCCTCGTCCTCGATGCGAGCAACGGCAGCCCCGTATATCGCTTCAATGTGGGTGGCCCGATCACGGGCGGTGTGATCAGCTATGCGGTCGGCGGCAAGCAATACGTGGCCGCGGTGTCCGGGATGACGGCGGGCTTCTGGCAAGCGCAGCCCGCTTCGCTGACGCTGATCGTTTTCGCGCTGCCGTGAACGCGGCGGATCTGCGCGGATACTTGTCAAAAGCTGCAATGTCGGGAGGCAACGACTTTTTTATTTCCAGGACATCAAGCAGTTGCATTTTGAGTGGTGAAATTGTGTTAACGCAGATAACAATACCCTCCATTTTGCGGGTCGCGTTCCGCGAGCTCCAGGGTGGGGACGAACAGGACGTCGCGAGTCGGTCCAGGTCGAGGCAACGCTCGCGGCGGCGGAGATTCTGTGGAGGAGGACGATGATCGAGATCAACGGCGTGGCGCACATCATTCTGACCGTGAGTGAATGGGACAAGTGTCGGCCGTTCTATGAGGCCCTGCTGCCCTTCCTGGGGCTGAAGCGCGTGTTCAGCGGCCAGGACAGCATCTACTTCGTCGGTGGACGCACGGCAGTGGGGGTCGGTCGTTGCGATGAACAGCACAGCTCGGACCGGTTCACGCAGGGAGGCGTGGGGCTGCATCACATCTGTTTCCGCGCCCGGAGCCGCGCAGACATCGATAGCGTTTATGGTTTTCTGCAGGAGCAGAAGGCCAGGATGATCCACCCGCCCGAAGAAGGCCCGTGGGCGCCTGGGTACTACTCGGTATTGTTCGAAGACCCTGCCGGAGTGCGGCTGGAGATCAATCATGTCCCGGGCAAGGGAGTCTTCGAGGAAGGCGCCGGGTTCGATCCGGCCGGTGACTATCACTAGCCCGACGCAATGCCAAATCGAAACTTGATTATCAACGAAGCGCAGCCGTGAGCAGGCTCCCACCACCCCGCCTGCTGCGCAGGCACCCCTCCGGCAGGAGGGGAAAGAACTTTTCCTCCCCTCCTTTTCAAGGAGCGGGTGGCGCGAAGCGACGGGGTGGTTATGGCCGCTCGGCGTAACCTGACTCAGACTCAAGCTCGTAGCAATCAAGAATAGAAAAGTCCGATCCTCGGGAGACCACTGTGGGGAGTTCCGCGTATAGCCGGAGATGGTTGAACCGTGCGCTCGAGTTTGCCGGCTGTGCGAGCGGACAGCGCGCCGCCGGCGGCGAGGTCGAGCAGCCAAAGGGCAAGTCACACGACGCGCGGGACAGCCGCACGCGCTTCAGCCCACCTGCTGTAGTCGTCTATGCGCTGATTCACCTCGGCTGCCTGGGCGTTTTCTACACGGGCGTGAGCGTCGAGGCTCTCGGCGTGCTGTGCGGGGCCCTCTTACTCCGGGCCTTCGGGGTGTCTATCGTCTACCACCGCTACTTTGCACATCGCTCCTTCCGCACTTCGCGGCCGATGCAATTCCTGTTGGGCGTGTACGGGGCCTTGACCGTGCTCGGCAGCCCGCTCTGGTGGGCCCAGACACACCGTTATCACCACCAGCACGCGGACACCCCTCACGACCTGCATTCGCCGCACTACCACGGCTTTGTCTACGCCCACTGCGGCTGGTTCCTGAACCGGGAACACCGCAACGTGGACCTGTCGAAGATACGCGATTTCGCCCGCTTCCCGGAGCTCCTGTGGCTCGAGCGGTGGGACCCGCTGTTCAAGCTGCTGTATCTGGGGTGCTGCTACTGGCTGTTCGGCGTTGTCGGCATCGTATGGGGCTTCTTCGTCGCGACCGTCATCATCCTCCACATGATCCACTGGGTGCAGTCGGTCAGTCATTGCCTCGGCGGCTACCGGCGCTACCCGACTCCCGATGACAGCCGCAACCATTGGCTGTTCGGCGTCGTATCGATGGGCGAGGGATTCCACCACAACCACCACTGCTTCCCGAACTCGGCGCGGATGGGTTTGCGCTGGTGGGAGCTCGATGCGTCATACGGTGTGCTGGTGGTCCTCTCGCGGCTTGGCCTGGTCTGGGATCTCCGAGTGCCGGGCGAGAGCGCGCGTGCCGGACGCGATCCACGGGTAGAGCGGCACGTCGTAACCGTGCGAGCGGAGGTATGCCGGCTGGGAGACAGGCTCGACAGGGCGCTCGATACATTCGGTGATGTCAACCCGGAGCACGAGGCGCCGGGTACTGCGCACCGCGACCTGAAGCACCGCCTCGGCGTGCGCATCGAAGCGTTCGGCGGCCGTGTGCAGGACCTCCTCGTCGCGGGTCCCTTCGTGCTGCAACAGGCACTGGCTGACCTGCGTGGCGCCCTGCGACAGGACGTCTATGCCGCGCTCGCTGCCGACCCCGGTGATCCGCGGACCTATGCCTTGATCGAGCGGATCGATGCCGCTCTGGTGTGCGAGCCGATGCGCTGAGACTTGGGCGAAATGCTCAGTCAGGCAAAAGACAAAGAAGTGAAACGGGAGAGGGAGGGAGAATGGCTGGTCAGGGGCAACTCAACTGGGGGAATGTTGTCTTCTTGCTTTTTTCCCCGCTTGTCGCCGTAGTAGCCGTAGGACTGTATGCGTACAACCAGGGCTTCCACGCAGGAGATCTCGTATGCTTTTCGTCCATGATGCTCCTCACCGGACTTTCGATCACCGCAGGGTATCACCGTCACTACAGCCACCGGACCTACGACTGCCATCGAGGCCTGCAGGTTTTCTATCTGTTGTTCGGGGCCGCGGCACTGCAGACGTCCGCCCTGAACTGGGTCTCCGACCACCGCAACCACCACCGCTTCGTCGATCGCGACGGCGACCCCTACAACAGCAGGAAGGGTTTCTTCTGGGCCCACATGGGCTGGATCTTCTACGAGGATGTGACTCCTCGCAGCCTCGACAACGTCTCCGACCTGAAGCGCGACCCGCTGGTACTGGCGCAGCACCGCTTCCACTTTCCCCTTGGGCTCGCCGTCGGCTTCGGCCTGGCCTATCTCATCGGCCTCGCTTTCGGCAGGCCTTGGGGCGGCGTCCTGTGGGGCGGGCTTCTGCGTGTGGTCGTGGCGCAGCATGGCACCTTCCTGGTCAACTCGGCCGCGCACTACGTTGGCCGTCAGCCTTACTCCGAAGCCAACTCTTCGCGCGACAACGGCTGGCTGGCACTGCTCACCCTGGGTGAGGGCCACCACAACTTTCACCATGCATTCCCGGGCGACTACCGGAACGGTGCTCGCTGGTACCACTGGGATCCGACCAAGTGGTGGATTCGCGGACTCAGCGCGGTTGGCCTGGCCTGGGGCCTCAATCGGACGCCCGCGCAACTGATCACCGGGACCCGGGCGCGGATGACGGCGCACAAGGCCGCGCCCGTCTTCGAACAAGAGCGCCGGTCAGGGGAGCACGACGATGGCGAGACGGCACGCGCAATTGACTGATAGGGCGGGCGAGAGGAGCCTCGCGTTTCTCCATCGCGTTGTCGATGGCTACCGTCCGCGCGATTTCGCCGTCCGGCTGTGGGACGGCACGACGTGGGAGGCGGAACCCGGGCAAAGAGCGCGCTTCACCATCGTGCTGCAGCATCCGGGCGCGCTGCGCCGCATGTTCTGGCCGGCCAACGAGCTGTCCATCTGTGAGTCGTACCTGTA
>JBGPMS010000360.1:0-5511 GCA_041487115.1 Gammaproteobacteria bacterium
CAGGAGCCCCAGCGCGATGCCGAGCGGCACCGGCTCGAGGACGCTGCGCGGAGACAGGCCCGCGAGCGGTACCCCCGCGTTGGCGAAGGCGAAGATCGGTAGAATTCCGTAGGTCACCCAAGGATGGAGCATGTGCTCCAGGCGGCGCAGCGGTGCGTTGCCGTTCTCCCGGACACCGCGCAACGGCACGGCAAACCCGATAGCGACGCCCGCGAGCGTGGCGTGCACACCGGATTTGAGCACGCAGACCCACAGGAAGATGCCGACGAGCACGTACGGGGCAAGGCGCCGGACGCCGGCTAGGTTCAGGGCAATCAGCGCGACCACGCCGGCCGCCGCGAGACCCAGCGACAGCAGTGAAAGGTCGGCGGTGTAGAACAGGGCGATGATGACGATGGCGCCCAGGTCGTCGATGATGGCCAGGGCGAGAAGGAAGATCTTGAGAGTGCTCGGTGCGCGTTCGCCCAGAAGAGCCAGTACGCCCAGCGCGAAAGCGATGTCCGTGGCAGCGGGGATGGCCCACCCGCGCAGGGCCACGGGGTCGCCCCAGTTGATCGCCGAGTAGACTAGCGCGGGTCCCAGCATCCCGCCCACGGCGGCGACGCAGGGCAACGCGGCCTTGCGCACGCTGGCAAGCTCTCCTTCGAGCACCTCCCGTTTGATCTCCAGCCCGACGAGCAGGAAGAAGACCGCCATCAGAGCGTCGTTGATCCAGAGGAGCAGCGGCTTATCCAGAATGAGCGCCCCGACCTGCACCGAAACCGGCGTTCGGAGCAGCGCCTGGTACAGCTCGCGCCACGGCGTGTTGGCCCAGACGAGGGCTACGATCGAGGCAGCGACGAGAACCATTCCGCCTGCGGCCTCCAGGCGAAAGAATTCATCGATGACAGAGAGTGCGCTACGCTGGCTAGGACCTGGACGCCCCTGCTCAGCCACGGGACCTCCGCGGCATCCGAGCGAGCACCATCCGGCCTGTCTGATGAAGGCGGAGCGAAGACCTCCCCGTTTGAAAAAGGGGGATGGAGGGGGATTTTGTGTGCAATTGGGCCAAGTCCACCAGCGTCAACATCGACGCAGCTACAATGACCGCACGGCCGAGTTCGAGGATATCACTTCACTCGCCCGCACACGTCGAGGCAGCAAGCGACCATGAGCAAAGCCATCCTCGTCCTCAATGCCGGCTCCTCGAGCATCAAGTTTGCGCTGTATGCCCGTGACGGAAGCGATCTCGCGCTGCGCTTCAAGGGCAACCTGGACGGCATCGGCACACGGCCACACCTCTCGGTCACGAATGCGACGGGCGACAAGTTGGTCGACGACGAGATACCGCAAGACCAAGGCCGCGACCACCATGGCGCGATCCTGAGCCTGCGCGGGTTTCTACACCAGCGCTTCGGCGACGCAACGCTCGCCGCCGTAGGCCATCGCGTCGTCCATGGCGGAGAGCACTACAGCACCCCGGTCGTGATCGACGACAGCGTGATCGGTGTGCTGGAAAGTCTGGTCCCCCTCGCGCCGCTGCATCAACCCCATCACCTCTCCGCGATTCGCGCGGTAGCCGAGGCTGTGCCAGGCGTGCCTCAGGTGGCTTGCTTCGACACTGCATTCCACCGCAGCCAGCCGCCCGTGGCGCAAGCCTTCGCACTCCCACGAGAGCTGTCCGACGAGGGCGTTCGCCGCTACGGGTTTCACGGCCTGTCCTACGAGTACATCGCGGCGACGCTCCCAAGCGTGGCGCCGGCGCTCACCCGCGGCAAGGTTGTCGTGGCGCACCTCGGCAACGGCGCGTCCTTGTGCGCCATGCAGGGCGGGAAGAGCGTAGCGACCACCATGGGACTAACCCCGCTCGATGGCCTGATGATGGGCACGCGTAGCGGCTCGCTGGATCCCGGCGTGGTGCTGTACCTGATGCAGCACAAGGGCATGGACGCGAACAGCATCGAGACGCTGCTCTACTCGCAGTCCGGTCTGCTCGGCGTGTCGGGCATCTCCAGCGACATGCGCACCTTGCTCGAGTCGGACGACTCGCGGGCACAACAGGCGATCGACCTCTTCGTGTATCGCGCCGTGCGCGAGCTGGGTTCGCTCGCCGCAGCGCTGGGCGGAATCGACGGGATCGTGTTCACCGCAGGCATCGGTGAGAACGCTGCGCCCATCCGCGAGCGCATCTGCCGCATGTCCGGCTGGCTGGGTGTGGAGCTGGACGAGCCGGCGAATCGCGCAGGCGGCCCGCTCATCTCGAAGGCTGGCGCGAGCGTGTCCGCCTGGGTAATTCCCACCGACGAAAATCTCATGATCGCGCGGCACACGGCGAAGCTGCTGCGCCTGTGATCCGCCCCAAAGGGACGCGTGTGGTTGCTGCCCCTGGAACCGCGCCCAAGAACTAGGACTGGAAAGACGCACTTCCCCAGTCTAGATGCCGGAAAAGGTCTATGCTGATAGAGGCTTTTCTCCAATAGTAGAAACAAGTCTCGTATAACCGAAACCTTCAAATGGGTTCGACTTCTAGTTGGGCGTCACCAACGAGATAGCTGTCTGCGAAAGGTTGCCACCACATTGACTGCTCGTCGCCCCTTGTTATGAAACGTCGGCAGTTTCTACGCGTTTGCGCCACCGCTGGTATTACTACGCTGGCCACGTCCGTTTCCAGCCCGATGTTGGAAGCTGCAGAGCCGACGCGGAAAGCCGCGCGCGTAGGCTTTATCTACTCTGGCTCGCCCGACAGCGTAACGCGAGGCGTCCCGGCATTCTGGAAACGACTTAACCAGCTCGGCTGGGTCGAAGGGCGTAACCTGACTGTGGAAGCGCGCTGGGCGGAAGGTCATGTCGACCGCCTTCCCGCCCTGGCGCGAGAGATCGTGTCGCGCAAGGTGGACGTGATTGTTACCTATACGACTCCGGGCGCTGCGGCCGCAAAGGACGCAACTACGACCATCCCGATCGTGTGCTCCTCGATGGGCGATCCGGTGGGTACAGGGCTCGTTAGCAGCCTTGCCCGCCCAGGGGGCAACCTGACAGGGTTGTCCTCCGAGATCGCCGAAGACATGAGTGGCAAGTGGTTGGAATTACTACGTGAAATCGTACCTCGGCTTTCGGAAGTTGCGGTAATTTCGAATCCAGACAGTCTATTTGCTCGGAAGATCGCGGAGCACCTCAAGGGTGCTGCGCCCAAGCTGGCGCTCAGACTTCGGTTCATCGACGTTCGCAATACTGCCGCACTGGATCGCGCGCTTCGCCAGATGAGGCCCGACGCTCAAGCGATTCTAGTGGTGCCGGATCCGCTGACCATCCACCGGAGGAAGCAGATTGCAAACATCGCAGCAAGACGCCGGCTCCCCGACCTGTATGGCCTGCTCGATCTAATGGATGCCGGCGGCCTGATGGCCTATGGGTCCGATCAAACAGTCCAATGGGAGCGCGCCGCAGTCTACGTCGACAAAGTCCTGCGAGGGGCCAACCCGGCAGACCTTCCGATTGAACAGCCCACTCAGATCGGCCTCGTCGTCAACCTCAAAACTGCGCGGACGCTCGGGCTTACAATCCCCGAATCTATCCTGCTTCGGGCAGACCAGATCATCCGCTGAGCAACGCTGTAGTGACGCCCAACCCGCCCATGAACTCGGACGCCCAAACAGCCGCGCTGCGCTTGGTGTTTGCGCGCCGGTTATGCGCATTACGTTGGGCGTCACCAAGGAGGCGGGCGTGGAACGGATTCATGCGCGTGTGCTGCGTGCCGATGAGGTGATGCGGTGAGCCGACGTCTTGCCCTGCTCGCTTTCGCGTTGAGTTTCGCGTCTGCGATCGCCGTGCTCGGCTCCCCACTTGCGCGCGCTGCGGAACCCGCGCAGAAGGTTGTGCGCGTGGGCTTCGTCGGCCTCGAATCGCCTTCCACCGCCCCGCGTGGCGTTAGCGTATTTTGGGAACGCCTTCGCGAGCTGGGCTGGGTCGAAGGGCAGAACCTCATCACTGAATCGCGCTGGGCAGAAGGCCGGACTGACCGGCTCCCTGCGCTCATGACCGAGGTGGTCGGGCGCAACCTAGACGTGCTCGTTACCTACAGCACGCCGGCCGCCATCGCGGCCAAGAACGCTACTAGCACGGTCCCGATCGTCGTCGCACACATGGGCGACCCCGTCGCCAGCGGGCTCGCGGCCAGCCTGGCTCATCCTGGCGGCAATCTGACTGGACTGTCCTCGGGGTGGGCCGATATGGAGGGCAAGTGGTTGGAATTGTTGCAGGAGACCGTTCCCGGGCTCTCGACCGTTGCCGTGATCGCAAACACGGACAACCCCTTCGAGCGGGACGTGACAACAGAGCTCAAGGCCATCGCGCCGACACGCCGCCTGAAGCTCCGGATCATCGATGTGCCAAATCCAAAAGTGCTCGACCGCGCCTTCGAGCAGGCCCGACGTCAGTCTCAGGCGGTCCTGATGCTTCCCGACCCGGCCTTCCTCGCGCACCGTAAGAGAATCGTCGCACTTGCCGCCAGACACCGGCTCCCTAGCATGTACGGGTGGCGCGAGTTCGTAGACGTCGGTGGCCTGATGGCGTATGGACTCGATCGAGCTGCCATGTTCCGACGTGCGGCGGACTATGTCGACAAAATACTCAAAGGGGCGAAGCCCGCCGACTTGCCGATCGAGCAGCCAACTCAGTTCACGCTGGTTGTCAACCTCAAGGCTGCGCAATCTCTGGGGCTGACGTTCCCTGAGTCGATCCTGGTGCGCGCCGACGAGGTGATTCGATGACGCACTGCTGTCCTGACGCGGCGATCCAGCAATGACGCCCAACCAGCGCGTCAACACGGACTCGCAAACAGCGGCGCTTCGCTTGCCGTTTGCGAGCCGGTTACGCGCGTCACGTTAGGGAGTGACCATGATCAGGCGTTGGAGCCGCCCTCTACACCGGACAATAATTCTCGCTCTCGGATGGTGGTTGAGCATCTGCAGCGCCGCTCCTCCCGATCTGCAGTCCTATGGGACGGCCGCGCTCCTGGAAGTCGAATATTTCTCATGGACGGCATTCCGACAATTGCCATCGCAATGCGCGAAGGAAGTCCAAGCTTTCTATATTGATTATGCATACCGAGCGTATGAAACCGGCGCCATCGATAAGACAGCTTACAATCGTGTACTCGCATTGGCTTTCATGCGGGATTGCATCTTATATGAGCGGAGCGGCGATGCGGAGAAGGTTACGGCATTTTGTAAGCAGGCCGCATCGCACTTCGACGCTTGGCGCCCGGGAGGCAATTTCGGCAAGTTTCGGAATGAAGTAGCGAGCGATGACTTTCATCCGTCCAAAGCTCCCTAACCTCCGCTTCGACCCGGACCCTTCACAGCGTCGCTTCGCGCCGCTGTTTCGGGCCGGTCAAGCGGATCGTTGGGTGTCATGAAGGGCGGGCGGCAACGTAGTGCGGAAATCGCCAAGAAACGCGTGGACGCTAAGGCGCGCAAGGAAGCTGTGAGGCAGGTTGAGTTGCTGAGGAAGCGCGTACTCGTGAATGCCTCG
>JBGPMS010000361.1:0-5509 GCA_041487115.1 Gammaproteobacteria bacterium
CACGATCCCGCACATGTGTGGTAACTCCGCTTCAGCCAATCCGTCCTTAGTCGTCTGCCGCATGGATTTCCTCCGAATATCCTGCTTCCCACGCCCGAGGGCCGGGCGCACAATGGCAGCAAGGCTCGATCAGCCACTAGACGCACCCTGCTTCTTGCGGCGGCGCTCAAGGGGAGCCAAGCCAAGCAGGAGGGCGCTATGCAGACTACAGATCAGGCTTCCGCCTTGGAGCTCCAAGCTCTGCGCGAGCGCGACAAGCAACTGCGCGATGTGACGGACAACCTGCCCTGCGTAGTATTCCTGTCGCACTTCGCCGCACCCGACGCCCTGCCGATCTTTTCCTTCATCGGCGCGGGAGCGAAGCAACTCCTCGGGGTCGACGCGGAGACTATGGTTCGAGACCCGGCCGCGCGGTTCAGAACGGTGTTTCCCGAGGATCTGCCGTCTTTGCAGGCGGGAATCCGCGCCGCGGCGAGAAGAGGTAAGCTGTGGAAAGGCGAGTTCCGCGTACGCGTCGATGGTCAGATACGGTGGATCGAAGGCCATGCGCGGTTCCAGAAGCTGCGTGGCGGCGCGGCGTTCGCCAGCGGGTATTGGGCCGATATCACGGAGCACAAGAGCTTCGATCTCGAGCGTCGCGAGATGCAGGGGCGTTTCGAGCAGATCTTCGAAGCGGCTCCTCACCCGACTGCGATCACCGACGCCGCCGACCATATCACTGCGGTGAACTCTGCCTACACCAGGCTGCTGGGCTACACGCAACAAGATATCCCGACTCTCTCAGCGTGCTTCGAGAGGCTGTTTCCCGAGCCGGCGTACCGGGCCCGGATTCTTCAGGAGTGGCGTGAGTCGGTGCGGCAATTCACGCAAACCGGTACGCCGGCTCCACCGGTAGTCGCCCGGGTCCGATGCAAGAATGGCACCGAGCGCGTCGTCGAAGCGCGTTCCAGTGTGGCTTCCGGCGAGGCGATCGTAACCTTGAACGACATCACAGACCGGGTGCATGCGGAGGCAGCGCAACGACGGACGGCGGGCGAGCGCGACAATCTGCAGAGTCAGCTGCACCTGCAGTCCGATCGCCTGCCGATGGCACTGGTGATCGCCGACGCGAGCGAGGATCTCACCGTCCGGGATTGGAACCCCGCCGCCGAGCGCATCTTCGGCTACAGCCGCGAAGAGGTCATGGGAAGGACGCCGTACGAGCTCTTCATCCCACCTCAGCGAACGCAGCACGTGAGGGATGCGGTCCGCTGGCCCACGGGCGCTGACGAGACCGTGCGCGTGGTAAACGAGAGCTACACCAAGGACGGACGCACGATCTGGTGCGAGTGGTTCTACACCCCGCTGCGCGACCAGAACGGGAAGATCACCCGAGTGATGGCGATGGTTCAAGACATCACCGAGCGCGTCGAGGCGGAAGAGCGGATGCGGCTGTGGTCGCACGTTCTGGACTACAGTGCGGAGGGCATCTTCATTTGCGACCCGCAGCAACGCATCCTGCTGGTCAACGCTGCCTTCCAGCAGCTGACCGGATTCTCCGCAGACGAAGCAATCGGCAAGACACCGCGCATCCTGCAGTCGGGGCGACAGGGCCCGACCTTCTATGCGGAGTTGTGGAAGACACTGACAACCACCGGCAGATGGCGCGGCGAAATGTGGAACCGGCGCAAGAGCGGGGAGCTGTACGTCGAGTGGCTGTCGGTCAGCGCGGTGCATCAGGAAGGCGGGAAGGTCTCCCACTATGTGGGCCTTTTCTCGGACGTCACCGAGCGTAAAGCGGCCGAAGACCGCGTGGTGCACCTCGCTCAGTACGATGCGCTCACGGACTTGCCGAATCGCGTGCTGCTCACGGACCGATTAGGCCAGGTCATCAAGGCCGCCCAGCGGGATGGCTCCAAGGTCGCAGTCGTTTTCGCCGATCTCGACAGGTTCAAGGAAGTGAATGACTCTCTCGGACACGATGCAGGCGACGTGCTGCTGCAAACTGTGGCGCAGCGGCTGAGCGAGGCCCTCCGCGCCGAGGACACGGTCGCGAGAATGGGAGGAGATGAGTTCGTGGTGGTGTTGCAGGATTTGCGCCTCGCTGAGGACGCCGCAGTGATCGCGCAGAAGCTGCTCGAGTCCTTGATCGAACCGGTGATGCTCGAGGGCCAAGAGATCACGGTCACGGCAAGCATGGGCATTTCGGTGTTCCCTGACGATGCCGCCAATGTCCAGGACATGCTCCGCAACGCCGATACCGCGATGTACGTGGCAAAAGGGGCAGGCCGCAACGCGTATCGCTTCTACACCGGCGACATGAATCAGCGCGCGCTCGAGATGCTGTCCGTGGAAAACGCTTTGCGTCGGGCGCTCGAGCGCCGAGAGCTCGAGCTGCATTATCAGCCTCAAATCGACATCGCATCCGGTGCGCTGGTTGGCGCAGAGGCGCTGATCCGCTGGAACCATCCAGACAGGGGCCTGGTCATGCCGGGCGCTTTCATCTCCATCGCCGAGGAGCGCGGGCTCATCATCCCCATCGGCAACTGGGTGATGGAAGAGGCCGCGCGCCAGGTCGCCGTGTGGGAAAAGGCCCTCGGCCAGTCTTTGCCGGTGGCGGTGAACGTCTCTTCGCTTCAGTTCCATCAGAAGGCCTTTGCGGACCGGGTCGCCAAAGCGGTGAGAGACAATGGGATCGCGCCGGATCGACTCGAGCTCGAGCTGACCGAGAGCATCGTGATGAAAGATACGGAAGCGACAATCGCGCTGCTTAAGAGGCTGCGCGAAATGGGGTTGCGTATGTCGATCGACGATTTCGGCACCGGCTATTCCTCCCTCAACTATCTGCGGCGCTTTCCCATCGATAAGATCAAAATCGATCAGTCTTTTGTAAGGGAAATGGACCAGGCTGCCGAGGCCGTGCGACTGGTCGGCGGGATCATCGCGCTGGCGAAAAGCCTTGGGCTGAAGGTGATCGCCGAGGGCGTGGAGACCAGAGCCCAGCTTGACCTGTTGCGCGCGCACGGCTGCCACGAGGCGCAGGGATATCTGTTCGGCCGCGCCCTGCCGATCGTAGCGTTCGAGAAGCTCGTTCGGGACTGGCAACCGATAGTCTGACGGTACGGGACTCGCGCCCCTCTTCAAGCCGGACAGCGAGCGGCTCTCCGGCGACGCACACCGCCTGGCGCCGACCGCGTCCGAGCAGTCAGGCAGACCGCTACTGGGACAAGACCCAGTCCACGAGCTCGTTGACGTCCGCGTCGCTCAAACGGGGCTGCGGCCACATCACGAAGCGCTCGCCCCAGTGGCCCACGCTTCCGCCACGAATCACGTAGGGCAGGCGCTCCCGGGCTTGCGGATCGAAGCGGTAGCGGCGGGCCACGGCGCGAAAGGACGGACCCACCTCCGTGCGTCCGAGAGCGTGGCATTCGAAGCAGTCTTTGGCGTTCGCGAGTGCGTAGCCGCTGGCGAATTTCTCGCTCGCTCCCTCCGCGGCGAGAACCGGCAAAGCGGTGCAGGCCAGGAATGCAATCAGGATCTTCATCTCGTTCTCCTATCAAGAGCGCGGGGGAGATAGCACACAGACAGTGCCCCCGCTGTACAGTTCCGGCAAGCGGCTGGTTTACCCCCCGCTCGACCAGTGCCTTGCTTCCCGCGATGCTGTGCAAGCTCGGCGGGAACGCCCATGTTCGCCGCGCAAATCCTCGAGCAGGTTGATCTCGGTCAAAGCCAGGCCGCTTCCCCCTTTTATGCTGGTACCAAATCGGAGGGAGCTATGGCACGAAGGTTTGACGCAATCGTGGTCGGGTCGGGGTTGGGCGGACTGACCGCGGGAGCCCTTTACGCGCGGACCGGAGCCCGCATCCTGGTGCTCGAGCGCAACGACAGCTTTGGCGGAGCGGCCACGGTGTACCGGCACGACGGCCTCGCCATCGAAGCGTCGCTGCACGAAATGGACGGGCTCGATGACAGCGATGCGAAGACACCGTTGCTGCATTCGCTCGGGCTGGACCGTATTCTGCCCTTTGTGGACGTGGGCGACCTGTACCAGGTACGCGGACCGCTGATCGGCGCACCGTTTGCGCTGCCGCACGGAATGGACGCCGCGTACACGGCGCTCGCCGACCGCTTTCCCCAGCATGCCGACGGATTGCACGCGTATCTGCAGCGCATCGCGGCGGTTCGTGAAGCCGTGCGGTTCGCTGGACTGCATCACGACGACCCCGGCTGGTGGCTGCGCCACGCGCCCGAAGCGGTAAGGCGCGTCTGGCCCCTGCTTCGGGAGGGCCGTGCAACCGTGGGCGAGGTGCTCGGCGGGCTCTTCGGTGAGGACGAGGCGGTCAAAGTGGCGTTGGCCGCCAATCTCGCCTACTACCACGACGACCCGGACCGCATGTCCTTCCTGAGCTATGCGATTCCGCAGGCCTCCTATCTGACGGGCGGCGGCCACTATGTACGGGGGGGATCAGCGGCATTGACCAACGGCCTGGTCGCGCTCATCCGCGAGGCCGGCGGTATCGTCGAAGCCGGACGCGAGGTCGATACGCTCCTCGTCAATCTCACCGGCGTCGCCGGAGTGCGGCACCGGGCACGAGGCGGCGACGACGTGGCGTTCGAGTATGCACCGGTGGTATTCGGCAACGCTGCGCCTTACCGGCTAGCGGAAATGCTGCCGAAGGCAGCGCGCGAGACTTTCTTCGTGCCTTATGCCCGCAGATCACTGTCGATCTCGCTGTGGACCGTGTCGATCGGATTGCGCCGGCCCGCGAGCGAGTTCGGCGTCCGGCACTATTCGACGTTCATCTTTCCGACTTGGATGAAAGCGCTCTCCGGCCTGCGCGAAACCGCCGCGGTCATGGCCGAGCCGGACGGCGAGCGCCTCCCCGCTTACGTCTTCGTCGACTATCACCAGATCGATAGCGGGCTGAACGAGACCGGGCCTTACCTTGGGTCCTTCTGCGGCATCGATCGGCTGGAGAACTGGGCCGGGCTCAGCGCGAAGGACAAATCCGAGCGCAAGGAGCGTTGGATGGATCGCCTCATCGCCGATCTCGATCGCGAGTTTCCTGGAATCGCGAGCGCCGTGGTGCAGCGCGAGATGGCGACCGCGGAGACGCTGGCGCACTATCTCAATACGCCCGGCGGAGCGGTCTATGGGTTCGCGCCGGAGGGCAGCCTGGCCGACGTCTTCAGCTTCACGCCGCGCACACACGTCGACGGTCTCTGGCTCGCTTCCGCCTACACCTTCGGAGGAGGGTTCACCGGCGCGATGCTCGGCGGCGCGGAGGCGGCGCGTCAGGCGATCAAGGCCGCGGGTTAGTCACGGTCCGCGCGGCAAGGGGAGCCGCATCGAGAGCCCGGCGAGCCGATCCGGGCCCGCCCCGTCACCCGCCTGATCGAGGCATTGCGCCCGGAAGCAGAAACCCGGCTACAGATCCTCGACCGTCACGTCCGGAACGTGGCCGTCTATGATCGCTCGAGCGTAGGCAACCGCGGAATCGAGCCCCTCGTCCTGATCATCGAAGAACCC
>JBGPMS010000362.1:0-5507 GCA_041487115.1 Gammaproteobacteria bacterium
GGTGATGGACCAGTTGTAGCTGCTGGCGAACAGGCTGTCCTTGCCGGACAGCGGGGCAGCCGTGCCTTGCTGCGCCATCCGGACGGCAGGGCCGAGATCCGCGATCGGGCGGCCGGGCTGCAGCGGGGTTCCGCTCGAATTGGTGGCTTTGACGCCGGGCACGTTGAGCCCATCGATGTAGCTCGCGAGCGTTCCCGGAGCCGACGACAGCCAGAAGGCCTGGTAGACCAGCAGGGCGAGCGGCATGTTGCCGCGGTCGAACACGTGCACCTTGATCCGGTCTGCATAGCTGTCGAACTTGGTCTTCGAATCGAAATCGGCGTCGCTCTGATTCAAGGTCCCGCGCACCATATGGCACGTGCGGCAGTACGGAGCCACGACCTGCTGGTAGATAGCCGCATTGGCGCCGCTCCAGCCGGACGGGAGGAAGGTATCCGAAAACGCCGCATTCGGCAGGCCGTTAGCACCGGTACCACCGTACGCGGCCTCGAGCAGCGCTACGGCCGAGGTACCCTGCCACTCGTTTCCGCCGGCAGGGTTGCGCACGCATCCGTTGGCTTCCGTCCGGGGAGGGCTGCCTGTGGGCACCGGGTAACTGCACAGTACCCACAGGTTGAAGTCCTTGAGGCTCGCTTCCTGGTCGGGCCGCGTGAACCTGGCCATGGTCGACCATTCGAAGCTATCCACTTGGAAGATGTGCAGCCTGCCCTGCACGTCGCCGCGCCTGGTGGTCGTCGGCACGGCCAGGGCGGACAGGGTGTTCTCCACGCGCGGGAAGAGTCCGCCGGGATCGAGCGGATCCCCGCGTCCGCCGTGACACGTGATGCAGGGTCCGGGCATCGCCTTTTGACCTCTGCCGTCCATGTCGATGGTGAGCTGCCTCTGGCCGTTGGGCGCGAAGTTGTAGTACTTCGCGTACTTTACGCAGGTGGTCGGGTTGGCCACGAAGTCGTCCGGATGGCAACTCCACTCGATCGCATTGGTGCCGATATGCCACTTCGAGTCGCGCGCGACGGCTGCATCCACGTTGATCGCCGTATAGCCGCCGCCCGGTACGCTCACCTGGTAGTTCTCCACGAAGAAGGCGATCCGGTCCGAGTCGTAGTGCCCGTTCATGCGCCGTCCGTAGCCCAGGTCGCGTACGTCGCGGAATACCACCGTGTGCTCGGTCCCGCTGCCGAAGTTGTTTTTGGACTTCCAGTCAATCAGCGTGGTTTTCTGATTGCCCGGATCGACCGCCGTGTAGTAAGCCTGCGCATAAGCCGCCGCCGTCGTCTCGAAGCTGTCGTCCGGCTCGACCACCGGATTGGGGAAGGTCAGGAACCGTTCGATTCCCACCGGAACACCGGCAACACCGGCGGCGGTCTGGTCCCCTGAGTTGCCCTGTGAGCACCCCGCTACAACGCCCGCGAGCCAGAGCAGCAGAGGAAAAGTCGAAAGTCGCAGCGTACGCATCGTCACACCTCTAGAACCGGATCAAGTACGAGAGCATGACCTGGTTGTCCACGTAGTAGATGATATCGGTCGTCACGTTGCTCGGGGGCTGATCCTTCGGCCTGGAATAGACGCCGCGATAGGACAGATCGAGCGCCTGCCGTTGCCCGAGGGCGAGGTTGTAGCCGAGGTTCACGATCCCGGTGCGCGCCTTGAAGCGATAGGAAAAGCGGTTGGCGAAAACGTCGTCCGGGACGATGGCCTGGGCGATATCGACCAGCGCCAGCCAGGAGCGCGACGTGGATACGCTGTCGCCGTCCTTGTACTCGAGGCCCAGATACACGGTCTGCCGCTGCGTGAGCGCGTAGTCGACGTTGCCGCGCACGGCGACTTCCCTGGTGTCGAAGACCGTGCTCTTGCCGTCGCGCTGGTTGTAGGCCGCCGCGCCGAACAGGAAGATGCGATCGGTCACCGGCTTTCGGATCGACACTCCGGCCGAGGTGCGATAGCCGTCGCGCAGGTTCGAGTCGTACCAGTCCGCGCTCTGGCGGGCGAAGATGGCGTAGATCGGGGAGGTGTACTGACCCGAGCCGCGGTATTGCAGCTCGCCGTTGAACTCGGCGAAGGCGCGATCGAGACCGGTGTAGCGGTTCCACTTGTCGCCGCCCACCGTGCCGGTGACCAGCAGGCGCGTGTACGGGGTCAACTGCAGGGGCAGGGTCGCGCTGAGATTCAGTGTGGCGAAGCCGTCGTTCAGACGGTCGGCCTTGGTGCCGCGGTTTACGTTGTCATCGTAGGTTATGTCGCCGCCGACCTTGAAGCGAAGGCCGTCGGCCTCGGCGTGAGCGGCGCACAGGCAGTACAGGGCGCATGCGCCCGCCAGGCTCAGAAGTGAGCAGCGGCGGCGCGACACCGCCCGCCGCGGGCCGGGAATCCCCGGACCCCCTCCCTGCGTTCCCATTGCCCTGCGTTCTCCCTGCTTAGTTCTTCGGCATTGCAGCACCGAGCGGTCTCCGCGCTGCCTCCAGCGTCATCTGCGTGCGCCGGTTGTAAGTTGCACTGTACATATTTCGAGTCGTCTCCGAAAGGCCCCCGCACATGCATATAGGATTGTTAACTGTGAACCGGGCTGCTGCTTGCGCCTGTGATATAACCCCTCGGAACCTGACGACGGCAACGCAGCGAGGTCGCGCCACGCGAGAGGGCCCGAGCAATGAAACAGACGATGCCCAGCAAGGAACACGAGCGGCTCGCCCAGCTCGCAAGCGGGCCGGTCCGGCCGTGGGAGAAGTGGGGGCCGTTCGTCAGCGACCGCTCCTGGGGCACGGTGCGGGAGGACTACAGCCCCGGCGGGACGGCGTGGGACTACTTTCCTCACGATCTGGCGCGGTCGAAGGCTTACCGGTGGGGCGAGGACGCGCTCGCGGGATGGTGCGACCGCTACCAGCTCCTCGTGTTCGGACTCGCGCTCTGGAACGGCCGGGATCCGATCCTGAAGGAGCGGCTGTTCGGGCTCGTCCCGTCCGAGACCAATCACGGCGAGGACGTGAAGGAGTACTACTTCTACCTCGACGCTACGCCGACCCACTCCTACCTGAAGTTCCTCTACAAGTATCCGCAACGTGAGTTTCCTTACGCGCGCCTGATAGAGGAGAGCCGCCGGCGCAGCGGCTGCGACCCGGAGTACGAGCTGCTCGATACCGGCGCTTTCGACGACGACCGCTACTTCGACGTCTTCGTCGAATACGCCAAGGCGGGCCCCGAGGACATCTGCATCCGCATCGAAGCGGTCAACCGCGGGCCCGAGGCGGCATCCCTCGACCTCTTGCCGCAGCTCTGGTTCCGGAACACATGGGGGTGGGGGAAGGGGCCGCACCCCGAGCCGCGCATCGAAGTCGACTCCGCGGGTGCGGAGGGGCTCTGCCTCGTCGCCGATGACACGGGCAGGAACCTCGTCCGGCATCTGCCGTTCCAGTACGAGCTGGGCAGGCGCTACCTGTACGCGCAAGAAGGGGCGGCAGCACTATTCACGGACAACGAGACGAATGCGCAGCGGGCCTACGGGCCGGATACTCAGAGCCGCTCGCGCTGGGTCAAGGACGCGTTTCACCGCCACTTGATCGAGCGCGAGGACTGCCTCAACCCCTCGATGCAAGGGACGAAGGCCGGCCTGCACTACGGCGGTCTGCGGGTGCCCGCCGGCGGCTCGCTGGTCGTGCGGCTTCGCCTCGCGGACGAGCGCCTGCGCTCGCCGATCGCAGAGGTGGACGGCATCGTCTCGCAGCGGCGCGCGGAGGCGGACGAGTTCTACGCCGCGATCCATCCGCCCGGGGCGAGCGAGGACGAGAAGCGCGTCCAGCGCCAGGCGCTCGCCGGGATGATCTGGAGCAAGCAGATCTACATCTTCAACGTCCACGGCTGGCTCGAGGGCGACAATCCGGATTGGCCGCCGCCCGCTTCGCGGCGTGAGGCCCGCAACCAGCACTGGAAGCACCTCAACTCGATGCGGATATTATCGATGCCGGACAAGTGGGAGTATCCCTGGTTCGCGGCGTGGGATCTCGCCTTCCAGGCGGTGGCCTTCGCGCTGGTCGATCTGGAATTCGCCAAGGAGCAGCTATGGCTGCTCCTGCTCGAGCAGTTCCAGCATCCGAACGGGCAGCTCCCCGCCTACGAGTGGGAGTTCTCGGACATGAACCCGCCGGTGCACGCCTGGGCGGTCTGGCGGGTCTACAACATGGACCGCATGCGCAGCGGCCGCGCCGATCGCAAGTTCCTCGAGCAGTGCTTCCACAAGCTGCTGATCAACTTCGCCTGGTGGGTGAACAAGGTCGATCGCGAGGGCAACAACGTATTCGAGGGCGGCTTTCTCGGCCTCGACAACATCACCGTCATCGACCGCAGCCACGCGATACCCGGCGGGGCGTCGCTCGAGCAGTCGGACGGCACCGGCTGGATGGGCATGTTCTGCCTGAACATGATGCGCATTGCCCTGGAGCTCGCGAAAGAGAACCCGGCATACGAGTCGCTCGCGACCAAGTTCTTCCAGCACTACATCTACATCGGCGCGGCGATGAAGAAGATGGGCAGCCGCGGCTACCAGCTGTGGGACGACGAGGACGGCTTCTTCTACGACGTCCTGAGCTATCCCGACGGCAGCTTCCACAAGTTTCGGCTGCGCTCCCTGGTCGGGCTGATCCCGATCTTCGCGGTCGAGCGGCTGGAGGAGCAGTGGATCCATCCGTTCCGCGAGTTCACCGCGAACCTGAACTGGTTCCTGGAGAACCGCAAGGACCTGGTGCAGCAGTGCGTCACGACGGTCGAACGAGACGGCCACAAGACCCACGTGCTCGCGATCATCAACCCGGACCAGCTCCGGCGACTGCTGTTGCGTGTCCGGGACCCGCAAGAGTTCCGCTCGGAATACGGGCTGCGCAGCCTCTCGAAGCACCACGAGAGCAACCCGTTTCGCTTCGGCGACGCGGCTGTCGGGTACGAGCCGGGCGAATCGCGCGACGGCCTGAAAGGCGGCAACTCCAACTGGCGCGGACCGATCTGGTTCCCGACCACCTTCATGATGATCGAGTCGCTGCGCAAGCTGGCGAAGGCGTACGGAGACGACTTCACGATCGCGGGGCACGGCGGCGTCGGGGAGGAGGCGACGCCTGGCGCCATCGCCGATGCGCTCGCGAACGGGCTGATCCGGTTGTTCACGCGCGACCGCTCGGGCCGCCGAGCCATCCATGGCGGTTGCATCAGGTTCCAGAACGACCCGCACTGGCGCGACCTGCTTCTGTTCTACGAGCACTTCCACGGGGACGACGGGCGTGGTCTGGGCGCATCGCACCAGACCGGCTGGTCCGGCCTGGTCGCCAACGTCATCGACGAGTGGCGGCGCTGACACTCAGCGTGCGTCGCTGCCCTCGATTCGCAGCAACCGTTCACCGTCCGCGTAGTAAAGCTGCTCCTCGAGCAACGCGGGCAGGTGCTGATCCAGCAGCCGCTGGCCGTGCCGATAGTCGCCCCAGAAGGCGGCGCGGCGCGCATGACAGCGGGCACAGGATTCGATTTGA
>JBGPMS010000363.1:0-5503 GCA_041487115.1 Gammaproteobacteria bacterium
CCCTGCCCCGAATGCGACGGCACGCGCTTACGGCGCGAGGCGCGCTACGTTTTCGTCGGGGATCAGACCATCTATGGCATCAGCGCGATGCCGCTCAAGACGGCGCAGGCGTTCTTCACCCACCTCGAGCTGTCCGGCGCCGTGGCTGTGCAAAGTGTGTGACCGCATCGCGCGCATGCCACATGCTTGCCATTGTCCGCCGCCATCAGATCGAGGTACTCTGTCACCCGCTTGAGCACGGGATGGCGCCGGCCCGGCGTGCCCGGCTCCCGCCCCAAGCGCTCCACGATGGCCTGACGTCGCAGCGCGTCGGTGGCTCTCTCGTCCACGGTGAGATCGTCCTCGTCGCCGAGGAGGGCCACACGGAAGATGTCGCGCGCAGCGGCGTGGGAGATGCCGCCGTTCTCGACGTCGTGCCGCACCGCCTCGGGATCTCGCTCGATCGGATCGCCGTAGGCGGCGCCGGCCGCAAAGGCAACCTCGTAGCTGTCGCTCTGCCCCTGCCGGATATCGATCTGGCGGAGTTGGAGCAGCTCCTCCTGGCCCATTGGGTGTTTTGAGCATGATGCAGACCTCCGGGAAAGGGCAAGTCACATGCAATCCGCTCTGAGTCCGGCCTAGCGGCTCGAGCCGGATCTCTCACCGACCCTCGATTGGACGCTTTCACCACCCACTCCACCTTGGCGCGGTCGTCGGTCGCATCCGCGCTCCACCCCGCCCAGCTACTCGGTGTAGCCGGCTTGTAGGCCCGTTCCTCGAGCTGCCCCAGCTCCTCGCGTGCCCGGCCCGTTTCCAACCGGGCCCCGTCCGGCAGCTCGATTTCGCAGACGACGCCCCGGATGAGCTTGTTGGTCAACGCGCGCTTGGTCACGTAGGTCGGCAGCCAGCCGGTGTTGTGCGCGACCACGCGCACGCGCCAACGGTCGTCCGCGAGTGGCGCGGCGCTGGCCTCCAGAATCTCCAGCCGGGGCGAGATCAACGCATGCCACACCAACCACTGAGGAAAGCGTGCGACTTCTTGCGCGAGCTTGGCCCGCGGAGGATTGCTGAGCCGGGCAGGCTCACGGCGAGGCTGCACCGTCTCCTATCAGCCGGGACTGCTCGGTCTTGGTCAAAGCGGCTTCTTGGGTTGGCTGGACGAACAGTGGTCACCCCGGACCATCCAGAAGGCGTAGCGCACTCGGAGGACCTGCCGCTTGTGGAGCCGGAGGGGTCGAGCCCGACCCGTCGCGCCGGCAAAGCTCCGCGGGTGATCGGCGAGCAGCCGTTCGTCCCGCGCTAGCAGAGCCACACGCTAGCGCCCGCCGGGCGAATGAGGCTCGATGCGCTGGTGGACTGCGCCTGCGCTTGCCCTCGGCTCACCGAGACGCGTCTTCGCGGGCCGGCGCGGCAGCCGCTGCCGGCCCACGCTGATCGGTTGGCGGGTTATGCGAACTAAGACGGCTACCCTGGGCGAGGGTGCCTTGCGGTTCGGGCGAGACCCCTCGGGGTTGAGCAGGTGGCTGTGACGCCAGTGCGGCGCGGACTGCCACAGGGTGCGCTTCGGGGAAGCGCCTTGGATGCGTTGCCCGGCACGGCGATACCATGATACTGTATATAACACCAGCTATCCAGAACAACGACAAGAACCGATCATGGGCCAAGCGGTTCAGCTGGCGCCGGCTGGAAACCAAGTCCAGTACGAACGGCGGCGCCCCGAAGAAACGACGCTGTATCAGGTGGTCCAGGAACACCTCGAGACCTTCTTGGCACAAGTCGAGGCTGAGACCGGCGCGAGCTTACCGGAGTTTGTCAAAGACGAGTTCGATGCCTTTCTCGAATGCGGCATCCTCGCCCACGGGTTTGTGCGCTTGCGCTGCCCAGCGTGCGCGCATGAGAAGCTAGTGGCCTTCTCCTGCAAGCGGCGCGGGTTTTGCCCCTCCTGTGGGGCGCGGCGCATGGCGCAGAGCGCTGCCCACCTGGTCGACTGCGTGATCCCGCGGGTGCCGGTGCGCCAATGGGTGCTCTCGTTTCCGATTCAACTCGCGCATCCTGTTCGCCGCCCATCCCGATCTGCTCTCACCGCTGTTGCAGTGCATTCACTGCGTCATCGCCACATTTCTGATCAAACAATCGGGACTGCAACGCAGCCAGGCTCACACCGGTGCGGTCACGCTTATCCAGCGCTTCGGCTCGGCCGCCAATCTCAACATCCATCTGCATTGTCTGGTGCTCGATGGCGTGTATCGCAGCAGCCAGGGCACGCCGGTCTTCCAGGAAGCGCGCGCTCCCAGCGTGGCAGAGCTCGACACGCTGCTCAGCCGGATCATCCAGCGTATCCTGAAGCTACTGACCCGCACCGGCTACCTCATCGAAGAGCGGGACATGCGCTACCTCGCCGAAGCCCAGGCGTGCGAGATCTTCGAGCGCCCGCCGAGCGACGCGAGCCCAGCATCATGATCCTGCCGACCAAAGGCCTGGCGATGGATCGCGCACTGCTCTCCGTGGGAGCGGAAGTGCTGCGTCGGCTCGACCGGCCGAAGACCGTTTCAGGGCTGTGGGACCAGGTCAGGCAGCGCGAGAGCAGCCTGTTGGAGAGCGTGCCCTACGACTGGTTCATCTTGGCGCTCGACTTGCTCTACCTTCTGGAAGCCGTGGAGTTCGAGGACGGCAGGATCCGCCGCGCACGCAGGAGGACTGCGCAATGATCCGCGACGTGTTCAGCTCGCTGAAGTCGTTCAAGACTTTGACGCTGCGACCCGGACTCAACATCCTGTTGTCGGACAAGAGCCCGAGTGCGACCGATCAGCAAACGCGCAATCGCGCCGGCAAGTCCAGCCTGGTGGAACTCATCCACTTCGTATGCGGCGGCAAGTGCGATCCGGACTCTACCTTCCGCGCCCCGGCGCTGATCCAAGCCTCGTTTGGCCTGGAGCTCGACGTCTTCGGAGAGCCGGTGCGTGTGGCGCGCTCGGCATCGGAACCCTCGAAGATCATCGTTGAACGCGGTGAGACGAAGCGCTGGCCCAAGCAACCCACGAAGGAGAAGGATTCGGAGCGCATCGTTATCCCAAACTTGGCATGGCGCGAAGTGCTCGGCCAGGCCTTCTTCCGACTCGATGAGCAGGCGAGCAGCGGCGAGACGGAGGAAGGGGCGGGGCGGCCGACGTTTCGATCGCTGTTTTCTTATTTCGCGCGGCGCGAGAGCAGCGGCGGGATGCGGGAAGCGACGAAGAACAGCACGATGCAACAGATCGGCGATGCGCAGATGGCGATCTCCTATCTGCTGGGCATCGATTGGACCATCGCGCAGCAGTGGGAAGCGGTGCGGCAGAAGGAGAAGCAAATCCGCGAGCTCAAGCGCATCGTCGGCCAGGGTGTGCTCACCGAGGTGCTGGACTCGGCCGCCTCGTTGCGCTCCCGGCTGGTGGTGGCGGAACAGAAGCTCGCGCGCGTGACCGGCACGCTGTCCTCGTTTCGTGTCCACGAGCAATATCACGAGTTGGAACGGGAGGCCTCTGCGATTACCCGCCAGTTGGGAGATCTGGCCGATCAGAATGGACTGGACCGCAGATACGTCGAGGAGCTCGAGGCGGCGATGCAAGTGGAAACACCACCGGCCCCCACGGATCTTGCGCGTCTATACGAAGAGGCCGGCGTTGTCCTTCCTGAGCTGGCGCAGCGCCGCTACGATGACGTGCTGGAGTTCCACGAGTCAGTGGTGCGCAATCGGCGCAGCTATCTGCAGAGCGAGCACGCCGCGGCGTCAGAGCGCATCGGAGCGCGCGAGGCCAAGCGCAATAGCCTGGACCGGCGCCGTTCGGAGCTGATGAGCATGCTCAAATCGCACGGGGCGCTCGATCAGTTCATCGCGTTACAGGCCGAGCACGGCCGGCTTCAGGGCGAAGTCGAGACGCTACGCCGGCGCTTCGAAGCCGCCTCGCAGCTGGAGGCGACCAGCGCATCGCTGGAGACCGACCGTGTGCACCTGGTCGAACGGCTGCGCCAGGAGTTCGCCGAGCGCAGCGCGGTGCTCGACGATGCGATCAGAGCCTTCAGCGACATCGTCGAGGAACTGTACGGCGAGCCGGGGCAGCTCGAGTTTCATCCGACGCACAACGGACCGGAGCTGCGCATCGCGATCCAGGGCGACCGCAGCCGCGGCATCGGCAACATGGAGATCTTCTGCTTCGACATGATGCTCCAGCGCATGTGCGCGCGCCAGCAGATCGGTCCCGGCTTCCTGATCCACGACAGCCATCTGTTCGACGGGGTAGACCCGCGCCAGATCGGGCGCGCCTTGGCGGTGGGGGCGCGGCTCGCCCAGGAGATCGGTTTTCAGTATGTGGTGACGCTCAACTCGGACGTGCTCTCCGAGGTGCCGGAGAGCTTCAAGCTCGGCGACTACCTTCTGCCGCAGCGGCTCACCGATGCGACCCTGGACGGGGGACTGTTCGGGATCCGGTTCGAGCCGCCGCGCGGCGAGCAAGCAGAAGGAGAAGCACCACGCCGCCGGCGGTCGTCGAGAACAGAGGCTGAAGCGTAAACGCTAGATGGAGGCAAAAGGCAAGACTTGACCCCTACCTCCTCCTGACCCCCTACCTCCTCCTACCTCCTCTCCTCTCTCTCATGACCCCTTCGCCTTTGTACTCACTTGTCACGATAGTGCTTTGGAAGGTCCAGTCGGCCAAGGGTGAGATGATCGAAGTAACCGAGCACGCTTGAACCGATGAGTCTTTCTGCGCTCGCGACGCTCTTGCCCTTGAGATCAGCCAAAGGAATCTCAACAGCAAAGGACGGTTCCTCTTTCTTTGAGCTTGTTGCTAGTGCGGTGCGTCTCGTCGCGAAGAAGAGCAGTCGTCCATTTTGTTCATCGAGACGAATTGTCAGATCGTGCGTCACATTGGCCATCCGTCGGAACCCCTATTTTTTCTTGCAGTCCTCACGGCATTTCGTTAGGCAGTCAACATAAATATTCGCCGCCCGTTCCAGGCACTGCCGTTGCGCTCTACTGCCCCGAGCTGCTTTGGCGATGTAGCAAAGAGCCTCATTGGCTTTTCGATCTTCCTGGCAATCCTGCGCACACTCTTCATAGGTTCGGCTGCTACTGTTGGGTTGTGCATCATCGCCGTTACCGCCGTGCGAGCCAGACGAGGAGCTATTGATCGCATTGTAGATTCCAATCCCGATAAGAATGAAGATTTCTCCGCCGCCCCCTCCGCCACCCGCTTGGATGTCATCTCTCGGATCATATGTACGGAGCCCCCTCGGGTCTTCTCGAGACAGAGGATTCCCATCGACGTAGGTGTACGTGTTGATCCCACCGCGCAACCCAATCGGATCGCTCTCGACATACCGTCCCGTGCTCGGATCATAATCGCGAAAGTAGTTGTAGTGTATTCGCCCCGACGCGCGCTGTCGTAGCCACAGCCAATTTCCCTAGACGCCACTTCGCTTTAGCTGCGCTTCTCGCCCTGGAAGTCCCTCCTGGATTGGAATTTTTCCCTAGAGACGCATTTTCGGC
>JBGPMS010000364.1:0-5472 GCA_041487115.1 Gammaproteobacteria bacterium
CGTTGCGGGCGAGCGATAACAGGAACTCCCGCTCAGCGACATCGAGGCCCGCTTGCAACTCGGCTACCATGCGTTCCCGCGCCGACAGGAGAGCCTTCAACTCCACCGGCTCCGTCGTCATGCCCCTGAACGTGCCCTCGTATTCGCTTGAGACATCCCGAAGGTTCGGGAAAAGCACTTCGTGAATCGGCCGATTGTGGGACGCAAGATAGACGACGAAGCTGCGTCTGATTCCCGGCGTGATCCCCTCGTGGAGAAAGAGCTGCATCACGTCGAACAGGTCGCGTGGATGCTGTCGATCCAGGGCGGCGACGAGCTTTCCGCCGTAGAGATCCTCCAGCGACACGATCGGCAACTCCAGATCGGCCAGCAACGCTTCTTGCGCTCTGGGAGTGAGCGATGCCAAGCGGATCGGGTGCACCGTCCCGCGCAGCACGAAATTCACTTCCACCTTCACTTCGAGCTTGTCGCGACGCACGAAGAGTTTTGTTTCTCCGGCGTCAGCCACGGCCGCTGTGTGGGTCTGGAACCCGCGCTTCTTGAGTCGATCCACGGCACTCCGGATCGCATCATTGATCTTGGCAAGCGCCTCATCCCGACCGAGGCGATGATCGACAAACACCAGATCCATGTCCACGGACAATCGGGGCATGTCCCGCACGAAAAGATTGATCGCCGTCCCGCCCTTCAGGGCAAACACATTGTCGACGAACACCAGCGGCGCGACCTGGGTGAGCAGCCGCGCGGTATCGAGATAAACCTGATTCACGGTTTGAGCACCAGCAGGCCGTCCTTGGACTTCGATATCCACGGCCGACCGCTGCCCTTGGGCAGGACGGCCTCATCGAGCTTGCCGGCCCACGGCAGGGAAAGCTCGCGTCCGAGGCGCAGGCAGAGCCGGACGGTCTTGACGCTCGTGCAGCGCTTGAGAAGATCCATCAGCACCTCGGCGCGCAGAGTGTACGTGCCCTCGGCGATTTCCCTTGCTTCTTGTAGCGGTTGCCGGACGCCGACCTCATCCAGCAATTCGAGCAGCGCCCGTTCCGGCGTCGAGACCAGCGGCGCGTTTTCGCGGTTTTCGAAACGGCCCACGCCGGGCATCTGCTCGGGCTTCTCGTCGAACAGCCGCTTGCGGTGATACTCGCTCGGAAAATGCTGACCGAACCAATCAGGCAGTCGCGCGGTCACCCAGCCGTATAGATGCAATACGGCCTGCTGTGAGACGTATTGGCGAACGCCGTACCATTCCAAGGCCGTCTTGCCCCCCACATGGAGGCCGGTGATTTGCTGTTGAAGCACTACAAGGCTTGGGTGCAGCGACAACGCTTCACCGGGTCGGCAATAGACTCCCCGTCCAAGTCGCTTGAGCCAACCAGAACGGGCATAGTGGACCGCGAGATCGGCCGAGACCCCCAGCGCGGCGAGCTGCGCCGAGGTGATCGGGGAACCCAGGCGCAGATGGGTATAGAGGGTGTTTAGCTTGCTTTTAGAGGTCGTAGTCACGCTACGATTATAAACACTATCCTAATATAAATGAAGTCACAAAAATTAGACAGGTAAGATTTATCGTATCCAAACTACGATAATACAACTATTTCGAATACATACTCCCCGAGTGCTTTTCCTTCCAAAAGCCGCCACAAGAATGACGTTGCATGCGGTGAAGTTGAGCGTAACAAGAGTCAGCGCGAGATCCACCGGCTGACCGGCATCGACCGCAAGACCATCCGCAAGTACGAGCGGGGGTATCGAGCGCAGCAGGCCCAGGCGGATTCAAATTCCCCCGGGGTGGCCACCGGCTCGAGCCAGGGCGAGAGCCAAATTCCCCCACCCCGGCCACCGGCCGGGGCTGCCTCGCCAGCAGTGGCAGTAGCGCGCCCCATCCCCTGTCACGCCCGCTCCGAGTGTGCCTTCCCTTAGTGCACGTGCCTCAAGACGTGTAGGGCGGCGATGGCAAACCACTTAGCACCAACGCCAACCAAAGCGCCTTCTTGATTCTTCTTCCACCAGAGGGGAGCGTTGCTGAGCGCGGGGTCGAAGACGGTTACTCCGACCTGGTCCCGATCAGCCTGCGGTACTGCGCCATATGCCGGATGGCTGCCTTCGGCTGCTTGAGGTCTCCGTATAACAGCGCCAGGTTGTAGTGGCAATCGGCCAGACCGGGGTCGCCGCGCAGCGCTGCTTCGTATGCCTCGATCGCTTCGTCCTTGCGGTCCATGTCATGCAGTAGAACGCCGAGGTTGTACAGCAGCATCGGGTCGTCGCCGCAGGTCTTGATTGCATTTCGGTAGGTGCGCTCGGCTTCCGCGAAACGTCCAGCTTCGTGCAGCAGCCATCCCAGATTGATGTGGGCATCGAGGAGCGCCGGGTTCGCCGCAACGGCGCGCTCGTAGGCGTGCATCGCGGCCTCGGGATCCTTGCGCTCCAAGGCCGCTCCCTGGTCGAACCAATCCTCGGCGCTTGCCGGTGGCTCCGCCTCCTTGCGTTCGATCACGCTCAAGGTGCCATCGGCAGGATCGCCCTCGAACGCGAGCAGGTACTGCCCGGTATCCGCCTGCCAGCGACTGCCACCTTCCTTGACGACCACGCGATCGGCCACTGCGCAGATACTCAGTCCGGATAGCGGCATGGACTCGGGCAAATGCAGGCGCAGCGCCTTCACCGAGCTTGCGATCCGTTTGGGAGGAACGTTGGCCAGCGCGAGCGCCTGGGCGGTGCGCAGCACGATCAGGTCTTGGAACGAGAACAGCCAAGCCCTGCGCGGCCCCCGGACAGGGGAAACGAACCCGGCTTCGACAAACGCGCGGATCGTGCTGCGTGGCAGGCGAATCAGCTTCTCGACATCGCGCACGCCGTACTGGTGCATGGCGGGCTGGCCCGCTGTCTGGTTTGCTTCCCGGACTATTTCTTGGCAGCCTTTCGCGCTGCGGGCTCAGCCTGCTGGGCCCGCTTCGGCGGCTTGCGCGTTTCGGTCCGCGACGGCTGCGCCTGTGCGGGTGCCTTCTTCTCCAGGCTCGCGCGCAGCGCTTCCATGAGGTCGATGACCTGCGCGCCGCCTTCGGGCGCCTCCGCCATCGTGATCTCGTGCCCCTCGACCTTCTTCTGCACCGCCGCCTCGATGCGCGCGCGCACTTCATCCTTGTACGCGCTGGGATCGAACTTGTCGGCGGCCTGCTGCTCGATCAACTGCTGCGCCAGCTTCAACTCGGCGTCCTTCACGTCGGCCTTCTGGATTTCGATATCCTTCATCGACCTCACTTCGGTTGCATAGAGAAGCTGCTGCATCATGAGTCCGTCTTCCATCGGACGGATCATCACGATGTACTGCTTGCCGCGCGCGGCCCAGCGGCCGAGCGCGCAGCGATTCGACTCGCGCAGCGCTACTGCGAGCAGCGCGTAGGGCTTGGCGCCGCCCTTGTCGGGGGCGAGGTAGTAGGCCTTGTCGAAGTACACCGGGTCGATCGATTCGATCGGCACGAATTCGGTGATCTCGGCACTGTGCGTTCCGGCCTCCTCCAGCGCCTTCAGCTCCTCGGGCGTGAACATCACGAATTGGTCCTTCGCGAACTCATAGCCCTTCGCCATGTCCTCGCGCGGCACCACCACATCCTCCTTCACGCAGACGTACTGCTGCTTGACCCGCGAGCCGCAGGTCTTGTGCAGCATATTGAAGGAGATCGCCCGGTCCGCCTCGGTGGCGGAGTAGAGCTTTACCGGAATCGACACCAGTCCGAACGAGATGGTCAGCGATGCGATCGATCGTGCAGCCATGTCTAAAACTCCCGCGTTGGTCAAGGCCTGGAGGTCAAGTCCCGAGGTTGCGTCTCGAGGTCAAGTCTTGGCGCGCTCCAGGGCGCGCTCGAGGCTTTGCTTGCGCTGTAGGACATCGCGCCAGCGATCGCCGTTGTCCGCCAGGCGCTGCGCGACGTTCGTGATCCTGAAGTCGAGCGGGTGCGCTTTCGCGAGCTCTTCCCATGTTAACGGCATCGACACCGGAGCGCCAGCAACCCCCCTTGGGGAATAGGCGACATTCAGGGTCTTGCCGCGGACATTCATATTGTAATCCATGAAGATCTTGCCGGTGCGCTTGGGCACGCTCCATTCCAGGGTGATGTCCTTGGGGTGCTGGCGCATCAGGTGCCGCCCGACCAGTTCGGAGACATGGCGGGCGGCGTCGAAGTCGAGGGTACGCTGGATCTGCACGAAGATGTGCAAGCCGGTCTTGCCCGAGGTCTTCACGAGCGCCTCGAGGGACATGCTCTGCAGCAGCTCGCGTAGCCAGAACGCCACTTCCTTGCCTTTCTCGAACGCGACCGTGTTCAGCTCGGGCTCGGCACCTTTGGCCTCCCTCCCGGAGTAGATGTAGGGGTCGAGGTCGAATACCACGTAGTCGGGATAGTTGAGTACCGAGCTTTCCAGCGACTCAAGGGAGCTCGCGTAGTCGGTACCCTTGCTCGCCGCGTCCGGTCCGGGCTTCGCGCGCGAATGCCAGATGTGGAACTCGAGGCTGCCCGACTGCGCGAGCCACAACAACGTCGGCAGATTGTTGCAGAGCAGATACTCGTGGCTCTCTTCCTTGTGCCCCGAAAAGACCGTGATGGTTTCGGTGAACCCGGGCCGCTCCTGCTCCCAGTGCTTCTGAAAGAACCGCTGCCCGTCGATCCCTTCCGGCATGCGGATCATGGTCAGCGGGCGATCCTCCAGATGCGGCAGGATGTAGGGCGACACCTGCGCGAAATAACGCAGCAGGTCGCGCTTGGTCAGCGCCGGCTGCCTGAGCGCCGCATCCGCGGGCCAGTAGACTCGATCGAGATTGGTAAGCCGGATCTGATGCGGGCCAACCGCAAGCGTGAAGCTCGCTTTCTTGTTCTCCAGCTGGAGGACAATGTCATCGACCTCGCTGCTGGCGCGCGGCGCCGCCTCCGGCTGCGATGCCGGAGTGTCGCCGGCACGCCGCACTTTTTTGGCGTCGACGTCGTCGCGTAAACGCAGAAAGATCGGCGCGCGCAGGGAACCATCCTCGGTCCAGCTCTGGAAATTCACTTCGGCGACGAGCTTCGGTTCGACCCAGGTGGTCGGGCTATGGAGCTCCGGCTTTTCGGCAAATGGGCATTTGCTCGTGCGCAACTCATCCAAGCGGGCTTTGACCAGAGCGAGGTTCTCCCCGTCGAAACCCGAGCCGACATGCGACGCATACCGTAGCTTGCCTCGATCCCAATAGCCGACCAGCAGCGCGCCGAGCGCCTCGCGCGACCCTTTGCCCTTGGTGTAGCCGCCGACCACGAACTCGGCACTGCGCGTGGATTTGATCTTCAGCCAGGACGGTGAGCGCCGGCCCGCCTGGTACTGGCTATCCTTGCGCTTGCCGATCACCCCCTCGAAACCGCTTGCCAGCGCAGCTGTAAGCAATGCCTTCCCATCTTCCGCGGCGTGCACCAGTTGGACCAGCGAGGAAGGCAGCAGACATTGAGA
>JBGPMS010000365.1:0-5445 GCA_041487115.1 Gammaproteobacteria bacterium
CCGCCTAGGCGTCGGGTCGGGCTGCGGCTGCTGCCGCACGTTCGCCGCGCAGGTTCTCGACGAAACACTGCAGGTGCGCGACTTGCCGGAAAACCGCTCCGCCGCCTGACGTCGGCACCGGTAGTGATGCTGTCCGTCGGCTCGGAAGCGTCAGCGGTTGTGCGTGGGCCGCACAGTCCCTATAGTCCCGCTCCTGTTGGTATCCACTGACCCGCCTTAACGCCGCAAAATCCTGGCCGTAGGCAACGCCCGGCTATAATGCCTGCCCTTCCACTGTTTCACGTCACGGAGCCGACATGAAGGGCGACACCAAAGTCATCGACTACCTCAACCGGGTGCTGACCAACGAGCTTACGGCCATCAACCAGTACTTCCTGCACGCGCGCATGTTTCGCCACTGGGGGCTCAACAAGCTCGACGAATACGAGTACCACGAGTCGGTCGACGAGATGAAGCACGCCGACAAGCTCATCAACCGGACGCTTTTCCTCGAGGGGCTGCCGAACCTCCAGCAGCTCAACAAGCTCTACGTCGGCGAGAACGTGCCGGAAGCGCTCAAGTGCGATCTGCGCCTGGAGATCGAGGCGATTCCCCTGCTGAGAGAGGCGATCGCCTACTGCGAGTCCTGCAGCGACTACGTTACCCGCGAGCTGTTCGAGGACATTCTCGACGGTGAGGAAGAGCATGTGGATTGGCTCGAGACGCAGATCGAGCTAATCGGCAGGGTCGGCCTGCAGAACTACCTGCAATCTCAGATGTGACAGCGGTCGGCCCCGGCCGTTGCGCGAATCTGTAGCTACCGGCGCCATCCCGGCTTCCGATGATCCGCTCCACCGTTGTGCCACTCCTGTGGCTCGCATGCCTTGCAGGCTGCGCTTCCACCGGCCCGGCTAAAAACACCGCAGACAAGCCCAACAGCGCGCCTGTCGAGGTGGCGCCCGCGCCGCCGGTGGCGATCCCCGAGCCCGCGCCCGAGATCAAGATACCCCCGCCGCGCATCGCGCTGGTGCTGGGCGGCGGCGCGGCCAAGGGCTTCGCTCACATCGGTGTCATCAAAGCGCTGGAGGCGCAGGGTATCCAGCCCGAGATCATCGTCGGCACCAGCGCCGGCAGCGTGGTCGGTGCGCTGTACGCGGGAGGCTACGACGGTTTCGAGCTGCAGCGTATCGCGCTCGACCTCAACGAGTCCATGTTCAGCGATTGGTCGTTGCCCGATCGCGGTTTTCTCAAGGGTGAGGCGCTGCAGGAGTTCGTGAACAAGGCGGTAAAGGGCCGGACCCTCGACAAGCTCAACCGTGTCCTGGTAGTGATAGCTACGGACCTGCAGAGCGGCGACGCGGTAGCTTTCCAGCGCGGAGACACTGGCATGGCGGTGCGCGCATCCAGCACTGTTCCGGGCGTATTCCAGCCAGTGCGAATCGCCGGGCGCGACTATGTGGACGGGGGATTGGTGAGCCCGGTGCCCGTGAGGGTTGCGCGGCGGCTCGGGGCCGATATCGTGATCGCCTCGGACATCTCCGCCAAACCCTCGCTGAAGCGTGTCGAGGGCACGCTCGACGTATTACTGCAAACCTTCACGATCATGGCCAATACGATCGCCAGCCAGGAGCTGACCGAGGCGGATGTGGTGATCAAGCCGGACATCGCCAAGCTCAGCGCCACGGATTTCCAGAGCCGGCACGTGGCGATACTGGAAGGGGAGCGGGCCGGACAGGCAGCCATCCCCCAGTTGCGCCAGAAGCTCGCCGAACGGGAGGCGAGGCTTCGCGCCGGCCTTACGCGCCCGACGGTGTCGATCCCGATGCCCCCAGCCGCCGCGACAACCCCCGCCCCGATAACCTCGGTGCCGCCGAGTTTCAAGTGATGCAGGTGCGGCAGTGGTGACAGTCGACTGGTACTTCGACTTCATTTCACCCTTCTCGTACCTGCAGGCGGAGCTGCTGGCGCGCGATCCTCTGCCCGCGCCCCTGTCCTGCAAGCCGGTGCTGTTTGCCGGATTGCTCCAGCACTGGGGCCAGCTGGGTCCGGCCGAGATCGTGCCCAAGCGGCTGTTCACGTTGCGGTACTGCCTGTGGAGGGCGCACCGGCTCGGCATCCCCATGCGCATGCCGCCGGCGCATCCGTTCAACCCGCTCAGGCTGCTGCGGTTGGCCATCGCGCTCGGCAGCGATTTCACCGCCTGTCTCGCGATCTTCAGGTTCGTATTCCAGGAAGGGCGTTCGGCCGACGACGAAGCCGCGTGGCGCGAGCTTGCCGCTGCAGTCCGTGCCGACGATGCGGACCAGCGGATTGCTCACCCCGACGTCAAGGAAGAGCTGCGCCGCAACGGCGAGGAAGCCATCGCCCGGGGCGTGTTCGGTGTGCCGATGCTGGCCGTGGGCGACGAGCTATTCTGGGGCGCCGACGCGACCGATATGTGCCGCGATTTTCTGCGTGGCGACGCTGTGTTTTCCGATCCGGAGATGATGCGGGCGGGCATGCTGCCCGCGAGCGCGCAGCGGCGGCGCTAGCGCTTCGCGAACGGCGACAGGGGAAGGCTCAGCGTGTTCTCCGAGCGGCGCTCCGGGCTGGGCCGGCGGCGCTCGATGAACATGCTGCTTCCCGGGGAACGCTTGGCCTGGCGCTTGGCCTCGGCGGCCGCCGAGGATACCTCGTAGTGCAACAGGTAGTCCCCGGACTCTACCACGACTGCGCCGATCGAAAGTGCGCCGATCGGCTGGGTTACGGGCTTGCCCTTCCTGTCCTCCGTCAGCAGGCCGCCGCGCGCGAGATCCTCGCTCGTGTACAGCCGCGCGCTCTCGCGATCGAAGCGCTTCAGCGCCTGGCGGCAGCGCGTCGTCCAGTCCACGCTCTGCATCAACACGATGAAGTCGTCTCCGCCGATATGCCCCAGGAAGTCGCGGCGCACGTCACAGGCGTCCGACAAGATATGCCCGGTGAGCTGGATCATGTCGTCGCCGCGGCGATAACCGTAGGCGTCGTTGAACGGCTTGAAGTGGTCCAGGTCGCAATGGCAGGCGATGAAACCGACGCGTGCGCGCAGCAATCGCTCGATGTGCTCGTTGATGGGCACGTTGCCGGGAAGGAGCGTCAGCGGATTGGCATAACGCGCGGCTGCGATCTGCAGGTTGGTGATCTCGCGTACCAGATCCTGGCCAGTGCCGAGCCCGGCATAGCGCCCGCGCTCGGTCAAGACAAAACCCTCGGAGAGATAGCGGCGGTCCGCGTCAACCAGTCGATTGGACAACTCCTGGATGGTGATGTCCTTCTCCACCACGAGCGGGTCAGGATCCATGAAAGCTCGGCAGGGCTTGCGCCCGAACAACTCCCTTCGAAACGGGCGGGCGTAGCCCTCGATGAAGGCGAAGCGATTGAGCAGTCCCACTGGCACGCCGTGGTCTACGACCGGGATCGCGTGCAGCGTCGCATCCCGCTCGAAGCGGGCGAACACCTCGTCGTTCGATGCGTCGGGCCGCACCGGGGCGACGACGCTCAGCAGCTTTTCAGCGGTGACTGCGTTGTTCTGCAGGACCAGGGTTTCGGGATAGACCGCGATCTCCTGTTGCCTCAGACTTTGCAGAACATTGTCCGGCGGCGCCTGCATCGGGCACGCCGCTGGCCGGCCGATCAGATAGCCCTGGCCGAAGGGTATGCCCAGGTCGCGGATTACCGCCAGCTCGCCTTCGGTCTCGATACCCTCGGCAATGATGTGCGAGCGGCAGGTCTCGGCGATTTGCTGGATCGACTTCAGGAACTGCAGCTTGAGCGAGTCGCTGTCGATGCCCTGCACGAAGTGCATGTCCGCCTTGACGTACTCCGGGCGCAGCTCCGACCACAGACGGAAGCTGGCGAAGCCCTCGCCTAGATCGTCGATGGCGACGTTGAAGCCGAGGTTGCGATAGTCCGTCAGCGCGGCGCGTACCGAGCTGAAGTCGAAAAACGGCGAATTCTCGGTCAGCTCGATCACGATGCGCTCGGGCGACAGGCCCAGGCGCCTGAGGAGCTCGCGCGTGGCAGTGGTGCCCAGGCCAGGCAGAGCCAAACACTGCGGCCGGACGTTGAGGAACAGCTTGTGAGGTAAGCCGAGCCGCGCAAAGCTCTCCAAGACCGTCTGGCGGCACAGACGCTCCAGGCGCAACGCGTAGCCGTGCTTGTTGGCGGCGCGGAGCAGCTCGAAGGGCGCGTGCAGGGGTGTACCGACAGGGCCGCGGATCAGGCCCTCGTAGCCGATGATCCCGCCGCTCTTGAGGTCGAGTATCGGTTGGAAATGGGCCTCGAGCTGCCGTTTCGCGAGGATCTCATCGAGCAGGCCGAGTAGCTCCGGCTTGCCCGCCTTCGCCGTTCTGACTGGCAGCACGAGGTCTGAAAGCTCGTTTTGTTGGGGCAGGGTGCGGTCCATGAGTGGCGGCGCGCGCGGGTCTGTGCTCTTACAGCCCCCGTTCTCTTGCTCGCGTTAACGGCCGCTTTCCCGTGCGCTTTAGCCTTACCCGGCATACGCATGCGAAGCGCACCTGGAACGCTGGAACGCTGCAACCCCTGCGGGGACCTCGGGCGACCGCCGGCAACGACGGTTTGGCGCTATCGGGTGTACGGGTGCTGGCAGGGGCTCGCCGCCCCTGAACGCCTCAGAAGCGGACGTTGGCCCCGAACAGAAAGGTATCGGCTGTTGTTCCCTGGGAACTGCCCGGCGGATGGGCAAACCGCTCGGAGCGCGCACGCAGCTCCACGTTGTCCGCCAGCTGAAGGGACAGCCCCAGCCCATAGAGGACGCCGGCACCCGCCAGTTCCGAGAAGGACAGATTGCTCCCGGGTCCAGATGCTTCCGGATAGTGCAGGCCGAGCTTGGCCACCAGTGTTACCGAATCGGTCAACGGGAGCGAGCTCACTCCCGCCATGCTGAGCGTCTCACCACCTTGTGCCAGGGCGGGCGTGCCGAACCGGGTGCGGGCTCCTTCCACCGCAAATCCCGGACCGAAGCGATAGCCGCCGAAGATGCGCTCGCCGTCCAGACGGGTGGCAGCTGCAGCCAGTGCGACGCTACCGGGTTCGACCGCGAGTTGCCCCTTGTCGACCGGCAGGGGGGTGGATATCCCTGGGGTCAGGCTGCGCCCGCCGTAGAATCCGCCGTCCTCAGCATGGCTCCGGGTGGCGCCCATCAGCCCCAGGATCACGATTGCAGTGAGAGTGACAAGCAAACGCCAAGGCCTGACCAGATCGGGTGTGGTGTTCATTTTTACTGTCCTCGGATGCCTCAAGCCCAAGCGTCGCACGTCTCGATTACTGCAGGATTCCACGAGTGGTCTTCGACGGTTACGGCTGTAATGGAACGTCTTTGGCCCCCAGAACAGGACCAACGCCGCCCTCGAGCTTTGGTTTACACGAAATCGACGAGAGCGGCCTTCCCCATCACGCAGGGTTGACGCCAGGGCTTCGAGGCTCTCTTGC
>JBGPMS010000366.1:0-5444 GCA_041487115.1 Gammaproteobacteria bacterium
GCGGCGGAGTTTGCCCGCGAGAGGCCGCTCGGAGACGTGGCCTTGATACGCCCGCTCTCCTCCTCCTTCCTCACTGCCGGCGCCGTAGTCATCGCGCTGGCAGTGATCGCTTTTGCATTCTGGGGCGAGTACACGCATAAGGCCCACGTCGTAGGGTACCTGGCGCCGACGAAGGGCGTGATCAAAGTCTACCCGCCGAGCGCAGCAACAGTGGTCACCAGACAGGTCAAGGAGGGACAGCGCGTCTCGCGTGGCGATCCCCTGTTCGTGCTGTCGACCGACCATGGCTCGCTGCTCACGCCTGAAGTTCAAGCCGCGGCTATCGCGCAATTGCGCCAGCGGCGCGACAGCCTCAACGCCGACCTGGCGCAGCAGCAGAGCATCGCGGAGATCGAGCACCGCTCGTTGGAGCAACGTGTCGCCAGCATGGAACAAGAGGCGGTGCAGGTCAAAGCCCAGATTTCCACTCAGCAGGCCCGCCTGAGGAGCGCTCAGAGCACGCTGGATCGCCACCAGGTGCTCCTGGCGCAGAAATTCGTGTCCGAGGCTGTGGTGCAGCAGAAGCAGGAGGAACTCCTCGAGCAGCGAGCGCGCCTGCAGGCTCTCGAGCGCAACAGCGTCGGTCTGCAGCGGGATCTGGGCGCGCTCAAGCTCGAGGTCGGCTCGAGCGGCCTCAAAGCCGAGACACAGCGGCAGGGGATCGAACGGGAAGTCTCCCTGCTCGAGCAGCAGCTCACCGAATACGAGGCGCGGCGCGCACTGGTCATCGCCGCCCCGGCGGACGGGATCGTCACCACCGTGCTGGCAGAGGAAGGCCAGAACGCCACGACATCGACGCCACTGCTGTCGATCCTGCCCGCCGACGCCGAGCTCCAGGCGCAGCTTCTAGTACCCAGCCGTTCGATCGGGTTCATTGCAGTCAAGCAGACGGTCGCGTTGCGCTACCAGGCGTTTCCGTACCAGCGCTTCGGCATCTATCGCGGCCGGGTCATAGAGATCTCCAAGACGCTCATCAATCCCGGCGACACCGCATTGCCCGTGCCGCTGCAGGAGCCCGCCTACCGCGTCACCGTTGCGCTGGACTCCCAGAGCGTCAATGCCTATCACGAACTGGTTACCCTGCAGGCCGGCATGCTGCTCGACGCCGATGTGCTGCTCGATCACCGGCGGCTCATCGAGTGGGTGTTCGATCCGCTGTTCAGCTTGACGCGCCGCGTATAGGAGCCGCCGATGCTCGACCGGTTGAACTTCTCAGGGCGCAGGCGTGCTCCCCTGATCCTGCAAACCGAGGCTGCGGAGTGCGGGCTGGCCTGCCTGGCGATGGTGTCTTCGTTCTACGGCCATCGGATCGATCTGCCGACGTTGCGGCGCAAGCACTCCGTGTCTCTGAAGGGCGCAACGCTGGCCTATCTCATGTCGGTGGCCGATCAGCTGGGCCTGAAATCGAGGCCGGTCAAAGTCGAGCTCGAAGACCTCGACAAACTCTGCCTCCCCACGATTCTGCACTGGGACTTCAATCACTTTGTCGTTCTGACAGCGGTCAATGCGCGTGCACTGACGATCCACGACCCGGCACGGGGCGAGCGCAGCTTGACCCGGGCCGAAGCCTCGAAGCACTTTACGGGGGTCGCCCTCGAGCTCACCCCCACTAGCGCGTTCCAGCGCGTGGAGGAGCGCCAGCGAGTGGGCCTCGGTCAGCTTTTCGGACGAGTGGCGGGCATCAAAGCTGCGCTCATCCAGGTATTGCTGCTCGCCGCCGCGCTCGAGGTCTTCGCGCTGGCGGCGCCGCTGTACACGCAGGTGGTCGTGGACAGCGCCATCGTGTCGGAGGATCACGATCTTCTGACCGTATTGGGGATCGGATTTCTGCTGCTCGGCTTGATCCAGGTCGGGCTCACGGCCGGGCGCTCGTGGCTCGTAACGGTCCTTGGCACCTCGGCCAACTACCAGCTGCTCTCCAACTTGTTTCACCACCTGCTGCACCTCCCGATGAGCTTCTTCGAGAAGCGCCACCTGGGCGACGTGGCCTCGAGATTCGAGTCCGTCAGCGTGATCCAGCGCACTCTGACGACGGCGTTTCTCGAAGGCATCATGGATGGCGTGATGACCATCGTGATCCTCGGGATGATGCTCGTGTACAGCGTGAAGTTGACCGCCTTCGTGTGCGCCGCGGCGCTGCTCTATGGCGCGCTTCGCGTCATCCTCTACCGCCCCCTGAGAAGCGCACAAGAGGAGCAGATTCTTCATGCCGCCAAGCAGAATTCGACCTTTCTCGAGACGGTGCGCGGGATCCAGAGCGTCAAGCTGTTCAATCGGCAGGTGCAGAGACGGACCCTGTACCAGAACCGGCTGGTCGACAACTTCAACGCAGGCATCCGCATCCAGCAGATGGGGATCCTGTTCAAAAGCCTCAACCGCGGCTTGTTCTGCGTGGAGAACGTGGCAGTCATCTGGGTCGGAGCGCTGCTCGTGATCGGAGGCGGCCTGTCGGTCGGGATGTTGTTTGCGTTCCTGTCTTTCAAGCAACAGTTCATCTCGCGGATCGTGGCGCTGATCGACAGGGCAGTCGAGTTCAAGATGCTGAACCTGCATGCCGAGCGCGTCGCCGACATTGCGCTGGCGGCAGCCGAACCGGTCAAGGACTCTGCCGTCGGCCCGGCCACGCTCGCGGGGACGGGAATCGAGTTGCGCAACATCAGATTCCGCTACTCCGAATCCGATCCTTTCGTTCTGGACAACGTCAGCCTGCGGATCGGAGAAGGCGAGTCGGTTGCCGTCATCGGTCCGTCGGGATGCGGCAAGACGACGCTGGTCAAAGTTCTCTTAGGCCTGCTGCCTCCGACGGACGGCGAAGTGCTGGTCGGCGGGGTATCCCTTGCGTCCATCGGCTGCAACCGCCTGCGCGACATCGTAGGCAGCGTCATGCAGGACGATCAGCTCTTTGCCGGATCGATCGCCGACAACATCTGCTTCTTCGATCCCGAGCCCGATCAAGAGCGCATCGAGCGGTGCGCAAAGATCGCCGCGGTTCATCAAGAGATCGCCGCGATGCCCATGGCCTACAGCACGCTGGTGGGAGACATGGGCACCGCGCTCTCCGGGGGGCAGAAGCAGCGCGTTCTGCTCGCTCGCGCCCTGTACAAGGAACCCAAGATTCTGGTCCTGGACGAGGCCACCAGTCATCTGGACGTGGCGCGTGAGCGCGTCGTCAACGACGCCATTCGCGAGCTTCGCATCACGCGGCTGCTCATCGCGCATCGCCCCGAGACGATCGCCTCGGCCGACCGCGTGATCCGGCTGGGGCCGGGCTCCGTGCAGTCGCTCGGGACGGTTCCCGGCGCGCACGGGCTAGAAACCCGGACGGCGCTCGCATCCAGCGCGTAGCAGAGGCTTGGGGGCTGGCGTCCCGCTGCATTTGCGCGACAACCATCTGAAAAGCCGCACAAATTTGTTCGGTGCGCCGCTGCGTAGCTGAGCTAGCTCGAGAATTCCCTTGTACGCCATTCCCCGTTCGTGCCGATATAAGCGCAACGGGCAAGCCAGCCTGGACGCGCCCGGGCTCGCCTCGCACGAGAATCGGACGAAAAGGGATCTCGGAGGCTTATGGACGACACGATTGCCTCGCTGCAGAAGGGCGAAGAGCGCTTCCGTAGCCTGCTGAAGTTGTCTGCGGACTGGTACTGGGAACAGGACGAGCAATTCCGCTTCACGTATCTGTCCACCGATCTGCTCACGCACGCCGGATTCACCAGCTCGAGCGGCTTGCGGCACCAGCGTTGGGAGCAGCCGGGGATCGATCTTTGCTCTGCCGACTGGGAATCGCACAAAGCGGATTGCCGGGCGCACCGGCCGTTTCACGACTTCGTCTATCGCAGGCTCAGGGAGGACGGCACCGCGCGCTGGATTACGGCGAGTGGAGAGCCCTTGTTCGCTGCGGACGGGACGTTCGAGGGCTATCGCGGCGTCGGCACGGAAGTGACGGAGCGCGTCGGCCGCGAGCAGCGCATCGTACGTTTGAGCGATCTGTACGCCGCGTTGAGCGAAACCAGCCGCGCGATCCTCCACCTCAAGGATACCGAGGCGCTGGCGCAGGAGATCTGCCGTGTCGCGGTCGAGCGCGGTCGCCTTTGTTTCGCCTGGATGGGATTGCTCGACGAGCAATCCCGCTGGGTGCGTGTCGTCGCGGTGAGCGGCCCGGCCGCCGAGCACTACTCTAATCTTCGCGTGTCGGCCGACCCCTCTATACCGGAGGGACAAGGTTACGCGGGTGCCGCACTGAGGGACGGCCGGCACTACGTCGTCAATGACTTTCTTTCGGATCCTCGTGTGGCGCTGTGGGTCGAGATCGCACGCGCAGCCGGTGTGAGAGCGCTCGCGGTCTTCCCACTGCACAGAGGCGGAAAGGTTGTGGGGGTGTTGAATCTGCATGGAGATGAAGTCGATTTCTTCACCGACGAGCTGGTGAGCCTGTTGCAGGAAATGGCGATGAATGTCTCCTTTGCGCTGGAGAACATCGAAAGCGAGCAGCGGCGCGTGGAGGCGGAAGCGGCGCTTAGGCAGCGCAACGAAGAGCTGGGGCAGATCAACCGCAGGCTACAGGAAGCTCAGAGCCAGCTGCTGCAATCCGAGAAGATGGCCTCGATCGGACAGCTCGCTGCCGGCGTCGCGCACGAGATCAACAACCCGATCGGCTACGTACAGTCCAACCTCGGTGCGCTGGATGGCTACGCGCGTGAGATCTTCGCCTACCTCGATGCATACGCGCAGGGCGAGTCGTCGTTACCGCCGAGTTGCGAAGCGGTTGCCGTACTCCAACGGCTGCACCGCGAGATCGATCTGCCGTTCTTGCGGGAAGATCTGACGCAGTTGATGACGGAATCGAGAGAGGGTATCACGCGAGTCAAGGAGATCGTCGACAACCTCAAAGACTTCTCCCGTCCCGGCGATGACTCCTGGCAGCTCGCCGATCTCCACCGCGGGCTGGACAGCACGCTGAAGATCGTCAGCAACGAGATCAAATACAAAGCCGAGGTGGTGAAGGAATACGGAACCGTGTCGGAAGTAGAGTGCCTGCCCTCGCAGCTCAACCAGGTGTTCATGAACCTGCTGGTCAACGCCGCGCATGCGATCGAAGAGCACGGGCGGATCACGATCCGCACCGGCGCGGTGGGCGATCAGGCCTGGGTCGAAGTGGCCGACACCGGCTGCGGCATCGCGCCGGAGAACCTCAGTCGCCTGTTCGACCCGTTCTTCACCACCAAGCCCGTGGGCAAGGGTACCGGGCTCGGGCTGTCGCTCGCCTACAGCATCGTCCAACGGCACAAGGGCCGCTTCGAAGTACAGAGCACGCCCGGCGCCGGCAGCGTGTTTCGGATCTGGCTACCGCTCCGGCGCCCCGAACCGGACGAGACCCTCCACCGAACCGTCGCACCGCCCGCCGACGC
>JBGPMS010000367.1:0-5415 GCA_041487115.1 Gammaproteobacteria bacterium
GGTGTTCTGTACGCCGTTCGTGTACCTGATCTACGATGTGACCTCTGTCGAGCACCGGCGGTTGCTCACTTGGATGATGCGCGCCGGCGGGGGGCTCGCCATTCTCCCGGTTTCACTCGCCGTGGTCCTCGCAGTGTGGGAGCGGGGGAAGGTGCAGCCGGAGGTTCGGCCCCTGCGCGCCGCGCTGATCATGTCGCTCGTGCTGTTTGCCGTGGGCGGCCTGATCGGGTTCGCGATCAAGGGCTCGGACGTGCGCATCCCCGCGCACTACCACGGATGCATCGTGGGCGTCACGCTCGCTTTTATGGGTCTGGCCTATCACCTGCTCCCGCAGTTGGGCTTTCGCGCGGCGACGTCGCGATTGGCGGCGCTGCAACCGTACGTATACGGCATCGGCCAACTGCTGCACATCACCGGTCTGGTGTGGTCTGGAGGCTATGGCGTGCAACGCAAGGTAGCGGGCGCGCAACAGGTGCTGGGCAGCGTCCAGGAAGTAGCAGGAATGGCGCTGATGGGGATGGGCGGGTTGATCGCCATCACAGGCGGCTTGCTGTTCGTGATCGTCGTGATCGGCGCGCTACGCACTGGCCGGCAGAAAGTCCACGCAGCCTATGGCCGATGAGCTGACGATCGACGTGCGGTGGCTGGATCCGCCGGAGCCGTTCGAGCGCGTGGCGAATGCGCTCGAAACGCTTCCGCTCGAGGGGTCGCTGCGCGTGCTCATCCACCGCGAGCCACATCCGCTGTACCGCTGGCTGGCGCGCGAGGGTTATCACTATCAGACGCGCTTCGACCCCCAGGGGTGGTTCGAGATCCGCATCACGAGATGATCGCCTGGCGCGCCAATCGAGTTCCGGTCGTCTATTCCTGCTCGGGCTTCTCGAGCGCTGCCCAGATGGCCAATTTCATCGCGCTGCGTTTGGACCGCGAAGGCAAGGCCGAGATGTCCTGCATCGCGGGCGTGGGCGGGGGGGTTCCGCACCTGGTAAAGACCGCCATTTCCGGCCGTCCCATCCTGGCGCTGGATGGTTGCCCGCTCGCCTGCGCACGCGCGTGCCTGAACCAGTGTGGCGTCGAGCCCACTGCACACACTGTCCTGTCCGAGCACTGTGTGAAGAAGCGCTATCACGCGGAGTTCGATCAGGCCGAGGCCGAGGCCATACTGGCGCGGCTGCGTCCGATTGTTGCGCGGCTGTACCGCGGGACGGGTGAGGCACGAGCCTGTGCCGCCAAACCGGAAGCCGACTGACATCCGGCTACAGGTCGGCTCCGGACAGAATCGGCTCGCCGTGCTGAACCGTCTCCAGCGCGCCGGCCAGTGGCTGTTCCTGCGCGTCGAGGCGGCGTTCAACGCCGCTTTCGGCGACCGGCTGAACCCCTTCTATCACCTCGGCGAGATCACTTTTTTCCTGTTCTGGATGGTCGCCGCCAGCGGGCTGTATCTCTATGCTTTCTTCAAGACCGGGGTCAGCGAGGCCTATTTGTCGGTCGAGTACCTGACACTCCAGCAATGGTGGCTGGGCGGCGTGGTCCGCAGCCTGCACCGCTATGCGTCGGACGGCATGGTGGTCACCATGCTCCTGCACATGCTGCGGCACTTCTGCTTCGATCGGCATCGCGGCTTCCGGTGGTTCTCCTGGGCAACCGGAGTCCTGCTGCTGTGGCTGGTGTACGCCTCCGGGATAAACGGGTTCATGCTGCCCTGGGACCAGCTCGCCCAGTTCGTCGTGGTAGGCACCGCCGAGTATCTGGACTGGCTGCCGATCTTCGCCGGTGCGCTGATCCGGAACTTCATCTACCCGGCCAGCGTCAGCGATCGGTTGTTCTCTCTGCTGTCCTTCATGCACATCGGCATCCCGCTGGTCCTGCTGCTGTGCATGTGGGTGCATATCCAGCGGGTGCCCAAGCCTTCGACCAATCCGCCGCGCCCCATCTGGGTGGCCCTGCTCGTCACCCTGGCCGTGCTGTCGCTAGCTGCACCGGTGACGAGCCATGCGCCCGCCGATCTCGCGGTGGTCCCCGCGCTGCTGAGGCTCGACTGGATCTACCTCGGCACGTTCCCGCTCATGTACGCGTGGTCGGTGACCGCTGTGTGGGTCCTGCTCGGCTTCGCGACACTGCTGTTGCTGCTGCTGCCGTGGCTGCCGCCCAAGCGTGCCGGCGGCGAGGGATTTCGCGTGACGGTGCACCCGGGCAACGAGGAGATCCTGGTGCGGCCGGATGAAACCATTCTCGAAGGCGGCCTGCGCGCCGGTATTCCCATGCCATACGAGTGCCGCAACGGCGGCTGCGGATTGTGCAAGGGTACCATCCTCTATGGTCAGGTGAACCAGGGCCCTTACCAGAAGAGCGCGTTGAGCGACGAGGAGCGTGCGGCGGGCAAGAGCCTGTTGTGCTGCGCCACACCGCTGTCCGAGCTGGAACTGGAGTACGAGGAGGCGGGCGCCGAGCGCGATTTCCCGGTGAAGACGCTCGATTGCACCGTGCAGCGCATGCGCACAGTGTCCGAGGATGTGATGATCCTTCACTTGAAGCTGCCGAAGGGCGAGCGGCTGGCATTCCGAGCCGGGCAGTATTTCAACGTGGTGCTCGAGGAGGGCGGGCGGCGCGCCTTCTCATTCGCCGCGGCGCCCGAGGACAGCGATGCGATCGAGATGCACGTGCGGCTGATCCCCGGAGGCCGCTTCACCACCCGTGTCTTTACCCGGATGAAGGAGGGTGACCGTATCGAGATCGAGGGACCCTTCGGCCAGTTTGCCTTCCGCGACGGCGATAAGCCGATCATCTTCGTGGCCGGAGCCACCGGCTTTGCGCCGGTGAAGAGCATGCTCGAATATGCCTTCAAGGCCGGCCTGAAGCGCAAGATGTATCTGTACTGGGGTGTGCGGAGCCGCCGCGATCTCTACATGGCGGAACTGCCCGAGCAGTGGGCGCGCGAGCACGCCCCCTTCACCTTCGTGCCCGTGCTGTCCGATGCCATGCCCGAGGACCGGTGGGAAGGACGAACCGGCCTCGTGCACCAAGCGATACTGCAGGATTTCCCCGATCTGTCGGGCTACGAGATCTACACCTGCGGATCGGTCAAGATGGTCGAAACCGCGCGGCCCGCGTTCGTGGCGCAGGGGCTGCACCAGGACGCCTGCTTCGCCGATGCGTTCTTCGCCTCTGCGCAGCTTGGTCGGGCATGAACGGCAGCCCGAGCCGGTCGCGATCGATGCCAGGCGAACAGCGCTTTCCAGCCCGGGGCAAAGCGGGCATCATCGTGCGATGCCCTTGGACTACCTGGCGCTGAAGGCGTTGCATGCCGGCAGCGCTCTCGTGAGCCTGACACTGTTCATCATCCGCGGTGGATGGATGATGGCGAAGCCGGAGCGCCTGCAGCAGCGCTGGGTGAAACTGATCCCTCATGTCGTCGACACAGTGCTGCTGCTCTCGGCGATCGCGTTGGTTTGGCGACTCGGCGGACTCGAGGCGCTCGGAACGCAGAGCTGGCTCGGGGCTAAGATCGTGGCACTGGTCGTATACGTTGCACTGGGGAGCATAGCGCTCAAGCGCGGCCGCACCCGGGGAATTCGCGTCGCTGCGTTCTTCGCGGCGATCGCGGTGTTCGGCTACATCGTCTGTGTGGCGATCGCGAAGTCGCCATCCGGGTTCGTCAACTGGCTGTAGCGGGGTAGGGTCCGTCCGCCTTGCCGTCCCAGCCCCCGCGGGCCGGCGAGTTCGGAAGGCGAGGAGACGATCGATGCTCGACTGGATCGTAGCGCGCGTGCTTCACGTCGTGGGGGTGGTGCTGTGGATCGGCGGGGTCGCCATGGTGACCACGGTGCTGCTGCCTGCGGCTCGACGCCTCAGGTCGCCGCAGGAGCGCGTCGAGCTCTTCGAGCAGATCGAGGCCGGCTTCGCCCGTCAGGCCCGCTGGACCACGCTGCTCACCGCGCTCTCGGGCTTCTACCTCGCTTACGTGCTCGACGCCTGGGACCGCTTCAGCCAGCCGGCCTACTGGTGGATGCACGCCATGGTGCTGGTGTGGGCCGTGTTCACGTTCATGCTATTCGTGCTGGAGCCGCTGTGGCTGCACCGCTGGTTCCGGGAGGCGGCGCGGCGCGATCCCGACCGAACCTTCGCCTTGATCCAGCGTCTGCATTGGCTCCTGCTGAGTCTCAGCCTGCTCACGATCGCCGGGGCGGTGGCGGGCAGCCACGGCTGGCTGATGATCTGAGTCTCCCGGACCGGCGTTGCTGCCGGTGTCCGCGCGTATCCGTCGAGCCCGGCACCGCCACGGGGTCATTCGTTCGGTGCCGACAGCAACAGATTGAACACCGAAGAGTCGACGTGGACCCATCCGCGCAACGTCGTGCTCACGGCGATGGACACCCGGTCACCGTAGGGGGCCAGACGGCCGAGCAGGCGCTGGATCGCGTCGAGCTGCGCCGGTTGCAGCGCTTCGATCCGCAGCGTGAGCCTCGCCCGCGTGTCGCGGAGAAGACGCTCGAGCCGGGGCGCCGCGCGGGCGAAGAAGCGGCCGTCGAGCAGCCCCGTCAGCGAGACAGCGATGTCGGGGAATGCAGCCTGCCGCAGCGCCAGCGTGACCCGACCCTGTGCCAGGTAGCGCCCGATGGCCGCGCGCAGAGCGCAGACGCATTGATCCAGCTTCGGCGATGCCGGCGTTGCCGTGTAGAAGCGTCGCTCCACGTATTCGCGCATCGCCAGCCCGCAGATCCAGTCGTTGATCACCAGGGGCAGCTTGGAGGGCGCTCGCAATGGCAGGGTGCGCAGGAAGCAGGCGATCCTACGAGGTCCGCCCGGCAGGATGCCCTTCCAGAACAACCGCGCCGTGATCCCGAGGCCCTGCATCAGGGGATAGCCACCCCGGTAGACGGGTGTGCCCATCCAGTGCGACTTGTTGCGGATGCGCTCGGCGATACCGGTGTCGGTGAGCAGCCGCCGGTAGAGACGCTGATAGGCCTCAATCATGGCCTCGTAGGACATGTGCTTCGGCACGATGTTGGTGCCCGCGCGGGTGTTGTCCGTGTCGTCGGCCAGCTCGATCAGGCGGCCTTCACGCTGCACGCGCTCGTATAGCGGCGTGCGTGGCAGCGCAGTGAGCAGCCCCACCATGGCGGCCTGGATACCGGAGTCGCGGATGAAGTCGTGCTGCCGCTCGAAGGTCTCCAGCGTGTCGTTGTCGAAGCCGACGATGAAGCCGGCCAGCACGTCGATGCCGTGGGCATAGATGCGCTGCAGGGAGGTGAGGACGTCCTCCCGGGTGTTCTGGGCCTTGCGTGTGTCCTTGAGGGTCTGGGTGTCGGGCGTCTCGATGCCGATGAAGATCCAACTGAAGCCGGCGTCGCGGAACAGAGCGAGCAGCTCGGGGTCCTGCGCGAGGTTGAGCGAGGCTTCTGTCCCGAAGCTGAA
>JBGPMS010000368.1:0-5408 GCA_041487115.1 Gammaproteobacteria bacterium
AGCGGCGCGAGGCGGTTGCTAGCATCGGCTGGGGTTTTGTGGCCTGTCCGTGCAAGCGGGGCCTTCACAGCGAGCCGATGGATGACTGTCGCAAACGCCTGTTATCACTGCGGGTTGCCCGTCACCGGTGAGGGAAGGTATTTCGCGCTCGTCGATGGGCAGCGCCACGCCGTATGCTGCCCGGGCTGCCAGGCGGTCGCGGAGGCGATCTCGGACGGCGGACTGTCGTCCTACTACTGCACTCGAACGGCGTTCGCATCACAGGCCGAAAGCCGGGGGGCAGAGGAGGGCGCAGGGCTGAGCATCTACGATCAGCCCGAAGTCCAGGCTGGCTTCGTGCGCCGGCTCGGCGAGCACGAGCGCGAGACGACCCTGCTCTTCGAAGGCATCACCTGTGCCGCCTGCATATGGCTCAACGAGCAGCATCTGTCTCGGCTGCCGGGCGTGCGGGCAGTCGAGATCAACTATGCGACGCGGCGCGCTTGGGTGCGTTGGGACGAATCTCGAATCAAGCTGTCGGAGATTCTTGCGCAGGTCGCGCTGATCGGTTACCGGGCCTGGCCCGCCACGTCTGCGAACGCCGAGGGAGCGCGCAAGCGCGAGACGCGCAGCGCGCTGTGGCGTCTGTTCGTTGCCGGTTTCGGCATGATGCAGGTGATGATGTACGCCTTGCCGGCGTATCTGGCCGACACGGGCACGATGGGCGAGGACGTCCGGCTGCTGATGCGTCTGGCGAGCCTCGTGCTGACCGTTCCGGTCGTGTTCTACTCGGCCTGGCCGTTTTTCCAGGGCGCCCGGCGAGACTTGCGGCGCCGGCGTCTGGGCATGGATGTGCCGATCGCTCTCGGGATCGGCGCCGCGTTCGGCGCCAGCCTGTTGGCCACCTTTACCGGCGGAGCGGAGGTCTACTACGACTCGCTCACGATGTTCGTGTTTTTCCTGCTTTGCGCACGCTACCTCGAAATGCGTGCGCGGCAGACGGCCGCCGCGGGCCTCGATTACCTGGACAAAGCGCTGCCGCTCGCCGCGCGCCGCCTGGTCGACTACGCACGCGGCATGGAAACGGAAGAAGTGCCGGCGATCAGTCTGCGCATCGGCGACCTGGTGCTGGTGCGTCCAGGCGAGAGCTTTCCTGCTGACGGTGGCGTCGTTCAAGGCGACACCGAATGCGACGAGTCGTTGCTGACGGGCGAGAGCGCGCCGTTGCGCAAAACCAGCGGGGATGAGGTGACCGGCGGCGCATTGAATCGGCTGAGCCCGGTCGTGATGCGGGTCACCCGTGTCGGTGAAGATACGCGCGTGTCGGGCATTCGCCGGCTGGTACAGAACGCAGCCGCGCAGCGTCCGCCGGTCGCGGAGCTGGCGGATCGCATAGCAGGCTGGTTCGTCGCGGGTGTCCTACTGGTCGCGGTGGTCAGCGCAGTCGCTTGGCTGCGCGTCGACCCGGCGCGCGCGCTGTGGGTGGTGGTCGCCGTCCTGGTCGTGAGCTGCCCCTGCGCGCTTTCGCTCGCGACACCCACGGCGATGACCGTTGCCGTGGGTCGCCTTGCGCGGCGTGGCGTCGTCGCCGTCCGTGCGCATGCGATCGATGCGCTGGCCGGCGTGACGCACGTCGTGTTCGACAAGACCGGGACGCTGACGGAAGGGCGGCTCGGGCTCGCGGCCGTGCTGCCCCAGCCAGGTGTCGCACCGGGCGAGGCGCTGGCGCTGGCTGCTGCGCTGGAGCGGACTTCGGAGCATCCCATCGCCATGGCGCTGACGGTGGCTGCACCAGCCGAGATCCGGGCGATGGCGTCGGTGGTGCGCAACGTTCCCGGCGCGGGGATCGAGGGCTGTGTAGACGGCGTGCGCCATCGGCTCGGCACAGTGCGGTTCGTCGCGGAGATTGCCGGCACGCCGGTCGATACGACAGTGCCCGCCGCTGGTGCGACGCGCATCTGGCTTGGCCGCGAATGTGAATGGCTCGCGTGCTTCGATCTGGTCGATCGGTTGCGCCCGGAGGCGGCGGCCGTCGTCCATCAGTTGCACGCTCAGGGCAAGCGCGTGCTGATCTGGAGCGGAGACGCGGCCGGTGCGGTGGAAGCGGTGGCCCGTCAGATCGGCGTCGACGGTTACGAAGCGGGCCTGGCGCCGCATGACAAGCAGGCGCGCATGCTGGCGCTGCAGCGTGATGGGGCGGTGGTGGCGATGGTCGGCGACGGGGTGAACGATGCGCCGGTCCTCGCGCAAGCGCAGCTTTCTGTCGCCATGGGCAGCGGCGCGCTGCTGTCGCAGGCGCAAGCCGACATCGTGTTGCTGTCGGGCCGCCTCCAAGGACTGATCGACGCCTTCACGCTCGCCGCGCAGACCAGGCGGATCGTGCGGCAAAGCCTGATCTGGGCGGCGGTCTACAACCTCGCAGCGCTGCCGCTCGCCGCGGCCGGCATGGTGACCCCATGGCTGGCCGGTCTCGGCATGGGGCTCAGCTCACTCGCCGTGGTGCTCAATTCGCTTCGCGTCGGCCGCCGCCTGCGGACCCCCGGCTGGGAGCCGGTCCGCGCGGCTGGCCCGCCACGCGCGGACCTTGCGCCGATCGCATCGGGTGTGTGGTCGTGATGGACATCGTCTACCTCCTGATCCCGCTGTCGGTGCTACTCGCCTTTCTGATCGGCGCGGTGTTCTGGTGGTCGCTGCAAAGCGGCCAGTTCGACGATCTCGAAGGCCCCGCCCATCGCATCCTGCAAGATGACGACAGTCCGCCGGTAAAGCGCTGATCAGCGCCGACTGGCCGAGCGGCGGAGCGTGTTCTGCACTGGTATGGCCGCCCGCCCTTCCCCGTCCGCAGGGCTTTTGTTTGATTCAGGTCAAACGGTCCCTCGAATCCCGTTTGTAATATGCAGACGGTTCGGGGGGGGGAGAGCGTGCTCGCACGCCTTCAGACGCGCGAAATCGACAGGGAGAAGCTATGTCTGCACAGCACACGGCCGCGGCCGCCCAGACGGACGCGGACGCCGCCGACCAGACCTACAACTACAAGGTCGTCCGGCAGTTTGCGATCATGACGGTGGTGTGGGGCATCGTCGGCATGTCGGTGGGCGTGCTGATCGCTGCCCAGCTGATGTTTCCGGACCTGACCTACGGCATTCCCTGGCTGTCGTACGGGCGACTGCGTCCGCTGCATACCAACGCGGTGGTCTTCGCATTCGGCGGCTGCGCGCTGTTCGCCACCAGCTACTACGTCGTACAGCGAACTTGTCACACGCGGCTGTTCGCGGACAAGCTCGCTGCCTTCACCTTCTGGGGCTGGCAGGCGGTGATCGTGGCCGCGGCGCTGACGCTGCCGGCAGGCATCACCACCTCGCACGAGTACGCCGAGCTGGAATGGCCGATCGACATCCTGATCACGCTGGTGTGGGTGTCGTACGCCGTGGTCTTCTTCGGCACGCTGGCCAAGCGCAAGGTGCCCCACATCTACGTCGCCAACTGGTTCTTCGGCGCGTTCATCCTCACCGTCGCGCTGCTGCACGTGGTGAACAGTGCCGAGATCCCGGTGAGCTTCTGGAAATCCTACTATGTGTATTCGGGCGCACAGGACGCGATGGTCCAGTGGTGGTACGGCCACAACGCGGTGGGCTTCTTCCTGACAGCCGGCTTCCTGGGCATCATGTACTACTTCGTGCCCAAGCAGGCGGGCAGGCCGATCTACAGCTACCGCCTGTCGGTGGTGCACTTCTGGGCCCTCATCTTCACCTACATGTGGGCGGGCCCGCATCACCTGCATTACACCGCGCTACCGGACTGGACGCAATCGATCGGGATGGTGTTTTCGCTCATCCTGCTCGCGCCCTCGTGGGGCGGCATGATCAACGGCATCATGACGTTGTCGGGCGCATGGCACAAGCTGCGCACCGACCCGATCCTGAAGTTCCTGATCACCTCGCTCTCCTTCTACGGCATGTCGACCTTCGAGGGGCCGATGATGTCGATCAAGACGGTCAACTCGCTGTCGCACTACACCGACTGGACCATCGGGCACGTGCACTCCGGCGCGCTCGGATGGGTGGCGATGATCTCGATCGGCAGCCTGTACTACATGATCCCGCGGCTGTTCGGGCGCGTCGAGATGCACAGCGTGCGGCTGATCACGCTGCACTTCTGGATCGCCACCGTCGGCGTGGTGCTCTACATTGCCGCGATGTGGATCGCGGGCGTCATGCAGGGCCTCATGTGGCGGGCGGTGAATGCCGACGGCACGCTGACCTACACGTTCGTCGAAAGCGTGAAGTCGACCTATCCGTTCTATGCCATCCGTCTGCTGGGCGGGCTGATGTTCCTGAGCGGCATGCTGATCATGGCCTACAACGTCTGGAAGACGGTGCGCGGCGCCAAGCCGGTGGACGCGCCGGTGCTCGCTCCTATCGGTGCGCACGCTTGATCCCTCACTCCCAATCCTGCTAGAGCAAACCATGGCTACGCAAAGCGCATCGGGGCACGAGTTCATCGAAAAAAGTATCACCTGGCTGATCGTGCTGATCATCCTGGTTGTGAGCGTGGGGGGACTGGTGGAGATCGTTCCGCTGTTCTTCCAGCGCTCGACCACCGAGCCGGTCGCGGGGCTCAAGCCGTACACGGCGTTGCAAGTGACTGGACGCGACATCTACATTCGCGAGGGCTGCAACAACTGCCACAGCCAGATGATCCGGCCGCTGCGCGCGGAGACCGAGCGCTACGGCCACTACTCCGTCGCGGGTGAGTTCATCTACGACCACCCGTTCCTGTGGGGCAGCAAGCGCACCGGCCCCGACCTGGCACGGGTGGGTGGACGCTACAGCGACGAATGGCACCGCCAGCACTTGAATCAGCCGCGCGACGTGGTGCCGGAGTCGAACATGCCGGCCTATCCTTGGCTCGCACTCAACGCAGCGGACGCCGAATCGATCGGCGCCAAGATGAAGGTGTTGCGCTTCGTCGGGCTGCCGTACACGGACGAGGAGATCGCCAAAGGGGCGGAGGAGCTGAAGGACAAGACCGAGGCGGATGCGCTGATCGCCTACTTGCAAAGCCTCGGTATCGCGTTGAAAGGAGTCAAGTGATCATGGATCTGGTGACTGCCATGCGCGTGGGCTCGACCGTGCTGACACTGCTCATCTTCGTCGGCATCGTGTGGTGGGCGTACGGAGCCAAGCGCAAATCCCGCTTCGAGACGGCGGCAATGAGCGTGCTCCGCGATGAAGACGGGCCCGATGCCCTGGGCCGCGACAGGAGATGAACGTGAGCGATTTCGGCAACGAATTCTGGAGCGTTTACATCTCGGTTATCACTCTGGTCAGCATCATCGCCTGCGCAGCTCTGCTGTGGAGAATGTCCACCGCGCGCATGGCGGCCGGCCAGAAGGCCGAAGTCATGGGCCATGTGTGGGACGAGAACCT
>JBGPMS010000369.1:0-5376 GCA_041487115.1 Gammaproteobacteria bacterium
CGGTGAGCCTGGCATCGGCAAGTCGCGGCTCGTGAGCGCGCTTCGCGAGCACCTCGAGGCGGACCCGCACCGGCAATTGCGGTATCAGTGCTCGCCGTATCACATGAACTCCGCGCTGTTTCCAGTCATCGCTCAATATGAGCGCTCCGCCGGCTTCGCTCGCGACGATAGTCCGGAGCAAAAGCTCGACAAGCTGAAGTCCCTGCTGCTGGGCAGCGGCGTGCCGCTCGGACAAACACAGGCGTTGTTCGCCGCCATGCTCTCGCTGCCAGTCGATCGCTATCCCCCGTTGAATCTTTCACCGCAGCAGCAGAAGGCAAAGACCCTGAAGGCGCTGGCCGGGCAAGTCGAGGCGCTCGCTCAACACCAGTCTGTCGTGGTGGTGATTGAGGATGCGCACTGGATCGATCCCACGACACAGGAAATGCTCGATGTGCTGCTGCCGCGCGTACAGTCGCTGCCCGTCTTGCTGGTGCTAACCTACCGGCCCGAGTACACGCCTGCGTGGATAGGCCAGCCCAACGCCATCAGCCTCACCCTGAGCCGCCTCAATCGCCGGCAAGGTGCCCAGCTCGTGGCGGAGCTGACTGATGGCAAGGCGCTTCCACCGGAGGTGCTCGAAGAAATCTTAGTCCACACCGACGGCGTTCCATTGTTCGTCGAGGAGCTGACAAAATCGGTACTCGAATCCAAGTTCATGCGGTCGGCCGATGATCGTTACGTCCTCGACGGCCCTCTGCCGGCTTTGGCGATCCCCACGACACTGCGAGACTCGCTCGTTGCTCGCCTGGATCGCCTGGCGCCCATCCGAGAGATTGCACAGATCGGAGCCTGCATCGGGCGCGAGTTTTCCTATGAGCTGTTGGCCGCATTGTCGCCGGTGAGAGGTGTGCAGCTCGACACTGCGCTCGAACAGCTTACCAGGACCGGGCTTGTATTCCAGCGCGGGACGCCACCGGATGCGCTCTACACCTTCAAGCACGCGCTGGTACAGGACGCAGCTTACGACTCACTGCTCAAGAGCAAACGCTCTCACGTTCACGCGCAGATCGCGCAGCAGCTGGAAGAGAACTTCTCCTATGCAATTGCCAACGAGCCAGAGGTGCTCGCTCTCCACTTCGCTCGAGCGGGGCTGCACGAGCGGGCCGTTCCGTATTGGATGCAGGCCGGTCAGCGCGCGCTGCACCGCGTAGCCCTGTCGGAGGCAGTGGGTCATCTGAGCACAGCTTTGAGCGTGAATGAGCGGGCGCCGGCCTCGATCGCGCGCGACCGGCAGGAGCTCGACATTCGCATGCTGTTGACCAAGGCACACCAGTCTTTGCTCGGCTGGCCGGCGACGCAGGTAATCCAGGCGCTCGAGCCGGCGCGCGACATTGCGGTACGTCTTGGCGAGCACAAGAAACTGGTCGCGATGCTGAGCTATTTCGGGGCCTACTATCTGGACCGCTCCGATTTTGCTGGCGCAGAAAATGTGATCGAGCAGCTCAGGGCGCTCGCCGAGTCGCTGAGCAGCCCGCTCATTCTAATGGCCGTTCAGACCATGGAGATCGCAACACGAAGCTACATGGGCGAGTTCAGACAAGCGCGGCAAGCCACGGATCGATTGCTCCTGCGCGTGGACGCCGATGAGCCTCTGCTCGCGAGCCCCATCTTGAACTACGAGGTGAGGTCGGGGACTCGCCTGTGGTCGGCGATGGGCCTCATGTCTCTCGGCTACCCGGATCAGGCGCGGCAGGCGGTCTTGGATGGCCTCCAGCTCGCACGTCCGGCAGGCCCGGCGTTCCACCTGGTCTGGTGCCTCAACTTCGGAAGCGGAACCTTGCTCAGACGTGGCGAAACGCGCCTGGCACGGGAATGGATTGCGGAGGCCCAATCGCTCGCGCGCGAGCACGCCATGACCTTCATGCTCGACTGCCAGGTATCGACCTACCATGGCTGGGCGCTGATCGAGGATGGCGACTACGAGGAAGGATACGGGGAGCTCACTCGCGGGCAGAGCCTCTGGCGCAACACCGGAGGAGTGAGCGGCCTCCCAGGGCAGAACACCTGCCGCGCCAGGGCGTTGATCGCCCTGGGCCGATTCGATGAAGCGAGGCAGGTGCTGGAGGACGCCCTGGAGATCATCAACCGGACGGGACATCGGGCTGCCGAAGCCGAGGTCCACCGCATGGTGGGTGAAGTGAACCTTCGAGCATCGACTCCCGACATCCAGGGTGCGACGGCTGCCTACCTGAAATCGCTCGAGGTAGCGCGCGCGCAGGAAGCCAAGGGACTGGAGTTGCGTGCAGCTTCGAGTCTGGCTTCGCTATGGCGCGACCAGGGCAAGCGACGGGATGCTCACGAGCTGCTCGCCCCGGTCTACGACTGGTTCACCGAGGGCTTCGACACGCGCGACCTGCGAGAGGCAAAAGCGCTGCTCGCGCAACTCGCGTGAGCCTTCACTAAGCTATGGGGTGGTCCCCGTAGTTATGGCAACCATTTTTGTGGCGGTCGAGTTTGTAGTCGAGTATCTGCTGGCACTACTGGCACATCGCATACGTCCGGTGCTCGAACGTGTCGGCAAGAGCTTCAATCGCGTATGCGGAGGCATGTTCGTGGCCATGGGGGTGGCTTTGCCGATGACGAGATGAGGCGCGATGGCAATCGGGACGCAGACGCGCCTTGTCCTCTTGCCCATGGTCGGTTTCAACGAGGTGAGTCAACGCCCGGTATGCGGTAGGCAGTCAACTGACTGCTCCTGGCCGCGAAGCGCCCGTCAAATTCCCAGAGCCCCAAACACTTTGCGATCGGTGCGACTGTTGATTCAATCGGGCGGTAGGCCGACGCACCGATCGAGAAGCTGGCGCATGCGCTGCCAGTGAGAACCCTCCCAGTAGATCCGATCGCACCCCTCGCACCAGGAGTATCGCCGATAGACTGCGGCCACGCGCGGTGGCAGGCGATCCGCCACCGCCTCCTTGTCGATGAAGATTAGCGGCAGGTTGCAGTGAAGGCAGAGGGTGAAGGGCTTAGCGCTCGCCGTCAGCTGCAACCGGTCGACTACTTCACGCAGCTGCTCTTGCGGCCTCAGAGCGTGGACGAAGCAACCGTGAGTGATCGTGCGGCACTTGAGCAGTTCGCGATCGCGCGTCAGCACCACCCGCGCCTCGATCCGGCTGATTGCCCGGATCTGTCCGTCGGTGATCTCGTTGCTGTACAGGGTATCGAAGCCGAGCATGCGCAGGAGCCGCGCCAGCCCGCCGAGATGTGCGTCAGCGATGAATCGAATCTCGCGCAACGGCTCATCGCGCACGCGCAGCAACTCCCGAATGTCGAGCGCTTCGAACTTGGGGTAGACGCTGATGCGGTCGCCGTCACGCACCGTGTAACCAAAATCAACCGACTCGCCATTGACCAGGATCAGCTCCACCTCGGTGTGGGGTACGCCCAGCGCTTCGATGGCGTTCTTGATCGTCGCCGCTCGCGCACAGCGGTAGTCGAAGTCCCGCTTGCGCCGTTCCCGCGGCAGGAAATCGTTCAGCTCCTCGTAGAAACGGAAGCGTGCCAGCGCTCGGCCAGCGACCAGGGGCAGTTCTTCGATGAACATGCTTCGAAAGATGCGGCCGGCACCGCCCTCCTGCAAGTGGCTACACTTGGCCTAGAGCCGGGTGGGATCCTCCAAGAAGGGAGGAGTCGGGGCAATGCGTGGAGGCTGCAATTTTTCCATCGTCGGTAGAAATCGGGTTTTTCAACAGATATAGGCCGCATCGTGTCTTTCGTCTGATGATCGCCATTCGGCGAAACGCGGACATCCGTGAACGCAAAGAGCGCTCGCGTCGTCTGTCTAGTCGAGAATCGGCAGTCAGTAAGACCTCGAAGAGGTCGAGACCATGGCCTTCCGCATCTTGTCGGGGCGTGGTATCCGCCGCAGCCTCTCGCGCACCCGTCGCGCAGTCAGCAACGGCAGATAAAGATCGATGGTCGCCCCTTGTTTGAGCCCGGCCAGTTCCGGCCAGTACATAGCCGCCACCACAGGTATGGGGAGCTCGAAGTCTTTAGCCAGATCTTGGATTGCAATCACGTGCTCATGGATAGGTTGAACGGGACCGAGTGGGGTCTTGGTTGCACCGGCGTGCTTGATTTGGGGTGACATACTGCCGTTACGGCGATGAACCTTCGTCGGGTTTCGCTAGAGGTCGTCTACCGTCAGCCCCGCAACTTCACCATCGATGATGGCGCGAGCAAAAGCCAGCGCAGACTCCAGCGCCTCTTCGGGATCGTCAAAAAGCCCATCCTCGGAAGGCGGCTCAAAGAGCTTCGCCCTTCCGGAGACGGCCAGGCTACCATCCCGGGCAATGCTGAGAGAGACGACGAAACGGCGCATCCCAACCACCTCGAACGCGCCCGCCTTGATCATCATCCCTCGATATTTCGCCTGCCTCAGCGCCATCCACACCCCTGCGCGAACACCAGCAAGACTTGATCCCCGGCCTGCGACCACTTGATCTGCCGCGGATCGTTCCAAATGACCGGACTGATTGTCACGCATCGGACGGTGGGGCAATTGACTTGGGTCAAGGCCCTGTAAACTAGAGTCCTAGGGTTTGATGCCCGTTCAACAGTTAACGACCGACTACCGCGCGCAAGCCTTCGATGCTGACGATGCGGACGTGCTCGCCGTCGATCTCGATCAGGGCATCTTTCTGGAATTTCGAGAAGATCCGGCTAACCGTCTCCAGGTTCATCCCGAGCAGGCTTCCGATCTCCTCGTGTGTCATCCGCAGGCGGAAGTCCGAAGGCGTATGACCCAGCTCGGCAAGCGGTTTAGACACGCTAAGCAGAAAAGCGGCGACGCGCTCCTCGGCACGCATGCTGCCGGGCAACACCATCACGCGCTGCTCACGCACGGTTCCGTGAGAGAGCATGCAGATGCCGCCGCATCTCGCGTGCCTCGTAGATCGAGGCCGCGCGCTAATGCCGTGCGTTCTTCCGCGCCGGCCTGCGCAGCCGCGGCTGCGGCCTCGGGCTCTCTAGTGTCCGCATGGGCCAAGCAGGATCCAAGGCTGAAGCCCATGAGCGGCGTTAACGCGATTGCGACGAGAAGCTTCCGCCAAGACAACTGGACGAGCTTGCCGAGACGGATGAACATCATCGGTGGAGAAGTGGAATTGGCGGAGTCATCTGCTGTCGCACCGAACCGCTCTGTTCTGTACCGTACATAGCGGCGATGATACTCGGGAACGGACACTCTGTCCAAGGACGGTACCGCGGCTCGGGGTCGCCCGCAAGCCAGGCTACGCTCCGCCGAAGAGTGTATCCGAGAGCTTCAGTGGCGGGTTCTGGCCGTTTCGAGCCGCTCGTGCCCACGGCCGGATCTATCTTTCCGGACGCTCCCAC
>JBGPMS010000370.1:0-5356 GCA_041487115.1 Gammaproteobacteria bacterium
CAATTCAACGATTCGAGATCGGCAAAAGCCCTCCCCTCCCGCTCGATGCGGTCGGCGAGCTTGAGCAACAGGACAGAGCGCTCCTGCGGAGTAGTCAGGCTCCAGCTGGCGAACGCGCGGCCGGCCGCCTGGACCGCGTGGGCAACCTGGGCCTCGCTCGCCTCGCGGACCTTGACCAGCGTCTCGCCGGTAGCCGGGTTCACGACTGTCTCTTCGACGCCCTGGCCCTCGACAAGCTGCCCATCGATCAGAATCTTGGTCTGCATGGTCATGCTCCTATTTGCCGCTGCCGGCCGCCTCGTGGGAGTCGCGCGTGAAGTGGAACGCAGTGAGGATCGGAATCAGCGTTATCAGTATGACGAACACCGCCACCACATTGGTCACCGGCCGCTGGCACGGGCGCACCAGCTCGGTCAGCATCCAGATGGGCAGCGTGGTTTGCTGGCCTGCCGTGAAAGTCGTCACGATCACCTCGTCGAAGGACAATGCAAAGGCCAGCATCCCACCGGCCAGCAGTGCACTAGCCGTGTTGGGCAGGATCACGTACCGGAAGGTCTGAAACCCGTCTGCGCCAAGATCCATAGAGGCCTCGATCAGCGCAGCTGAGGAACGGCGGAAGCGCGCCAGCACGTTATTGTAGACCACAACAATACAGAAAGTGGCGTGGCCGATCACGATAGTCCAGAAGCTGAAGGGGATTTCCATCAGCCCGAACGCAGAGCGCAGGGCGATGCCCGTGATGATCCCCGGCAGCGCGATCGGAAGCACGAGCAGCAGCGAGATAGCGTCGCGCCCGAAGAAGCGAGCTCTCCACACCGCGGCGGCGGCCAGTGTACCCAGTACGATCGCTGCACCGGTGGACACTGCCGCGACTTCGAGCGACAACCACAAGGCAGCGCGGATGTCTGGCCGCCCAGCTTCAGTCCCCATCCGGCACCCCGTCCGCGGCGGGCCCTGCCCGCGCTCAGCCGTGAACAAGCGGGGGCGCTGGTATCAGAGCGCATCGAATGCACCAAGGCGTTTCGCCACGGTTAGATACAGCGCCATGATCGCGATGGGCACGATGGCCAGCGCCGCCGCCAGAGGCACGTCGCCTGCCGTGCCCTGGTGCAGATAGACGGCCTGCCCGATGAAGGGCTGAGAGCTGCCGATGACGCCGGGGATTATGTAGTCCCCCAGCGTCAGTGAAAAGGTGAAGATGGAGCCGGCCACCACGCCGGGCAGCGCCAGCGGCAGGATGACCTTGCGGAAAGTCTGTCCGGGATCGGCGCCGAGGTCCGCCGATGCCTCGACCAGTGACAACGGCACACGTTCCAGCGCCGCCACGATCGGCAGGATCATGAACGGCAGCCAAACGTAAAGGAAAACCAGGAAAGTACCGACGTAGGAGATGGATAGCGACGGGCCACCGATCCCCGGGAGCGCCAGCAGAGCATCGATCAGCCAAGTCAGTTGCAGCTTCCCCGCCACCCACGTGATGATCCCTTCCTTCGCCAGGATCAACTTCCACGAATAGACGCGCACCAGGTAGCTGGACCACAGGGGCAGCATCACACCCAGGTACAGGACCGCCTTCATGCGCACGCTGGCGTAACGGACCATGTAGTAGCCCAGGGGGAAAGCGATCAGCGCCGCGGCCAGCGTGACCGCGCCGGCCATCAGCGCGGTGCGCAGGATCACGTCCCCGTTGGCGGGGGTAAGGAGCTGCCGATAGGTGTTGAGCGAAGGCTCGCGCACGACCATCCCCGAGAACTCGTCGACGAAGAAGAGACTCTGGGCCAACAGTGCGAACAGCGAGCCGAGGTAGATCACACCCAGCCAAAGCAAGGGCGGCGTGAGCAGGAGCGATAGAAGCAAGCGGGGATGCAAGTAGAGCGCGGTCGATGCGCGCCGGAACAGCGACGGCGGTGCTGGAACGGTGGCAGCGCTCACGGCAAAAGGTGCTGGTGATGGCGGCGCTGCCACGCCAACCGGACGCGCGAGCCGGCCATCCGGCTCATGCCACTATCGTCGGCGTTCTGTTGCAGAACCGTGAGCTGACCGCCGCCGTCGAGAGCCACGCAATAGCGGGTGACCGCACCCAGATAGACAACCGATTCGATGCGCCCGTCCGCCGCCAGCGTGCCCTCGGCAAGCGCCTCCGTATCCACAAGACGGATCTTCTCCGGTCGGATGGCGAAGGGCTGCGACGAGCCGGCCAGGCGCTCGGCCAGAACACCCTGGCACACGTTGGATACGCCCACGAAGCCGGCCACGAAGGCGGTGGCGGGGTGCTCGTAGATCTCCCCTGGAGTGCCGATCTGCTCGATGCGCCCGCGGTCGAACACGGCCACCCGGTCGCTCATCGCCAGCGCCTCGCCCTGGTCGTGAGTCACGTACACGAAGGTGATTCCGACCTGGCGTTGCAGCGCCTTCAGCTCCACCTGCATCTGCTCGCGCAGTTTGAGATCGAGCGCCCCGAGCGGCTCATCCAGCAGCAGCACGCGCGGCTCGTTGATGAGCGCACGCGCCAGCGCCACGCGCTGGCGCTGGCCGCCGGAGAGTTGACTGGGCTTGCGCCCCCCCAGCCCCTTGAGCTCGACCAGGCCCAACATCGCCTCGCACGCAACCACCGTTGTTTTGCCGGCACCTTGCGAATCATCAGGCCGTATTCCACGTTCTGCGCCACCGTCATGTGCGGGAACAAGGCGTAGTCCTGGAACACCGTGTTCACTTCGCGCGCGTAGGGTGGCACACCGGCAACGTTGACGCCGCGGATCTCGACAGTACCCGCGTCGGGCTGCTCGAAGCCCGCGATCAGCCTGAGACAAGTGGTCTTGCCCGAACCGGAGGGGCCGAGCAATGCGAAAAACTCGCCGTCGGCGATATCGAAGCTGATATCGTCGATCGCGTGCACGTCGCCGAAGTAGCGGCGCACGCGCTCGAAGCGCACCGCTGGTGTGGAAGGCAGGGGTGCCATGAGAGAACACGGCCGACGCTCAAGCAGCGCCAGCCGTGCGAATCCTGTACCTCAACGCCCGCCGAGGATGGCGATGTAGTCGGTGACCCAACGATAGTAGGGCACGCAGGCCTTGCCGCCACAGTTGGCTACCGGTGTGCGCCAGAACCAGATCTTGTCGAACTCGTTCATGCCGTTGGTCTCGCAGCCCTTTTCACCCAGCAGCTTGTTGCCCTTGCAAGCGGCCGGCACCACGGGAACCGAGCCGAACCAGGCTGCCAGATCGCCTTGCAGCTTGGTATTGAGCGAGTGCTCCATCCACAGGTACGCGCAACTCGGATGCCTAGCGGTGACGTGCATCATGGTCGTGTCGGCCCACCCGGTGGCACCTTCCTGTGGCACCACGCTGGCAATGGGCTTGATTTCACTCTGCAGCAGGTTGACCTGGAAACCCCACGAGGAGGAGGCAACCACGCCCTCGTTCTTGAAATCGTCGATCTGCACCATGGCATCGTGCCAGTAGCGTCCCACCAGCTTGCGCTGCTCGCGCAGCAATTGCAGCGCTTCCTTGTACTGATCTTCGTTCAACTCGTAGGGATTCTTGATGCCGAGATCCGGCTTGTTGAACATCAGGTATAGAGCCGCGTCGGCAATGTAGATCGGGCCGTCGAAGGCCTGCACCCGGCCCTTGTTCGATTTCCCGTCCGGCAATTGCATCTCCTTGAACACCACTTCCCAGCTCTTGGGCGGGGTCTTGAAGACGTTGGTGTTGTAGGCCAGCACGTTGTAGCCCCACTGGTAGGGGACACCGAAGTGCTTGCCGTTGAGGAAGTGCCAGGGCGCTTTCTGCAGACGCGGGTCGATACTCTTGTAGCTCGGGATCAGCTTGGGATTGACCTCCTGCACGCGGCCACCGGCGATCAGGCGCAGGCTGGCGTCACCCGAGGCGGTTACCAGGTCGAAGCCGCCCTCATTCATCAGCGCGACCATTTCGTCGGAGGTGTTGGCCGTCTTGACATTGACCTTGCAACCGGTTTTCTTCTCGAAATCCGTGACCCAGTCGTAACTCTTGTCGGTCTCGCCTCGCTCGATGTATCCGGGCCAGGCAACGATGTCGACTGCACCCTCGCCTTTGCCTATCTTCTCCACCCGGGCGAAGGTAGTTTGCGGAACGATCAGAACGCCGGCCAGAACAGCCACCAGTCCCTTGCAGCAGGTACGCGACGTGTTGAATGCCATTTTCAGGCCTCCCGTACATTGTTATGTAGCGACAGATTGCATCCGAGCCCCGGGTGCCGGGGTTCCCGCGTATGCGCCGGTGTCGATCGACGCTTGCCCCCCTGACTTCCCGCCGTGCACGCAGGGGCGGATTTTAGCATTCGACTTCAACAGGAGGAGGGCGTGGGACTACACAACTGCAAGCGTTAGTGCTCAACGAGGTTCGTAGCCGTGCCCCGCAAGGCGCAGCCGCCGGGCGCAGCTTGTACCGCCGATGGACGCGCATGCTGCTTGCTTCCGCTCGAGTGTCGCGATCAGCATCAGGATCGTCGTAACCGGTTCAAAGGCACATCCCACCGTGGGACGATTTGAACAGCGTCGATCACTACGGCAGGGGTTCATTTCCCGTGTCGCTCGAACCCCAGGCGGACCCGTCCCCGGTTTGGCTCGTCAAGGGGCGCCGGCGAGGCACCTCAGGACCGCCTCGGCGGGCGTGAGGAGAGGGGTCGAGACCAAGTCCGAACGGCCCGCCTACACGCACAGAAAAGGGGCTTGTGGGCCAGCAAGCGATGTGCCAAAGAACATTCAAAAAAAACTGTTAACAGTTGACTTAACAAGATTTTTGTCACTATAGTGTGTCGATGGAAGCGGAGCTCGATTCCCTCGACGAAAAAATCAACCAGCTCGTACAGCTATGCCACCGTCTTCGAAAAGACAACCACGAACTGCGGCAGCAACTAGCCGCAGCTCAGAACGAAAGCAAGCACCTGACGGACAAGATCGAGAGCGCCCGGGCGCGCCTGGAAAATCTGTTGACCAGGCTGCCCGAGGACGGGGGATGAAATCGGATGGACGGCCGATCGAAGTCACTATCCTCGACCGCACTCTGCGCATCGCCTGCAAGGAGGAAGAGAAAGAAGACCTCCTCAGGGCGGTCCAGTACCTCGACTCCAAAATGCGAGAGATCCGCGACAGTGGAAAGGTGATCGGAGCCGAGCGCATCGCCCTCCTGGCCGCCCTCAACATCGCACACGAGCTGCTATCCATGCGACTCGGTGCCGGGTTTGACATCGCGGAGTTCAAGGGTAGAATGCAAAGCATGGCGGCAGCGATCGACGAGGCCATGTCCGCGCAGGAAGATCTATTCTAGATCGCGTCTGCCGGGCGGCGCGCGCCAGCGGAAAGGCCGGCCTCGTCTGC
>JBGPMS010000371.1:0-5352 GCA_041487115.1 Gammaproteobacteria bacterium
ACGCTCAGCGCTGTACTGGCTCAGAAGCTGAAGACGCCGGATGTGGTGGTGTTCCTTGCCATTGGCACGCTGCTCGGTCCAGCCATCACCGGCGTGATCGACGTCAAGGCCGATTCGGCCCTGAACCAATTGGTCCTCATTTTTGGCTCCTGCTACATCCTCTTCGACGGTGGTGCTTCATTGCGGCTCAAGGTGCTGAAGGAGGTCTGGATCACCATCGTCATCCTCGCTACCGTCGGCGTGCTGATCACCGCCGCGATCACAGGCCTGGCCGCCTACTGCTTGCTCGGTGTTCCTGTCATTGTCGCCCTGCTGCTGGCCGCCACCATCGCCTCTACCGATCCGGCAACGCTGGTGCCGATCTTCCGGCAAGTGAAAATCAAGGACCGCGTGGCGCAGACGGTCATGTCGGAATCAGCCTTCAACGATGCCACCGGCGCCATCCTCACGTTCGCGGTGCTCGGCATCGCCATGGGAAAGGGGGAGTTTTCTGTATCGATGGCTCTCGTTGACCTGCTCAAGCAGGCGTCGCTCGGCGTGATCGCCGGCGTGATCTTGGGCTACCTCGCGGCGCTCCTGATCGCTCATGAAAAATACGGGTTCCTGCAGGAATATGCCCCGGCGGTGTCGCTGATGGCCGTCATTGGCGCCTACCTGGGCGCCGACGGCCTGCAGGCGAGCGGCTTCATGGCCGTATTCGTGTTTGGCATCATGCTCGGCAACAAGGACGTGTTCGGATTCTCGATGCGGGAGGGAGAGCAGGAACAGCTTGACGACTACGTGATGACCACGGGACTCATCATGCGCATGTTCATCTTCATTCTGCTTGGCGCTCAGGTCGATTTCGCGCTGATGAACAAGTACCTGTTCGGTGGCGTCGCGGTGGTTGCGGTTTTCATGCTGGTGGCGCGGCCGGTCACGGTGTTTGTCTGCGCCGTGCCGGACAGGCGGGCGAATTGGACGCTCAAGGAGCTCCTGTTCATGTGCTGGACGCGCGAGACTGGCGTCATACCCGGTGCACTGGCTGGCCTGCTTGTGGGTATCGGCGCGCCGGAAGCGAAGCTGATCGCCTCCGTCACCTTCCTCGCCATTGTGATGACCATCCTGATCCAGGCGACGACGACGCGGTGGTTGGCGGGAAAACTAGATTTGCTGGTTGAAGATATAGTTTGATAGCCGGCGGCCACCCACGCATCCAGCCCTCCGAGGAGCGGTCGCACCCGGCCGCGCGTTGTGTGGGCCAGCCTGCCGGATCCTCACTGCGGACAGCGGGAAGGCTCGTCGCGGAGGCTCACGCACGGGCGCGAAGGCGCGGGATTGACCGTGCGCCTTACCTCACTTCGAGACGACCGGCGCCCCGCCTCGTCACTTGAACTTGTAGAACTGTTCGTTCAGGTACTTGACGATGCTCTTCTGCTGGTCGCCGGTGAACGTTACTTGGGCGGCGTGTGTACACGCGACCAGCCGCTGGTTCAGCCCGTCCAGCGACTTGATTTGCCGGTCGCGGCGCGTGTAGACGCTGGTGTTGTGACAGCTCACGCAATGGGCGTCGTGCAGCTTCTTGCCTTCGGCGCTGTCGCCGGGCAATGCAGCGTGCCCGGGCGAGGCGATCAACAGCAGAGTCGATATCACCAGTGCGCGTTTCATCTTCGGCCTTCGTTTCCCCCCTTTTTAAAAGGGGGAACCTGCGTGGTTGATGACGCTGAATGATACGCGCGCCGAGGCGTCTGTGCTGAGGCCCACTTCTCTCTAGCCGTGCGAGATGCCCGGCAGGCTATGCGAGAATCGCCCGATGAGCATTCCCGAGCGTTGCGATCTGTTGATGGTGGGCGGCGGCATCCACGGCGCGGGAATCGCGCGGGACGCCGCCGGCCGTGGGCTGGGGGTCGTGCTGGTGGAGCAGTACGATCTAGCCGCTGCCACTTCCATGTCCAGCAGCAAGCTGATCCACGGCGGACTGCGCTACCTGGAGCAGGGCCGGCTGCGGCTGGTGCGCGAAGCTCTCGCCGAGCGCGAGATCCTGCTGCGGATCGCGCCGCACCTGGTGCGGCCTCTGTCTTTCCTGATGCCGATGGGGCCGGGCTCGCGCCCCGCGTGGCAGCTGCGTGCCGGGTTATGGCTCTACGACCGGGTCGCAGGGCGCAGCAGCCTCGCGCGCAGCTGGAGCGTGGACCTTGCCGGACAGGAAGCTGGCGCTGGGCTGCGCCCGGAGTACCGGCGCGGCCTCGGATACAGCGATGCCTGGGGCGATGATGCGCGGCTTACGGTGGCTAACGCCCGTAGCGCTGCCGATCTCGGCGCAGTCGTTCTGTGTCGGACCCGCTGCGTAAAGCTCGAGCCGGCTGGGAAAGGCTGGGTGGCGCGCCTGCAGCACGAGGACGGCGACGCCGCAAACGTCGCCGCACGCGCCGTGGTGAATGCGACGGGCCCCTGGGTCGGCGCCTTCCTGAGCGATGCCGCCGGAGTCGAGTCGCGCAGCCGCGTGCGGCTGGTCAAGGGGAGCCACCTGGTTCTGCGGCGACGCGCGGCAGGCGGGCACGCCTACATTCTGCAGAACGACGATGGACGCGTGGTGTTCGTCATCCCCTTCGAAGAGGACTTCACGCTGGTCGGGACTACGGACGTCCCGCTTCCCGGCGCACCGGGCCTGGTCGATATTTCGTTCGAGGAGGTCGACTACCTGAAGCGTGCGGTCGCGCGCTACTTCGCCGCGCCTGTCCGCGACGAAGAGGTAGCTTGGAGCTTCGCCGGTGTCCGTGCTCTGCACGATGACGGTCGCGACAGCGACTCGCGCCTGAGCCGAGACTACGTCCTCGAACTGGATCGCGCGAGCAACGGCGCGCCGATTCTATCCGTATACGGCGGCAAGCTCACGACCTATCGCCGCCTGGCCGAGCGGGTGCTCGAGAGGCTGGCGCGCGAACTGCACGGTGTTGGACCGGCATGGACCGCGAATGTGCCGCTGCCGGGCGGCGACATGACCGGTAGCTTCGAGCGTTTCGCCGCCGATCTGGCGCACCGCTACTCTGGCCTTCCACCGGATTGGTTGCGTGGGCTGGCGCGACGCCACGGCAGCCTCGCTGTGCGCATCCTCGGAACTGCTGAGCGACCGTCCGATCTCGGCGAGCACTTCGGCGCTGGTTTGACCGCCGCCGAGATCGACTACCTGGTGCGGCGCGAGTGGGCGACTACCGCCGAGGACGTCCTGTTCCGCCGGACCAAGGCCGGTGTGCGCATGAACGACAGAGAACGTGCGGCGGTGGACCGCTACCTCAAAGCCCGAGCCGGCGCCGCGTGACAGCGGTGTGACCGCCGCACCGGGGCGGCATCAGGCGTGAACGTTGACGGTCTCGATCGCGTCGCAGACGGCGGCGGTGACGTCCGCCGTCCTGGCCGTGCCGCCCAGGTCGGGGGTGAAGACATGCTTTGCAGTGACCGCTTCGATCGCCGCCATCAGACGTGCGGCGGCGCGCTTCTCTCCCAGGTGATCGAGCATCATCGCGGCGCTCCAGAACGTGCCGATCGGGTTGGCGATCCCTTTGCCGGTGATGTCGAAGGCCGAGCCGTGGATCGGCTCGAACATCGATGGATACTTCCGCTCGGGATTCAGGTTGGCCGTCGGCGCGATGCCCAGGCTGCCGGACAGCGCCGCCGCGAGATCGGACAGAATGTCGGCGTGCAGGTTGGTTGCCACCATCACGTCCAGCGTCTGCGGTTTCAAGACCATGCGCGTAGTGGCAGCGTCGACCAGCATCTTGTCGGTCGCCACATCGGGATAGCCTTTGGCCACCTCGTAGAAGATCTCGTCCCACATCACCATGCCATGTTTCTGCGCATTCGACTTGGTGATCAAGGTCAGCAGCTTGCGCGGCCGGCCGCGCGCCAGCTCGAAGGCGAAGCGCATGATCCGGCTTACGCCCGCGCGCGTGAAGATCGCGGTCTCGGTGCCCACTTCTTCCGGGTGTCCGCGATGCGCCCGCCCGCCGTGCCCGGCGTACTCGCCCTCGCTGTTTTCGCGGACGATGACCCAGTCGATATCGGTCGGCTTCTGCAGCTTCAACGGAGGCTCGATGCCGGGCAGCACGCGAGTGGGGCGCACGTTGGCGTACTGATCGAAGCCCTGGCAGATCGCCAGCCGCAGGCCCCACAGCGTGATGTCGTCCGGCAGGTCCGGGGCGCCCACGGCGCCGAAGTAGATGGCGTCGAAGGCTTTCAAAGTGTCGAGCCCGTCCAGCGCCATCATGCGACCGTGTTGCTTGTAGTAATCGCTGCCCCAGGGGAACTCCTGCACCTGCAGCTTGAAGCCGCCGTCGCGCTTGGCGAGCGCTTGCAGCACCTGCACGCCGGCGGTGACGACTTCCTTGCCGATCCCGTCGCCGGGAATCGCGGCTATTTTGTATTCGTTCATGTCATGTCTAGAAATTGACGTTCTTCGCGCCTTTCAGCTTCAGGATCTGCCGCGCATCGTCCGGCGTGGCGATCTCGAGCCCCAGTTCCTCGATGATGCGGCGGATCTTGGATACCTGCTCGGCGTTGCTCCTGGCCAGTTGCCCCTTGCCGATCCACAGGCTGTCCTCCAGCCCGACGCGCACGTTGCCGCCCATCACCACAGACTGCGTGGCGATGTACATCTGGTTGCGCCCGCCGCCCAGCACCGACCACTGGTACTGATCGCCGAACAGGCGGTCCGCGGTGCGCTTCATGTGCAGCACGTCCTCCGGATGCGGGCCGATGCCGCCGCGGATGCCGAACACCGACTGGATGAACAGCGGCGGCTTGACCAGGCCGCGGTCGAGGAAATGCGCCGCGGTGTACAGGTGCCCGATGTCGTAGCACTCGATCTCGAAGCGCGTGTCGTTGCCGCTGCAGGAGGCGAGGATGTGGGCGATATCCTTGAATGTGTTCTTGAAGATGCGCTCGTCGCTGCCCGCGAGGTAGGGCTTTTCCCACTCGTACTTCCACTCCTTGACGCGCGGGATCATCTCGTACAGCCCGAAGTTCATCGAGCCCATGTTGAGCGAGGCCACCTCGGGCTTCAACTGCAGCGCGGGCTGCAGGCGCTCCTCGATCGGCATGGTGGGCGCGCCGCCGGTGGTGATGTTGATCACGACGTCGCTGGCGGCCTTGATCTTCGGCAGGAAGCGCTTGAACATCGCCGGGTCCTGCGTCGGGCGGCCGTCCTCGGGCATGCGCGCGTGCAGATGCACCACCGCCGCGCCGGCCTTGGCTGCGCCAATCGCGGCCTCCGCGATCTCGTCGGGCGAGATCGGAAGATGCGGCGACATCGAGGGCGTGTGGATCGCGCCCGTCACGGCGCAGGTGATGATGACTTTGCGTTGTCCGGCCATTTCT
>JBGPMS010000372.1:0-5276 GCA_041487115.1 Gammaproteobacteria bacterium
CGATGAGGCCGAACGTCGTGCTCTTGCCCGAGCCATTCGGGCCGATGAGCCCGAGGATCTCGCCCTCCTTCAACTCGAGGCAAACCCGGTTGACGGCGACGAAACCGCCGAACGTCTTGGTCAGTGCGTCGACCGACAGCATCGCCTCTCCGAACTCCGCGCTGCGCGTGCCGGGAATTACTGGTTGGAGTAGCTGTGGCTCTTGGGCCAAGGGAGCACCGGCTCGGCTGTACGCAGCCTGGCCGGCCAGACGACCTCGCTCTTGCCGTTGATGTATTGCACTACCACGGGCGAGGAGCGCTCGTTCTGGCCGGACATTTCGTCGCCCGGCGGGTGGAACTTCACGCCATAGCCCTGGATCGTGCCGCCTTCCGGAATGTCGGTGTCGAGCGCGGCCTTGCGCAGGGCCTCCGGATCGATGCCGCCGTACTTCTTGATCGCGCGCGGCAGCACGTCGGTGAGGAAGATCCAGGTCTGGTTGAAGCCCATGGAGACGTGCGGCGGCACCACGTCGGCATGGGTCTCCGCCTTGTAGCGCTTGATCATGTCCTGGATCAGCTTGCCCAGCCCCGGCGCCAGCGTCTTCGGGTCGAGCAGTTGCGCGGGGACCGGGTCCACGCTGGCAATGTATTCGGAGTCCTTGCCCAGCGCTTCGCGCAGCTTGTCGTATTGGCTGTAGCCGGCGCCATGCCCGATCAGCGCCGCCCACTTGAGGCCCTGCTCGCGCGACTGGCGCCAGAACAGCGTGATGTCCGGGTTGTAGCCGCAGTGCAGGATCACGTCGGCGCGCGCGCGCCGCAGCTTGGTGACCAGGCTGGAAAGATCTGGTGCGGTCGCCGTGTACCCCTCCTTCAGTACGATCTGCATGCCGAACTTCTTGCATACCTCCTCGTTGGCGGTGGCCACACCGGTACCGTAGGGCCCGTCTTCATAGATGATCGCGACCTTGAGGTCCTTCGGATCCTTGTTGAACCTGGTCTTCGCACTCTCGTTGAGCAATGTGCAGGACGCGGCGCCGAACTGGTCCGAGTGGACTTGCGGACGGAACACGTAGCGTAGATTCTTGCCCTTGAACACGCTCGATGCGGTGCACACGTTGGCCCACATGAACTTCTTGGCCGCGTCCACCTTCTGTGCCATGGGCACGCAGTGTGCGCTGGAGTACACGCCCATGATCAAGTTCACCTGCTCCTGGTCGAGCAGCCGGATCGCCTCGTTGATCGCGACCTCGGCCTTGGACTGGGCGTCGGCGTAGATGGCGTTGATGCGGTAGCCTTCGACTCCGCCACGCTCGTTGATCATGTCGATCGCGATCTTCGTTCCGATCGCTGCGGCCACCGACCCGCCAGCGGCGAAAGGGCCGGTGTAGTCGTAGATCACGCCGATCTTCACTTCCTTCGCCTGCCCCAGCGCGACCGAGCTGAAGACCACCGCGGCGAGCGCGGCAAGCGCGCCGATGCAAGTGCGTTGCGGACGCATCGTGACCTCCTCCGGATGTTTTTATGTGGACTGTTGTTTGCGCGTCAGTGCCGCTGGCCTGCGCGGACTGGACGGTCCGTTTCTCGTCCGAGTCGAGGGCATTCTACACGGGCGTACCCGGCCCCGTGCCAGGCCCTCGGGCGGACAACCACATCAATGCCCCGTGTGGGCCGCCGCGGCTGCTTCTTCGCTCGGGCTCATGGGTTTGCCGCGCAGTCCGATCAGCTCGTTCACCACCAGCGCGGCGATGACCACGAGCCCGCCCATCAGCGCGAGCCGGCCCGGCCGTTCGCCGACGATCAACCAGGTGGAGAGCGTGCCGAACACCGTCTCCGGCACCGCCAGCAGCCCGAGCTCCGCGGCTTTGAGCCGCGGCGCCGCCGCGAGCATCAGCAGGCAGCCGATCGCCAGCTGCACCACGCCCATGATCACGAGCAGGCCGAGATCCCGCGTCGTCGCTTCCAACGGCAGGGCAAGGGGGAGGGTCACCGCCATGGAGAACACGCCCGAGAGCACGAGCGTCGGAATCATGTCCACGCTCACGTGCATCTTACGCAGCAAGACGACGTTGCACGCAAACGCCAGCGGAATGGCCAACGCGATAAGGTTGCCGGCCAGCCCGCCGCTGCCGATCGACTCCACGAACATCAGCACGATGCCCGCGAAGGCCGCGACCATCGCGAGCCAGGTTCGCCCAGGGACGCGCTCGTGGAGGAACAGTCCGCCCATCAGCGCCGCCGTGAAGGGAGAGATGCTCGCGAGCACGAGCACGTTGGCCACCGTCGTGTGGCCGAGCGCGAGGATGAAGCACACGTACATCAGCGCCCACAGTGCACCGACGATGACGCCGGGCCTGCCTACGGCACGAATCCGCGCCAGGGTCGCGCCGCGGTACTGCACGACGAGCACACCCAGCACGAACAGCGTCATGAACAGCGAGCGCCAGAAGGTGATCTCCCAGCCGTCGGTGAGCCGCATGTTGCGGACCAGAATGCCCGCGGTGGACCAGCACAGCGTCGCGCCGAGCATGAGCAGCACGCCCTTGCGGTGATCCGCCGGACTCATGCGGGGCGGGGCAGCGGCACGCCGAGCTTCTCGTTCCAGGGTTGCAGCGAGAGGAGGATGGAGGGGTTGCCGTCGGCGTCGATCAGCCATTTGCCCGGTAGCCTCCGGCCTTCCTGGTTGAGGCGCGCAGTCAGGCCGAGCGTGGTGATCGAGGCGGAGACGTCGATCAGCACCGGCTCGCCATCGGTGGGGAATCCCGCCGCGATGGGGTTGGGCGTGTACACGCCGCGCTTGCCGCCGTGTGGTGCGATCCCCGAGGCCAACGGATCGGACGACATGAGCAGGATCATGAGGCCGTGATCCGTGGCACGCGTGAGAAACGCGGCCAGGCTGGCGATGTGATGGCAGCGGCGGATCGCTACCGTGCAGGTGCCGTATTGACGCGCCCGCGGAATCGCCAGCTCGATCGCCTTCACCACCAGCCAGGGGCCGGGCAGCCGCCGCCCGTTCCATGTCACGGCCGCGGGACGGTCCGACAGGACGCCCGGCTCACCGCTACGTGCCATGCCCCCTTGTTCGATGTCCGCCAGGTACGCTGCCAGCAGGTGCAGGCCGTGCGTGGTGTGGCCGAGCAGGTCCCCTTCCAGGAGAACTTCGGCCACCGCTGCGGCCTTGTCGGTTTCGAGTCCTGCGCGCTCCAGCAGTGTGCGGGCGAAGAGCAGGAGCTCTGCGGCTGGATAGCGTAAATTCTGGTCCATGACGAAGTTCAGATTACTGGTCCCTCATCCCCGACCCTTCTCCCAGAGGGAGAAGGGAGAGACCTCTCTCTAATCTTGGGGCCGCGGGGTAGGTGGGAAGAGCTTGCGGCTAGATCATCACGATCTGGCGCACGGTGTGGCCGGAGGCGAGCCGGTCGAAGCCTTCGTTGAGCTGGTCGAGCTTGATGTGATCGCTCATCAGCTTGTTGACCGGCAGCATGCCCTTGCGGTACAGCTCGATGTAGCGCGGCATGTCGCGCGGCGGTACGCAGGAACCGACGTAGCTTCCCTTGATCGTGCGCTCCTCGGCGGTCAGGTTCACGTGCTGCAGTTGCCAGCGCGCATCCGGATGGGGCAAACCCGCGGTGACGGTGGTGCCGCCGCGACGGGTGATGCGATAGGCGAGCTCCATGGCCTGCACCGAACCGGCCATCTCGAAGCCGAAGTCCACGCCGCCGGAGGTCAGATCCTTGACTTTTTGCACCGCGTCCGGGTCCTTGGCATTGACCACGTCGGTGGCGCCCAGCCGCTTCGCCAGATCGAGCTTGTCGTCGTGGATGTCCAGGGCCACGACCTGGCTGGCACCGGCCACCTGGGCGCCGAACAGCGCGTTGAGCCCGACGCCGCCGAGGCCGACTACGGCTACGCGCGCACCGGGGAATACCTGCGCCGTGTTGAGCGCCGCACCCACGCCCGTGAGCACGGCGCAGCCGAACAGCGCGGCTTCGTCGAACGGCAATTGGCTGTCGATCTTGACCATCGAGCCGCGGTTCGCGACGCAGTGCTCGGCGAAGGCGGACACGCCCACGTGATGGTAGACCGGCTTGCCGTTCTGACTGAGACGGATACCGCCGCCCAGCAGCGTGCCGGCCCCGTTGGCTTTCTGGCCGGGTTCGCAGCGCCCGGGATGGCCTTCCTTGCAGGCGATGCATTCGCCGCAGCTAGGCGCGAACACCATCACCACGTGATCGCCAGCTACCAAGTCGTGGATCCCCCAGCCGCACTCGATCACGACTCCGGCCGCTTCATGGCCCAGGATCATGGGCATCTGACGCGGCCGGTCGGCGTTGATCGTGGACAGGTCGGAATGGCACAAGCTCGCGGCCTTGATCTGCACCAGTACTTCGCGCTCGCCCGGCGCGGCGAGCTCGACTTCCTCGATGACGAGCGGCTTCGACTTCGCGTACGGCTGGGGCAGGCCCATCTCGCGGATGACTGCGGCTTTGATTTTCATGGTGACTCGCGTAAGGGGTGAAGAGTGAGGGGTGAAGAGTGAAGAGTGAAGGGTGAAGAGTGAAGAGTGAAAAAAAGATCCCCTCTCCCCCGCAGACAGACATAAGGTCCCTCTCCCTCTGGGAGAGGGTAGGGTGAGGGTCTGGGGGAGAGGGCAGGGTGAGGAGGCTCACTCTTCACGGCAACAATTCACCCTTCGCGCCTATCAATACGTCGCTCGCCCCCCGGACAGATCGAACACCGCGCCGGTGGTGAACGAGGCGTCCTCGGTGCACAGCCAGCACACCATGGAGGCGATCTCTTCCACCAGGCCGAAGCGGCCCATGGGAATCTTCTGCAGCATGTAGTCGATGTGCTGCTGCGAAACCTGGTCGAAGATCGGTGTCTTCACCGCCGCAGGCGTGACGCAATTGACGGTGATGTTCTGCTTGGCCAGCTCCTTGCCCAGTGACTTGGTGAGGCCGATGACCGCGGCCTTGGAAGAGCTGTAGGCGGACGCCGTCGGGTTCCCCTCCTTGCCGGCAATGGAGGCGATGTTGACGATGCGGCCGTAGCCGTTCTTCTGCAGGTGCGGGACCACCTCGCGGCAAACATAGAAGGTTCCGTGCAAGTTGATGTTGTGCACGCGGATCCATTCGTCGACCGGGTATTCCCACACCATGGCGTTGGCGCCCGCGACGCCTGCAGAATTGACCAGCGCGTCGATCTTGCCTAGCGCCGAGGCGGTATCCCTGGCGGCGGCAGCCACCGCCTGATAGTTGGCGATGTCCACCGTGGCGGTATGGACCTTGGTCTTGGCCC
>JBGPMS010000373.1:0-5269 GCA_041487115.1 Gammaproteobacteria bacterium
CGATGGCATCGCCGAGGCGATCCGCAACCTGGTGGTGCGCGGCGCACCCGCCATCGGTTGTGCCGCCGCCTATGGGGTTGCGTTGGCTGCGGTGCGCCTGGCTGAGCAGCCGCGCACCCGGTTTCTGGAAGGGATGGAAGGTGCGTTCCGTCTGCTCGGCGCGAGCCGCCCGACTGCCGTGAACCTGAGCTGGGCGCTGGAGCGTCAGCGCCGGGTTGTCGCGGGCCTTGGCGCGGCCGGACCGGCTGCGATAGCCGACGCCTTGCTGGCAGAAGCGCACGCCATCCTGGCGGAGGACATCGCGGCCAATCGCGCCATGGGCAGGCATGGTGCCGCGCTGGTGCCAAATGACGCGCGCGTGTTGACCCATTGCAACGCCGGAGCGCTGGCCACTGCCGGCCACGGGACGGCGCTGGGGGTGATCCGCTCGGCGGTGGAAGCCGGCAAGCGTGTGAGCGTGCTCGCAGACGAGACGCGGCCGGTTCTCCAAGGTGCGCGGTTGACCGCCTGGGAATTGATGCGGGACGGGATCTCCGTCACTCTGATCGCAGACAGCGCCGCGGGGCTGCTCCTCAGCCGCGGCGAAATCGACCTCGTCATCGTCGGCGCGGATCGAGTGGCGGCGAATGGCGATACCGCCAACAAGATCGGAACCTACCCGCTGGCCGTGATGGCCCAACGCCACGGGATTCCGTTCTACGTCGCTTGCCCGCTATCGACTATCGACCTGTCGGTGGACCACGGCGGGCTCATCCCGATCGAGGAGCGCGGGCCCGAGGAAGTTGTCGGATTTGCCGGGGTTCGTTGGGCACCCGAGGGTGTGGGCGTGCGCAACCCCGCCTTCGACGTCACTCCGGCTGCCCTGGTAAGCGCCCTCATCACCGAGAAGGGTGTGCTGTCGCGACCCGACCGCGAAAAGCTCCGCGAACTATTTGCCCAGCCGCATCCTCGCAGCTAAATCGTAGCGCCGCCGCTGACCTCGATCACGGCGCCGTTGATGTAGCTCGCCTCGTCGGAGGCGAGAAAGGCGTAGGTGTTGGCAATCTCTTCGGGCCTTGCCAGCCGGCCCAGCGGGACCCGGTCCTTGAGCCCCTTCATTACCTTCTCCGGAATCGAGCTGAGGATGCTGGTTTCGACGAACCCGGGGCATACCGCATTGGTCCGCACGCCCTTGCGCCCCAACTCCCGCGCCCAGGTCTTGACCATGCCGATGACCCCGGCCTTGCTGGCGGCGTAGTTGGTCTGGCCGAAGTTGCCGTACAAGCCAACGACGGAGGAGGCGTTCAGGATCACCCCGGAATTTTGCGCCACCATGATGTCGGCAACGGCCTTGGTGCAGTTCCAGGTGCCTTTCAAATTCACTTCGATCACGCGGTCGAATTGGACCTCGCTCATCTTGGTGAGCTGCGCGTCCTGCACGATGCCGGCGTTGTTGACCAGCACGTCGATGCGCGCGTAGCGCTGCATGACCGCATCCACCATGGCTTGGATCGAGGGACGATTGGTTACGTCGACGATGAACCCATGCGCCTCACCCCCGCTGTCACGGATTGCTGTCACGGTCTGGTCTACACTGGCTTGGTCCAGATCGCAGACGATGACCCTGGCACCTTCGCGCGCGAACTTGAGCGCGGTGGCGTGCCCGATGCCGCGTCCCGCCCCGGTGATGATGGAAACTTTGCCTGCCAGGCGCATGCTTTTCCTTTATCGGTTCTAGTAGTGTGACCCGCGTGTGCCGCGGAGCCGGCAATGTAGCCGAATCTCGCGCAGCGGACAACGTGGGTGAGCCAGGTCAGACGGAAGAGGAGCGGCGCGAGGCGAAGAAGGCGCGCAACAGCGCTCCGCACTCCTCGGCCAGCACTCCGCCCTGAACTTGGGCGTGATGATTGAGCCGCGCCTCGGCGAATAGGTTGACGACGCTACCGCAGGCGCCGGTCTTGGGATCGGGCGCACCGTACACGACTCGCGCCACTCTCGCATGCATGAGGGCGCCCGCGCACATCGCGCAGGGTTCCAGCGTCACGTACAAGACGGACCCAGGCAGGCGGTAGTTGCCCAGGCGCTGCGCCGCGGCCCGCAGGGCGTGAATCTCGGCATGGGCGGTCGGGTCGTGATCCGAGATCGGGCGGTTGTAGCCCTCGCCGATCACGGCACCGTCCACCGCCAGCACGGCGCCGATCGGGACCTCGCCAGCTTGCCGCGCATTCTGAGCCAGATCCATGGCGCGGCGCATCAGGCGCCGATCCTGTTGGATGTCGAGGAGCCCCATGGCCGTGGTGGCGGATTCCGAGCTCATTCCCACTCCATTATCAACGGCTCTTGGAATGTATTATTTTGGAGCGGGTTTAGCTTCTCGCAAACGCGCTTTACTGTCATTTTTACCGTCAACTGCGAAAGGCTGCGGCGCCGAGAGGGGGTTGCGCGCGATCGGGCCGTGAACAGACTTTCGGAGCCTATAAAAAACGATTGGTTCATAACGAAACTCCGGTGACGACAGCGCCCTCTGCCCTGCCCGTTCTATACGCCCAGAAACGATCTTACCTCGTGCTTGCGGTCGGCTTCGGTATCATCGCGGATCGAGTAGCCCATCGCCCGGTAGCCTCGCTGACGCTTGTCCCACATTCGCAGCAACGCCGGGTGACCGTTGTCCACGAAGTCGATGATGCGCACATCGGTTTTGTTGACATGCTCCCGATGCAGCCTGCCTGCGTACTGCTGTAACGTGCCTTTCCACGACACCGGCATCGCCAGTATCAGCGTGTCGAGCGGAGGATGATCGAAACCTTCCCCGATCAGCTTGCCAGTTGCGAGCAGAACGCGGGGAGCATCAGGCGGCAGCCCGTCGAGCTGCGCGATCAGCGCGGCGCGCTGCTTCCTAGACAATCGACCGTGCAAGACGAACGGAGGCGGCGTTTCTCCGCCCAAGGCCGCCAAGATGGCGTCGAGATGCCCAGTGCGCTCGGTCAGTAACAGCACTTTGCGGCCTTGGCTGCGGGCGTTCTCGACTTCGCACGCAATGGCGGCCGTTCGGGCCTCGTCGTTGGCAAGGTGTCGAAACACATCTTGAATCCCAGCCTCGGGGGGCAGATCGACGCGCGCGTACATCGAACGAGGCACCACTTCCAGCTGATGCGGGGCATTGGCAGGTTTCGCTGCTGTGTAACGAATCGGCCCGCACTGCATGAAGATGATCGGCTGTTGGCCATCTCGGCGGACCGGTGTGGCGGTCAGGCCGAGCACGTATTTAGCCTTGGTCCGCTTTAGGATGGCGTCGAACGACACCGCACCGACGTGGTGGCATTCGTCCACGACGAGGTGACCGTAGTTCTCGACCAACGGGTTCACCTCGCCCTGCCGTGACAGCGATTGCATCACGGCGATGTCGATCCGTCCGGTCGCCTTGGCTTTGCCGCCGCCGATGCTGCCGACCATCCCCTTGCCGACGCCAAGGAATGTTTGCAGACGCTCCTGCCACTGCTGGAGCAACTCGGTGCGATGCACCAGCACCAGGGTGTTCACACCACGGCTGGCGATCATCGCTGCGGCCGTGACAGTCTTGCCGAAGGCGGTGGGTGCGCACAACACTCCGGCATCATGGCACAGCATGGCGGCGACGGCCGCTTGCTGATCGGGACGCAGCGTACCGACGAAGGTGACTTCAACCGGTTCGCCGCGGTACCGCTCATCACGCAGATCGCAGCGGATGCCGTTGTCGCTCAGCAATTCCTGCGCGGCATCCAAGCAGCCGCGCGGCAGGGCAATATGTTGCGGATAGTTCTCGGCGTTGCCGATCACGCGCGGTTTGTCCCAGACCGACATCCGCATCGCCTGTGCCTTGTAGAACTCCGGATTCTGGAACGCGGCGAGGCGGATCAGGCGGTTGGCCAGCGACTGTGGAAGCTGTGCCTTCTCGAAGTAGACGAGATTGGCCAACGTCACGGTGAGCGACTTCGGCATCGCTCCCGACAGCTTCCTCGTCGATGGTGCCGAACGCTTCCACGGCGTCGCCAAGTCCTCCTCGTCGATGAACGTGACATCCAGCGGATGCACCCCGCCGGTGGCGCGAACGATAGTCGGCTCGATGTCATGCGATACCATCGGCTGGATGGATGCAAGGAATTCCCACTGGTCGGGATACGGCCGCAGGTCGGCGTCGACAAACACGCTGCAGCCGTTCTCGCGGGGCTTCTTCTGTAGCGGCAAAGCGATCAGGTTGCCGAAGCCGCCCTTGGGCATCGTGTCCTGGTTGGGGAACAGGCGGTCGTAGGACTCCAGCTTCAGTTGGCGGGTGCGCGAGCACGTGTGGCTGATGATGGCCGTGCCTAGGCGGCGCGCATCGCGGGCCGGCACCCTGCCAGCGAAAAACACCCAGGCGTGTGCCCCTTTGCCGGAGCGGGAAATCTCGAGGGCAACGGGCACGCCGAGTTCGCTACACGACTGCACGAAGGCGCGAGCATCCTCTCTCCACTCGGCTTCGTCGAAATCGATGGCGAGGAAATGGCAGGTGTCGTCTTCCAGCAGGGGATAGACTCCGATCGTGTGTTCACCGGCCAGGTGGTCGTAGATGACCGCGTCCGACAGCGGGATCAGCAGTCGGTTGCTACAGTCCCCGCACTTGATGCGCGGCTTCTCGCAGACACCGGCACGCCACTCGTTGGCACAGGCCGGTGCGTAACCGGACTTGGCCGTAGCCTTGCTCTCCCAACGGATCGGGTAGACATCCGTGCGCCCCCGGAACAACCGACGAAATAGCACCACCTTCTCGTCGGTCGAAAGTCGAGACGGTTCCGGGTTTGAGGCTACTGCCATCGGCTCCGTTGGCACATGCCATTGAATGCCGTTCGCTTCCAGCAGGGCGATGAGGCGGGCGTTTTCGGCCTCAAGTACGACCAGGGGATCGCGTTCAACCATGGACCACGTACCCAGTAATCAAGTTGTCCGTGCTGTCACACACGCCGCAATTGGTCCCATGACGTAAGCAGTCCCGGATATCTCTTCACGCGCAGTTCCTCGAGTACCGGGTCTGTCAGCTTCCAGCCCTCCCCGCCGATCCTCGCGATCAGATCGAACCAGACCCGCTCGAATGCTTGGATTGCATCCGCCTCTCCGAAACGAATACCCGCCGGCAACAACGGCGTGACGTCCTCAGCCAGGCTCCGCGTGAGTTTTTCCAGCATACGCTGCTCGGCCATCGCGCGGGTGATCGGCTTGCCTTCAAGCGCCAAGTAGTGGTCAAAGCATGCGATGAGCTTTTCCGGGGCCAGCGCGA
>JBGPMS010000374.1:0-5256 GCA_041487115.1 Gammaproteobacteria bacterium
CGCTGAATGTCGTGCCGGCGGTTGTCGCGTTCAGCCCCATTGCCTTGGCCGCCATATTCATGCTCACCCCTGCCATGGTGACGCTGGCAGCCCAATCGACGGTGCCAGCCTTGAAATACACCGTGAGTGAGGACGAGTTGAGCACGCCTGACGCGAATTTGCCGCTGCTGTCGGACCCGGTCGGGGTCGTGTTCCCGATCATCGTATAGACACCGACCGGCCGGCTCAGCGCCAAGGCGTCGATGTCAGCGGCAAGCGCGGGGAGTCCGGCAACGTAGTGGGTATAACTCAACGACTGCGGAGAGAGGGGAAATGGCAGTTGCACGCTATCCAACGGCAAACTGAGGAGCTGGCTGGTCGGTACTACGTTGAAGCCGCGGCCCCAGGCAACGTATCCGTTGTTCCCGAATTCGTCTACTCCATCGAATGTAATCCGGCTGCTGCAGTCGCAGGCGAGGTCCATCGAGGTTACGGCGCCGTTCACGTTGAGTTCGACCGCGTTGTTCACGAGCAAGCCGCTAATCGATCCGGTGCTAACTAATCCGGCCGTCAGCATCTGGTTACCGGTGAGGACCAGCTGGACCAGATTGCCTGTGGCGTCTACATTGTTCCCCGCGACGAAGCTCGGCGGCGGGTCCTGTGGCTGTTGCGGCGGCAAGTCGGTCTTCTGGCTGGTGAGCTGCGGACGGCTGTTGGCGTCGGTGACGATAAAGGATTGGCCGCTGCCGAAGGGCACGCAGCCGGCCTGGGTACAGACATTGATCTCACCTTCGCCCACACTGCCCGTGATGCTGTTGGTGTAGCCGATCGTGTACTCGGTGCCGCGGATGCCGATGGTGGCTACTGTAGTCGTGACCTGGTAGTTCTTCTTGTTGGCGCGTCCCACCAGCCCGGTAATCGTGCGCAGGCCGCCTTTGAGCAGGCTGAAGAAGCCGCGCTCGCTGCCGTCGGTCTTGCCATCATAGTGGTAGTCGTCGATGCGGAACTCGGATTGCGGCTGCAGCGAGACGTAGGCACCGTCGGTGAAGCGCAACTGCACGCGCCCGTTATTGGTGTTCACCGTGTCGCCGCTTTCCACGTCCACACCTTTGGTCAGCGCCCGCGTCTGCCCGGAAGCCGAGATCGCCACCGGGTTGCCTGCGGCGAACTCGATCCGGGCGGCAGGCGCGGCGGCGCAGGTCGCCGGGACTAGAGTCGCCAGCGCGATGAGTGTCACCGGCCAACGATAGCGCGTGATGAGTGAAATAAGGTGCCTTGTCATGATCCTTTAGTCCTAACCGTTCAGCGCGGGGTCGTCGTGGCGACGCCGGCGACTGTGCGCTGCCTTCGGATTGCATGCTCCGTCCCGCGCAACCTGCATGCGCTCGACAATGTCAAAGTCGAGTCGATGCAGTTCACGCTGGGTCAAGCAGCGTGGCAGTACCTCCGCGTCCGGTCAAGCTTAGTCAAAAATCCTTCCGCAGGGCGACGAACACCTGGGTGCGGTCGTACTCGTTGATCGCGATGTTCGAGTTGTTACGCAGGTAAGTAACCTGGGGCGACAGGCGCCAGTCCTTGGCAAACAGCCAGGTCACGCCAATACCCGCGGTGTACTGCTTGTCCTCGCGGTCGACGAGAAAGAGAGGATCGACCCCCATATACTTGCGCCGCTCGGCCGAGGCGTTGACGAAAGCGACCCAGGTGTCGCTCAGCGTCTTCTGGCCGCCTAAGCGCAGCCCGATCGGCCGATGGCCGAGGTACTTGAAATTCTCGTCCTTGGCATCCTCGATCCCGCCATAGACCCCTGCATAGACGACGGGATCGCCGGCTCGGAACGCATGAGCGTAACCGACACCGCCGATGTAGCGGTTCGCGTCGCGCGGGCCCTGCTGCGGGTACGCGAGATCGGCGTACTGCACGTAAGCGGTCAGTTGATTGCGCGAGTTGAAATCGTGCGTCCACTGAACGGTGCCGCCCAGCGCGTCGCGGTATTCCGAGCTGTACTGCGGGTCGTCGACGAAGAACATGTTGCCTTGGCCCACCACGGTCCAGGTGTCGCGCTCGAACTTCTTCGCCACACCCAGATAGCCGTCCAGGTAGCCGGTGTCGAAATTGTCCTGCGTGAAGTTGAACCGCTGGTAAGCGGAGAGTCCCCCGATCAGGCTGAAGCTCCTGGACAGGGGGTTGCTGAAATTCATGCCTGCTGCGGCGGACATGAACCCGTCGTGCTTTTCGACCGATGCCGGAGCCAGAGTGAAGACCAGGTTGCCGAAGCCTGGTACCGCTACGGAGTCGACCGCCGTAGCGCTGTTGACGTTGCTGTCCCAGCCCAGCGCGAACTCGATGAAGAAGCGTGCCCTGAACTTCTCGCTCTCCGCGACGCGGTCTATGGCGTCGAGGTAGCGGTCGATGGTGTCGCGGACTTCCGGCGGCACGTCCTGCTTCTTGACGTTTTCGAACTCGCGCTTGGCGGTGTCGGTCTCCTTCAAGGCAAAGTAGGCGCGGGCGATCTGGGCGCGCGCCGGCGCGCTGTTGGGCTGGACGGCGAGGACGCGCTCGAGGGCGAACACGGCTTCGGTGTTCTTGCCCAGGCCGAGCGCCGCCACACCCAGCAGATAGTCGAACTCCGGATCGCCCGCGCGCTCGGACTGGATCGGCGCGAGAATGTCATAAGCGGCTTGCGGATTGTTCTCGTCGATGTACTTCTTGGCCCGCAGCACTACGTCGTCGGCCGCCCAAACCGGCAGCGCGAGGCAGCTACACAGCGCCAGGAGGGTTGCGACCCGCCAGCTCTTGCGCAAACGCATAAAGGCCCTTTTTGGTGTCCGCTGTACCGTACAGGGAATTGTGCGGAGGCCCGCCGCCCCAGGGAGTTCCGCTGCACCGCCGGGTCTTTGCGGCAATGCGTAAGGATTGTTAATGCTCAGGGGGAAATTGGCTTTGTTGTGCCTTGAAAAATAACAAAAACATGGAGGGAAGTCAAACCCTCCAAAAAAAGAACGGGCATGCCTCTCGGCATGCCCGTCCGATCTAGGGCGGCGTGACTCAGGTCCGGACGAAACGCTCCTCCGGCAGAGGGAAGCCGTTGAAATTGCTGGCGTAGGATGTCGTGTAGGCACCCGCATTGGGGATGTAGACGAAGTCGTCTGCCTGCAGATCCTCGGGCAGCAACTGGTCGCGCATCACGATATCCACCGAGTCGCAGGTCGGGCCGGCCACGGTCCACGGAATGAGTCTGCCGCCGCGATCGGTCACGACCTCGTACTGGAGGCCCTCGGTGGTCTCGATGATGCCACCGAACATGCCAGCGTCGAGATAGACCCAGCGTTTGGCGCCGCGCGTTGCTGTACCCACGACGCGGCACACGAACCAGCCCGCATCCGAAACCAGGAAGCGACCCGGCTCCGCCATCACCCGGATGTCTTCGGGCAAACCGGCCAATTCCCGGTTCACCACTTCTCCAATCGTCTCGATGGCTGGAATAGGCTTGGTGTGGCGCACCGGGAAGCCGCCGCCGATGTTCAGCAGGCGCGGCTTCAAGCCCTTCAGCCGCATCTTGCGGAACGCGCGCTTGGCGTTGTCCATGCCTGCGTGCCAGTTCGCCGGGTTGCGGCATTGGGAACCGACGTGGAACGTCACCCCGGCCAGGTCGGCCCTGATCTCGGCGGCAACGGCGATGATTTCCTCCGCCTCCTTGGTCTGGGCACCGAACTTCCCGGACAACGGCCAGTCGCTGCCCACGTTGGGGGCATCGATGCGCAGGTAGAGCTTGGCGTCGGGCTTGATGTCGTGAATCTTGCGCAGCTCCTCGACGCTGTCCAGCACGAACCACTCGACCCCCTTTTCCGCCGCATAGCGCAGGTACTGGCGCGACTTCATCGGGTTGCTGTAGTAGATCTCCGCCGCCGGCACGCCCAGGCTCGACAGCAGGTCGAGCTCGGCGATGGAGGCGATCTCGAAGCTCACCCCTTCCTCGATCAAGGTCCGCAGCACGGTCGGGTGCGGGTTGGCCTTGACGGCGTAGTGAGGATGGACGCGAGGCATGGCAGCTTTGAAGCGCCGTGCCTTGGTGCGGACGATGGCGGGATCGACCAGCAGAAAGGGCTTGTCGTAGCCGCTGTGGGCGGCTTGCCTGACCTGGTCAAAGTCGAGGCGGACTTCGGGGTGGCTATCGAGCGGGAGCTCGGATTCGAATTTCTTGGACAGCGCGCTGCGCACGGACATCTATTTCTCCTGGGGACGCTACGTGAGGGGAATGTGCAGATTCTTCAAATCCACGCAGGGAAAGTAGTTCCTCTTGCTTGTCATGATGACCTCCTCAACTCGAGTGCACGCAGGCACGGACGCAAAACTCCGCGAATTATAGGGCCATGGTCCCTGGAATCAAGCCTTTTTTAGAGCAATTTCCGGACCGTGCCGTTACAGCCGAAACCCGCGCCCGGCGCGGGATTGCGAGAAGCCGGCAGAAGGTGGAAAGCGCGCGGGTGGAAGGCGGCGGGAGCAGCTGCTCCGAGCCCGCCGCCGGTGCGACTTGCAGGGGCGGAAGGTGGCGGCGCGGAACCGGCACCGGCCGGCGCCTGCGCGCAGCGCGAAGGTTAAATCTTGGGCAGCGTGACGCCAGTCTGGCCCTGGTACTTGCCGCCACGGTCCTTGTAGGAAACCTCGCACACGTCGTCGGGCGCGGCTTCCAGGAAGATCACCTGCGCCACGCCCTCGTTCGCGTAGATGCGGGCCGGCAGCGGCGTGGTATTGGAGAACTCCAAAGTGACGTACCCCTCCCATTCGGGCTCGAGCGGGGTGACGTTGACGATGATCCCGCAGCGGGCGTACGTCGATTTGCCCAGGCAGAGGACGAGCACGTTGCGCGGGATGCGGAAGAATTCGACGGTGCGCGCCAGCGCGAAGGAGTTGGGCGGGATGATGCAGTGCTCGCCCGTTACGTCGACGAAAGACTTGGGGTCGAAGTTCTTCGGGTCGACGATGGTGCTGTTGATGTCCGTGAACAGCTTGAATTCATTCGAGCAGCGGACGTCGTAACCGTAGCTGGACGTGCCGTAGGACACCACCCGGCGCCCGTTGACTTCCTTGACGTTGCCCGGCACGAACGGCTCGATCATGCCGTGCTCCTGCGCCATGCGGCGGATCCACTTGTCGGATTTGACGGTCATTGTCGGGGAGAGTCCTTACGATTTAGGGAAGCAGCAGATTCTGAAACGGGCGGCGGTTTTTCCAGCGGTAGGTCCGAAAGTCTCGCTGGTCGGTAGAGAGAATTCGACC
>JBGPMS010000375.1:0-5162 GCA_041487115.1 Gammaproteobacteria bacterium
CTCCATCATTTCCTTGTGGTCGTACATGATGCCGTGCGTGCTGTACTCCGGGAAGATGACCAGGTCCATACCGGGCAGGCCGATCTTCATGCCCTCGACCATTTCGCCGATCTTTCTGGCGTTGTCGAGCACCTCCTTCTTGGTGTGCATCCTGGGCATCTTGTAGTTGACGACGGCCACTCCTATGGTGTCGTTACTGCTCGAGATGTCTCCATGTAGCATCTTCAACTCTCCTTTGTCTAAGTGTTGCGACTTCCCGCTCGGAAACGAGCGGTCAACTTACACGCGATTGCCGGTTCGTACGCGCCGGCTCTCTTGCCCATTGCCTCGACTGCTTCCTCAAACCGTCAGATAAGCGTGGATGCGGGCGGTGTCCAGGGTCGCCTTCTCGCCTTCGTAGGCGAACTCGCCTTTGTCCAGGATGAGAAAGCGGTCGGCGATCTCGATGGCGAAGCTCAGCACCTGCTCGGACACCAGCATGGAAAATTTGTATTCCGCCTTGAGCTTGTTCAGCGTGCGGGCGATCTCCTTGATGATCGAGGGCTGAATCCCCTCGGTCGGCTCGTCCAGGAGCAACACCTTCGGCTTGGTCACCAGCGCCCGGGCGATGGCGAGTTGTTGCTGCTGCCCGCCGGAGAGATTTCCGCCCCGGCGCTTGCGCATGTCCCACAACACCGGGAACGTGTCGTAGATGTACTGCGGCACGGTCTTGTCCGCCACATTCTCCATGCCAGTGAGGATGTTTTCCTCCACCGTGAGGTAGGGAAAGATCATGCGTCCCTGCGGCACGTAACCGATTCCGCTCGCCACCCGCTCGTAGCTCTTGCTCCTGGTGATGTCGGTACCGTCCAGCTTCAACTGGCCGCTGCGCGCAGGCAGGATGCCGATCAGCGACTTGAACAGCGTGGTCTTGCCCATGCCGTTGCGGCCCATGACCGCAACCGTCTCCTGCTCGCGCAGTTCGAGGCTCAAGTTGCGGATCACGTGGCTCTCGCCGTAGTAGACGTTGAGGTTGTCGACCTTGAGCATCTTAGTGTCCCAGGTAAACCTCGATGACCCGCTCGTCGCACTGCACCTCGTCCATCGTCCCCTCGGCCAGCAATTTGCCTTGATGCAGGACCGTGACCTTGCGCGCGATGAGCCGCACGAAAGCCATGTCATGCTCGATCACCACCAGCGACCGCCCGGCCGAGATGCGGTTGAGCAGTTCGGCGGTCTGCTCCCGCTCGCGCGGGCTCATGCCCGCCACCGGCTCGTCCAGCAGCATCAGCTCGGGGTCCTGCATCAGCAGCATCCCGACCTCCAGCCACTGCTTCTGCCCGTGCGAGAGCAGGCCCGCCTTGGTGTAGAGCTGATCCTTGAGAAAGATCTGCTCCGCGACTTGGTCGATCTTGTCCTGGATCTCCTTGGTGCGCTTGAAGAACAGCGACCCCAGCACGTTGCGCTTCTTGGGGTAGGAGATATCCAGGTTCTCGAGCACCGTAAGATCTTCATACGTGGACGGGTTCTGGAACTTGCGGCCGACCCCCGCGCGCGTGATCTGATACTCGATCATGGACGTGAGCTCAAGCATTTTGAACTTGATCGTGCCGGTAGTAGGCTTGGTCTTGCCGCAGATCATGTCGAGCAAGGTGGTCTTTCCGGCGCCGTTCGGGCCGATGACGCAGCGCAGCTCGTTCTCGTCGACGTAGAAGTTGAGGCCGTCCACAGCCTTGAACCCGTCGAAGGAGACGGTCAAGTCCTCGACCTGGAGGATCAGGCTCACGGCTGCCCCCTGCCCGCTCCCAGCCCGCGCAATCGATCGACCAGCCCGCCCAGCCCGTGCGACAGGAACATCGTCACCACGATGAACAGGCTGCCGATGAAGTAGAGCCAGTACTCCACGAAGTTCTCGGAGAAGTAGGTCTTGGCTGCGCCCACCAGCATCGCGCCATAGACCGCGCCGATCAGCGACAGCCGGCCACCCACCGCGGCATAGATCACCATCTCGATGGAGGGCACGATTCCCACCAGCGATGGCGAGGCAAGCCCGACCTGCACGGTGAACAGCGCGCCGCCCACCGCAGCGAGCAGTGCGGCGACCGCGAAGATAAACGCTTTGAACATAGCCGAGTCGTACCCGGAGAAGCGCACGCGATCCTCGCGGTCACGGATCGCGACTACGATCTTGCCCAGCCGGGTCTTCACGATGAAGAGGGCCGCCAGCAAGGCCACCAGCAGCAGCACGACGGTAAAGAAGTACAGCTTGGTCCGGATACCCTCGGCCTCCAGGCTGATGCCGAGCACGCTCTTGAAGTCGGTGATGCCGTTGATCCCGCCGGTCACGCCCTGCTGGCCAACGATCACGATGGCCATGATGGCCGCCAGGGCCAGGGTGATGATGGAGAAGTAGACACCGCCAACCCGCTTACGGAAGTTGACGTAAGCCAGGACAAAGGCCAGCGCCGTGGGCAAGATGAGAATCGCAGGCACGGTGAACCAGATCGAGTGAAACGGCTCCCACCACCAGGGCAGCTTCTCGACGCTGTTCCACACCATGAAGTCGGGCAGGTTGGAGCCGAAGAATTCCGACAGCGCCTGGGCCGAACTGCCGCTCTCGGTCGACTCCAGCTTGAGGAACATGGCCATCATGTAGTTGCCCAGTCCGAAGAAGATGCCCTGCCCCAGACTGAGAATGCCGCCGTAGCCCCAGATCAGCACGATCCCGATGGCCGGGAAGGCGAAGCACAAATATTTGGCAAGCAAACTGAGCCGGAACTCGCTCAGCGCGAGCGGCAGCACGACCAGCAGCAGCACAGCGAGGATCGGCACGCCGAGCACGCCGATACGGTCCCCGAGAGACCGCTTGCCGGCTCCCGCGGCGCCGTTCGATGCCGTACCGGCCGCGATCGTTCCGTTACCCACTCAGCGTCTCACCTTCGAAGCGAACAGCCCGTTCGGGCGGAAGTACAGGGCGACGATCACCAGCAGCAGGATCGAAGCCTTGGCCATGGAACCGGTCATCAGGAACTCGAAGGTCGACTGCAGCTCGCCGATGATGAACGCCGACAGGAAAGTCCCGAGCAGGCTCTCGACGCCGCCGAATACCACCACGATGAAGGTGTCTACCACGTACAGCTGGCCGGTCACCGGTCCGGTGGACGCGAGCATGGTGAAGGAGCTTCCCGCGATGCCGGCGAGCCCGCACCCGAGCGCGAACGTCAGGGCGTCCACCCGCTCGGTGTTGATCCCTGCCGCTCCGCTCATGGCGCGGTTCTGAGTGACCGCGCGGATGCGCAGACCCCAGCGCGTCTTGAACAGCAGCAGATAGACGCAGAAGGAAACCAGCAGAGCCAGGCAGATGATGAAGATGCGGCTCTGCGAAAAAGACGCGCCGGGCATGAACGAAGGTGTCCACGCGCCTCGCAGCCAGCTTACGGTAGGGACGCCGACTTCCTTCGGCCCGAACCCGTGGCGGAACACCTGCTGCAGCACCAGGCTCAAGCCCCAGGTGGCCAGCATGGTGTCGAACGGCCGCTTGTAGAGGAAGCGGATCAACCCGCGCTCCATCGCGTAGCCGAATGCGAAAGTGACGGCGAAGGCCAGCACGATGCCGAATAGGAAGTAAACATCGAACAGCGCCGGCATATGCTTTTCGAAGAACAGCGAGGTCGCATAAGTAGTGTACGCGCCCATCGCCATCAGCTCGCCGTGGGCCATGTTGATCACGCCCATCAGGCCGAACACGATCGCCAGGCCGAGCGCCATGAGCACGAGGATCGTGAACAGGCTCAACCCGTTGAAAGCCTGCATGGCGAAGATTTCGGGGGTCATCGGCTACGTGCTTCTTGCGTCGTGACTGCGATGAATCGGTTATCGGTAAAGCCGAACTCGCGGTTCTAATGTTTCCTTAGCGCGTGATCGGTGGCGTGCCTCGTTGCGAGCCACCAACCACGCCTCGGAAATTATGGCACTACACCTCGCCGCTCCGGAAGCCCCGTCCGCCGGGGTAGTGGCCGGCAGACGGGACCGGTTGCGGATTGCTCCGATCCAGACTCAGAACTTCGGGAACGGATTCGGCTCGATCAGCGGCGACTCGTAGATCATGTCGATCTGACCGTCTTTGCGGAACGTGCCGATGCGCGCGTGCTTCCACAGGTGATGGTTGCTCTTGTGGAACTTGATCTTGCCTTCCGGCGCGTCCAGCGGCAGCTCCGAGGAGGCTGCCACCACCTTCGGCACGTCGAAGCTCTTCGCCTTCTCCGCCGCCAGCTTCCACAGATACACGGAGATGTAGCCGCATTCCATGGTGTCGCCGATGACGCGGTTGGCACCGTACTTGGCCTTGAACGCCTTGACGAACTTGTCGTTGGCCGCGTTCTTCAAGCTCTGGAAGTAGCCCATGCAGGACATGAACCCCTCCAGGTTCTCGGGCCCGACCCCGGAGGCTTCCTCCTCCGACACCGCCATCGCGCACAGCGCCTGGTTCTTGCCGGTGATCCCCGCCGCATTGAGCTGCTTGTAGAAGGCGACGTTGCTGCCGCCCACCACCGTGCTCCAGATCACGTCCGGCTTGGCGGCCTTGATCTTGTTGATCTCGGACGCGAATTCGATCGAGCCCAGCGGATAGTAGCTCTCGCCCACCACCGTGCCGCCGATCTTCTTGATGTGCAGGTTGGCGATCTTGTTCATCGTGCGCGGCCAGATGTAGTCGGAGCCGATCAGATAGAAGCTTTTGCCCTTGTTCTTGTACAGCCAGTCCAGGGAGGCGATGGCGGACTGCGTGCCCTCCTGCGCGGTGTACATGATGTTGGCAGACATCTCCAGGCCTTCGTAGTAGGTCGGGTAGTAGAGCAGGCCCTTGTAGCGCTCCATGACCGGCAGCACCGCCTTGCGCGAGGCCGAGGTATAGCAACCGAAAATGGCAGCGACCTTGTCCCTCTCGAGCAGCTTGCGCGCCTTCTCGGCGAAGGTGGGCCAGTCGCTCGCGCCATCCTCCACGATGACTTCGATCTTCTTGCCCATCACCCCGCCGGCGGCGTTGAGCTCCTCGATCGCCATTTTCTCCGCGTCGACCACGGAAGCTTCGGCGATGGCAATGGTGCCGGTGAGCGAATGAAGGATCCCCACCTTCACCACGTCCTGCGCCTGAGCCCCGCGCGGCCAGATGAACGGTGCTGGCA
>JBGPMS010000376.1:0-5092 GCA_041487115.1 Gammaproteobacteria bacterium
CTCCCACCACCCCGCCTGCTGCGCAGGCACCCCTCGGGCAGGAGGGCAAAGATCTTTTTCTCCCCTCCTTTTTCAAGGAGGGGTGGCGCGAACGCGACGGGGTGGTTCGCACGCGCGCTCCACCACGCAAGAGCCGGATGAGCCAGAATTCAGGATCCGACGATTCCGTTTAAGACGATGCCCGCTAAAGGAGTCTTGCTGGAGCAGCTCACCTGGGTCGAAGCGCAGTCCGTGCTCTCGCCCGACACGGTCGTGGTCATTCCGCTGGGCGCCGCGGCCAAGGAGCATGGCCCCCACTTGCGGCTGAACAACGACTGGACCATCGCCGAGTACCTCAAGCGCCGCGTTCTCGCGCTGGCGGACGTGGTGGTCGCACCCACCGTCGGCTACCACCACTATCCTGCCTTCGTGGAGTACCCCGGCTCGGTGAGTCTGCGGATCGAGACGGCTCGCGACCTGATCGTGGATATCTGTGCCAGCCTCGCTGCCTTCGGGCCGAGGCGCTTCTACGCGCTGAACACCGGGGTGTCCACGCTGCGCGCTCTGGCGCCGGCAGCCGAAGCTCTGGCTGCGCGAGGGGTACGGCTGGGGTATACCGACATCCTCGCGGTGGCGGGCGAAACGGTGCGCAGCGTCGAACAGCAGGACGGCGGCACCCACGCCGACGAGATCGAGACGTCGATGATGCTGTATATCGCGCCGCAATCAGTGGACATGACCAAGGCCGCGCGCGACTACCACCCGGGCAAGGGCCGCCTCACCCGCAAGCTGGGGCCCGACGGCACCTTCTCCCCGACCGGGATCTACGGCGATGCTACGCTCGCCACCTGGGGCAAGGGCCGGGCGGTGATCGAGGCGATGGTGGCTGGAATCCTGGCCGACATCGAGCGGCTGCGGGCCGAGGCGCTGCCGCCGGCGAGCTGAGCCTACGTCCTGCCCCACGCCGTGCCCGTATAATCCGACCCACGCGCCTTTCTCGCGCGCCTACAAGTAGGGGGCAAGCTCTATGACATCCACGAGACACAGCCAGCGAGGCATCGGCGTCATCGCCTGGCTGATCCTGATCCTGGTCCTGGGCGCCCTGCTGTTCGCGGCTTATATCTGGCTCATGCTGAAGTGGAACTACGGCAGCGGCGAGCGGGCCGGCTGGGTGCAGAAGCTGTCCAAGAAAGGGTATCTGTGCAAGACCTGGGAGGGGGAGATGGCCATGGTGTCGTTGCCCGGCTCCATTCCAGAGAAGTTCGTTTTCACCATCTGGGACCAGAGCGTGGCGCAGCAGGTCAACGCCGTTATCGGCAAGCGCGTCGCCCTGTCCTACGAGGAGCACCTCGGGTTGCCCAGCTCGTGCTTCGGCGACACCGCGTATTTCGTGACCGGCGTCAAGCTCATCGACGAGACCCCCGCACCCCTGATCGTCCCGGGCAACGCTCCGACAGCGCCGCCGGCGACACCCAAGCAATAGTGCCGTGCGTTCAGCGCTCGCGCGCCGCCTCGTGAAACGCCTTGCGCACGGGTGACAAGATGTATTCGAGCACCGTGCGGTCGCCCAGCGCGATCTCGGCGTCCACCTGCATGCCGGGAGTGAGCCCGAGGCGTGCGCCGTCGGCTTCCAGGCTCTGCGCCTTGAGCTCCACGATGCCGCGGAACCGGTAACCCGGGTTCGCCGACTTGGCTTCGCCCTCCTGCTGCTCGGTGGCGTCCGCGCTCACGTTCCTGACGACGCCCTCCACCATCCCGTACTTCTGGAACGGGTAGGGACGGATCTTCAGCTTGACGGTCTGTCCTTCGCGCACGAACCCGCGATCCTCGTTGCTGATCCACACCTCCGCACGCAGCGGCTCTTCCGCCGGCACGATGGTCATCAGCACGGTGCCGGGCGACAGTACCGCGCCCTCGGTGTGCGTGGCGAGATCCTTGACAACCCCGTCCTGTGGCGCCCTCAGCTCGAGCGCCTCCTGCCGGATGGATTGCTTTTGCCAGTCCTGCTCGGTTTTCTGCGCCTGCGCGGTCGCGTCCACGCGCTCGTTGTAGAGCACCTGGCGGTAGTTCGACTCGAGCTGCGCGATGTGCTTGCGCGATTGCTGCATGGTCGCGCGCAAGCCGGCGATGGCATGGGTCTGGGCCTTGAGCTCCTGTTCAGCCTCGATGCGCACGCGCTTGCGATCTTCCACCAGCAGGCGTCCGGCGAATCCTTCTTTGTGCAACTGGGTCCAGGAGCGCTCCTGGTCCTGGTAGATGGGCAGCGTCTGCTCGAGCTTCGATGCCATCTCGAGCGCGCTGGAGAGGTCCTGCTGGGCCTTGGCCAATACCGCCTTCTCGGCCTCCACTGCATCCAGGTGCGCCTGGCGGCGGGCTTGATACTGGGACAGCGTCTGCGCGAACAGCTCGGGCGGATCGTCGGCGCTCAGCCGGGGCTCGACCCCGGCCAGCTCGGCGTCGATCCGCCGCAGCGCCAGTACGGCAAGCTGCCGCTGCGACAGCAACTGCTTGCCGTCGGCGTTGGACATGCCGGGGTCCATGCGCACCATCACCTGGCCCGCCTTGACCACGTCACCCTCGCGCACCAGGAGCTCCTTGATGATCCCGGCGTCCGCCGGCTGCACCACTTTGACGTAGCTCACCGGCACCAGCCGCCCAGGTGCCACCGCGACGATGTCCAGCCGCCCGATCACCGCCCACGCCGCCAGCCCGGCGAGCAGCGCACCGAGGGCGTAAAGCACCACCCGCGGCAGGGGCGACGGCGGCTCGCGCTGCAGCCGCAGGATGGACGGGGAGAAGTCCAGGGCATCCGCGCCGAGGACCTCCGCCGAAGCGCTCATGTGTGAGGGTGACTCCTTTGGCTCAGGACAGCTTCACCAGCCCGTCCTTCAACTCGGTCTGGCTATGCAAGGTCTGCGCCTGCTTGCCGAACTGGCTGGCACCCGCCGTGCCCTGCGCTGAGTTCAGCGCGATGCCGGCCAGGGTCCCGTTGAGCCCGTACTGATAGGCAAGGTCGCCGCCCAGCGCGGCGCTGTCGCTGCCGCCCAGGTGGAACTGCGCCATGGCGTTAGTCAGGGTCCACTTGGACAGGCCGGGGCTGTGGCTGCGCGCCGTGTCGAAGGCTTTCACCAGGCCCTTGAAGTCGAAGGTCTCGATCTTGTCGTCGTGCAGCGTGTCGCCGCCAACTTCGTCGAACCCCGTCATGGCCTCGGCCACCACTTGCAGCTTGGACACAGCCTGGTATTTGCGGCCGTCGTACCACTTTTCGAACGTGATGCGATCGCTGCCGCCGATGTTGAGGATCAGGTCGCTGCCCGAACGGCTCAGCGTCAGGTCCTGGTAGCTGATGCCCCCGCCGAGAGACAAGGTGGCGTGGCCGCCCTTGCCGCTGCTGACCACGTCGCTGCCGTCGCCCCGGTTGAAGGCGATGACGTCGTAGCCGCCGCCCAGGGTGAGGTGGTCATTGCCCTTGCCCCCGATCAGCAAGGAGTTGCCGGAGCCTTCGGTCAGCGAGTCGTTGCCGCTGCCGCCGTCGAGCACGCCGTTACCGGAAGTGTCGTTCAGCGTATCCTTGCCGCTGCCGCCCTGGAGGACATCGACGCCGCTGCCGCCGTTGAGCTGGTCGTTGCCGCTGCCGCCTTCGAGATAGTCGTTGCCGGCACCGCCGTCCATGTTGTCCTTGCCCGAACCGCCCCGCAGCACGTCGTTGCCGGACGAGGACCACAGCACGTCGTTGCCGCTGCCGCCATCGATCTCCACGTTGCCATAGCTGTAACGCTTGCTGGTGAGGTCGACAACGTCGTCGCCGGCACCGGCGTCTATCCTCTCGACTCCGATGATGCGCGGCCCCTTCTGCGGTGCCGGGCTCTTGCTGTCGTCGAGCAGGATGGCATCGGCGCCGCTGGTACCGACCAGTGTGTCGGAGCCGGTGCCGCCGTCGAACACATCGTAGCTGCGGACCTTGCCCGCTATGCTCACCTTCTCGCCGGTAACGGCGTTGGTGCGGGTGCTGCCCGAGCCCCATTTCGCATCCGCCGAGACGAGCAGAGTGTCGTCACCGCCGCCACCCGAGAGCAGATCCTTGCCCTTGCCGCCGTCGATCTGGTCGTTGCCGGCGGTTCCGTACAGCTTGTCGTTGCCGGAGGTGCCGGTGATGATCTTGCCGCTGCTGGTTTGGGGTGCGCTCACGTTCAAAGTGAACGCGTCCGAAACGCTGGCTCCGGCGAGGTCGGTCGCCACCAGCGCGATGTTCCACTGCCCGGCAGCCCCTGCCGTACCGCTCAGCGTGCGGGTCGCGGCGTCGAAGTGGAGCCAGGAGGGCAGCGGGTCGCCGTTGGCCAGCCGCGCACTCAGCGTGAGCGCGTCACCGGCATCCACATCCTGGAAGGTATTGGTCGGCACCACCATGCTGTAGAGCGAGCCGGCAACCGCGGTCTGGTCGGCCACCGCATGTGCCGTGGTCGGCGCATCGTTGGTGTTGGCCACCGACAGGTTGAAGACATCCGAAGCGGTTGCCCCCGCGCGGTCGCTGGCGGTGACCCGTATGCTCAGCCCACCCACGTCGGAATTGGTGGGCGTACCGGAGAAGGTCCCGTTGCTGGCGTTGAAGGTGAGCCAGGTAGGCAGTGCCGCACCGGTAGCCAGGGTCGCGCTCAGCGTCATCGAGTCGTTCAGATCCACATCCGTGAAGGCGTTCGCCGGCAGCACATAGTTGAAGCTCGCGTCTTCGGTTGCCGTCTGATCGGCGATGGCATTAGCGTACGTAGGTGCGTCGTTGGTGTTGGCCACGCTGATGTTGATGCTCTTGGTCGCGCTGGTATCGGCCAGGTCGGTCGCCGTTACGACCACGGACAAATTACCGACATCGCCGTTGGCCGGCGTACCCGACAAAGTCCCGCTGGCAGCGTCGATCTGCAGCCAGCTCGGCAACGCCGAGCCGTCCGCCATCTTGGCGCCATAGGTCAGTACGTCTCCGGCATCGACATCGGTGAAGGTGCCAGCCGGCAGTGCGTTTGTGAAGCTAGCATATTCGGTGGCCGTTGCGACGTCGACGGCATCAGTCTCGGTTGGTGCGTCGTTGGTGTTGGCCACGCTGATGCTGATGCTCTTCGTC
>JBGPMS010000377.1:0-5076 GCA_041487115.1 Gammaproteobacteria bacterium
ACGCTTCTGGCAGGTGCATCGCAATCCGGTGCTGTTGTTTCCGAATCGGCACGGCGGATTGTCCGGCGCGGCCAGCGCCACCACGCCTCTGGACCGCGGCGGCGTTCAGACTACCTTGCACCGTGTGATCGGGTCGTGCGGGCTAAAAAAAAGATCACGCCCCACAGCCTGCGCCACTATGCCGCGTCCCGGACTATGCCGAGCAAGACGGCCTGTCACCTCGGAGAGGCGTGGTGGTTGACCGGCTGCGCTCGGCATAGGTTTCTGCACCCTAGAGCCCCTTGAGGAAAGCCATCAGCCGATCATCGGGCCGATAACGACCGGGCTTACCCTCGGGTGGAGCGGTCTTTGCCAGGGCTTGCTCTTTCATGGCAAGGTTAGCGTCGAGATAGATCTGCGTTGTCTGCACCGATTCGTGCCCAAGCCACAACGCGATCAGCGCACGATCCATCCCTGCCAGCAACAACTCCATTGCTGTGGTGTGACGAAGCATATGTGGTGTTACCCGCCTCTGCTGCAAAGAGCGGCATCTCTTGCGGGCCACTGCCATATGTTTGTTGAGCAGGTATCGCACGCCGTCGGCGCTCAGAGGCGCACCCCGAGAGCTTGGAAACACTGTCGCGTCAGCCCGATCAGGGATCTCCCGCAACCAAGCCTTTAGAACGGCCACGGTTTGCTTGGTCAGCGGTGTAGCGCGTTCCTTGCGGCCCTTTCCAAGCACTCGGACATGGGCGCCCACACCCAAGATCACGGCGTCACGGTGGACTGCGGTGAGCTCGGACAGGCGAAGTCCGCTTTGAACCGCGAGCAAGAGCATGGCGTGATCGCGGCGCCCGGACCAAGTGTGCTGATCGGGCGCAGCAAGCAGGGCCTCGACTTGCGGTCTGGTCAGAAAGCCGACCTGAGCGCGTATAAATCGCTGGCTGGGTATGGCCAGCACTCGCTGGATCTGGGCTGCGTAGTCCGGCGCTTCAAAGGCGGCGTAGCGAAAGAAGGAGCGGATTGCAGTGAGTCGTAGATTGCGAGTGCGGGCCGTAATGCCGCGCCCGTTCTCCAGGTCCTCCAAGAACGCGGCAACAAACGGGGCGTCGATGTGCTCGAGTGCCAATTGACTCGGCGGCTTGCCGAGTTGCGCCTGTGCAAAGCGCAGCAGCAGCCGAAAGGTATCCCGATATGAGCTGATCGTATGCGGGCTTGCCCGGCGCTGCTGCATCAACCGCTGGGTGAAGAAACGCTGCAACAACGTCGGGAAACTGGCTGTGGTGCTCATGGCCGTTCTCCCCAGCGTTGTTCAAGCCGCGCCAGCGCCTGCCCCATCAGTTCCGGACAGCCGCTGAGATACCAATAGGTGTCGGCCACGTGGACATGTCCCAGGTAGGTCGACAGCACCGGCAGACGTCGCTCAACATCCTCGCCCGAGCGGTACCATTGCAACAGCGTGTGGACCGCAAAACGATGGCGATAATTCCGGGAGCGGAATTATCGTCATAACTCCGAGTCCCGGATTATTCCGAGTTCGGCATCGGTAGTCGGCAACGGGTGGTGTCGTCGCTCGAGTTGCGCCCGAAGCGGCGCTTGATTTCTCGGCATTATTCGGGTGTCGTCTCCAACCGGGAATCTTCCCGGATCTTCAAGGAGACGGACGATGACGCTCACTCGCCACAGTGCGGCAACCGCACCAGATGGACAGTCTTGCGCTGGGCCGCTGGCCTCCCACATCGAGGGCTTCGCAGCGCAACTGTCTCGCAAGGGGTACGCGCAGAACACGATTCGTGCAAAGTGCTACGTGCTGGCTGATCTCAGCCGCTGGCTCGAGCGGCGCCGGCTTACTCTGGCAGCCCTTGATGAGGGTCGGCTGAGGCAGTTTCAGGCAACCCGTCGCCGTCGGAACAAGGTGCATCGAGGCGATCCGGCCACTGGTCAGCAGCTTCTCGAGTATCTGCGCGGCCGTGACGACATCGCGGCGGCAGCACACAGGATCGATCGGACTCCGGCGGCCTGCCTCACGCGCGATTTCGAGGAGTTCCTGCGCAGCGAGCGAGGCCTGTCACGGTCAACAGCGGTCTCCTACTTGCCCGTCGTGCGCAGCTTCCTTGCTGAGCGGTTCGGGGGCAAGGCGCTGCGCCTCGAGCAGTTGCGGCCGCAGGACCTGCACGGCTTCATTCTTGGCGAGATCCAGCGTGTGAGTCGCAGCCATGGCAAGGGGGTCGTCACGGCGCTGCGCTCGTTCTTGCGCTTTCTGCTGCAGCGTGGCGCTATTCAGACCGACCTGGCCCGCACGCTACCTGGGGTGGCAAGTTGGAGGCTGTCGCATCTGCCCAAGTCGCTACCTCCCGAGCAGGTTGAGCGTTTGCTCGCGTGCTGCGATCGCAGCTCACCGACGGGCAAGCGCGACTACGCGATCCTGCTGCTTCTGGCCCGGCTCGGGTTGCGTGGCGGCGAAGTGCTGGCTATGACCTTGGAGGATCTGGACTGGGAGCGCGGCGAGGTTGTCGTGCGGGGCAAGGGCCTGCGGCTGGAGCGCTTGCCGCTGCCCGCCGACGTTGGCGCGGCATTGGCTTGCTATCTGTGTGAGGTCCGTCCGGCCTGTGCGACGCGTCGCGTATTCATCCGGATGAAGGCTCCGGTGCAGGGTCTTGCGGGGCCGGTCGCTATCTGCTGCATCGTTCGGCGCGCGCTCGCATGCGCCGGCTTGGACCCCGAGTTCAAAGGCGCTCACCTGTTGCGGCACTCCCTTGCCACCAATCTGCTTCGCCGCGGCGCGTCCCTGCGTGAGATTGGTCAACTGCTGCGTCACCGACAGCCGACGACCACGCAGATCTACGCTAAGGTGGACATCGCGGCGCTGCGTGGCATTGCCCTGCCGTGGCCGGGAGGTGCGTCATGAGCAAGTTGCAAGCCGCACTCGATGAGTATCTCGCGGTCCATCGCGCCCTCGGGTTCAAGCTACGCCTGACCGGGCGCTTGCTGCAACGCTTTGTCGACTTCGCCGATCGCCAGGGGGCCAAGTACATCACCTCCGAGCTCGCATTGGCATGGGCGAGGCAGCCGGCCGCCGCGCAGCCCGCCCAGTGGGCAAACCGCCTTGGCATGGTGCGTCGCTTCGCGCTGTATTGCAGCGCGAACGATCCGCGCACCACCGTGCCACCGTCGGACTTGCTTCCCCACCATTACCACCGTCCCGACCCCTACTTGTATCGCGACGAGGAGATCACGCGCTTGCTCGAGGCCGCCCGAGGCCTACCGTCTGCCACCGGTCTGCGGCCCCATACGTTCGCCACGCTCTTCGGCCTCTACGTGGCCACGGGTCTGCGGGCCAACGAGCCGTTGCGACTCGACCGCGATGACGTCGATCTCGTCAACGCAGTGCTGACGATTCGCGACACGAAGTTCGGCAAGTCGCGCTACGTGCCGCTGCACCCCACCACGCAACGCGCATTGCAACGCTACGCCTCACGCCGAGATCGATGCTGCCACGACCTCGAGACGCCGAGCTTCTTTGTCTCGGACCGAGGCACCCGCCTCACGGAGTGGTGCGTGCGGTGGACCTTCGTCAAGTTGTCGCACGAGATCGGCTTGCGCGGTGCCGGCGACTCCCGAGGACCTCGCCTGCACGACCTACGCCATCGACTGGCCATTAACACGCTCCTCAGGTGGTATCAACGCGGTGTCGACGTCGAGCGCCACCTGCCGGAGCTGTCGACCTACCTCGGCCACGCCCATATCACGGACACGTACTGGTATTTGACCGCGACGCCGAAGCTGCTGCACTACGCGCTGCGACGCGTGGAGCGCTCCAAGCAAGGACTGCGGCCATGAACGCCATCAGTACATTGCCCGCCTTGGTACAAGCCTTCTTCATGGATCGACTCATGCAGCAGCGTCAGGTCAGCCCTCACACCGTCGCGAGCTACCGTGACACCTTTCGCTTGCTCCTTCAATATGCACAGCAACGCCTGGGCAAGGCGCCCTCGAATCTGACGGTGCCGGAGCTGGACACGCCACTGCTGGGTGCGTTCCTCAATCATCTTGAGCGCGAACGCAAGAACAGCGCTCGCAGTCGAAACGTTCGCCTCGCCGCTATCCACTCCTTCTTCCGCTATGTGGCACTGCATGCACCGGAGCACAGCGCTGTGGCGCAGCGCGTATTGGCCATGCCGAGCAAGCGATATTTGCGCTGCCCCATCGCCTTTCTAACGCCCGTCGAAGTCGACGCGTTGCTCGCCGCGCCTGACCTCACGACCTGGTCAGGGCGCCGTGATCGGGCTCTTCTGATGCTGGCCGTCCAGACCGGGCTGCGCGCCGCGGAGCTCAGCGGCCTGTGCTGTGAGGACATCGTGCTCGGCTCCGGCGCGCACGTGCGATGCAAGGGCAAGGGCCGTAAAAATCGTTGCACGCCGCTGCGTAAAGACACGGTTCGCGTATTGCGAAGTTGGTTGCGCGAGCGCCAAGGCCAGCCTGGCGAGCCGGTCTTTCCAACCACGCGCGGAACCGCGTTGAGTCACGATGCTCTGCAATACATGCTGGACAAGCATCTCCCCGCCGCACGTCAGCAATGTCCGTCACTGAAACGCAAGCGCGTGACTCCTCATGTGCTGAGGCACACGCTGGCTATGGACCTGCTTCATCACGGCGCCGACCAGACCGTGATCGCCCTCTGGCTCGGGCACGAATCACCCGAGACTACATCCATCTATCTACACGCAGACATGCAACTGAAGGAGCGTGCGCTTGCCAATACAACTGCCAAGAAGGTCCCGATACCTCGCTTCCGACCCAGTGACCGCGTGATGGAGTTCCTGAAGGGCCTCTGATAATTCCGAGCATCGGGGGCTACCTGCCCGGTCAGTCACCTCCGATAGTGTGACGTCGCTTGATGTCGCACTCGGAATAATCAAGGCCTCGGAGTTATGACGATAATTCCGGGAGCGGAATTAGCGCCACAGCTTCGCGGTGCGCCGGGTGATGCTCTGGCATGAGCGCAGCATCGACATCGACCGCGGCACGCGCCATTGTTATGCAGAAGAAAACTCAGCGACCGGTGCAATTCGAGATTACCGAGCCGACACGCGAGGC
>JBGPMS010000378.1:0-5053 GCA_041487115.1 Gammaproteobacteria bacterium
GGATAGACTTCGGCGAAGCCATCGACGCCGGCGAGAAGATCAACCACCTCTTTGCCGGCGCCAGCGCTCGCGGCCTTCAGGTCCGTCACGCGCCGGATGTTGGGCAACCCGACTCCGCGCGCGATTTCACTGGCGACCGCCAGCGCGTCGCCGGTGAGCATCTTGACGGCCACACCGAGGCGGTTGAGTGCCGCGATGAGCTGCTTGGCGTCCGGTCGAGGCGGATCGTACAGCGTCACCAGTCCCACCAGTGCAGGGGTGCCCGTCTCTGGGCCGCGCGCCACCGCGAGCGTCCGGTATCCCTTGAGCGCGGATTCGCTGACTCGGGCCTCCAGAAGCTCGATGGCCGGTGGCTGCAGTCCGCAGACCTCGCCAACGGTGCGCACCGCTCCCTTGATCACGCGGAGGCGCTGTCCGCTCTGCTCGACCAGCGCTTCGGTCCGTCGGGCTTTAGCATCAAACGGCGCGAAGGAGACGGGCGTGACCGCGGGCATACCGTCGAAGACGTGCCGGTCTCTTGCGGCGGCAAGGAATGCCAGGTCGATCGGATCCTGGTTGGCTTCTCGAGACGCCAGTGCGCCGGCGAAAAGCACATCCGCTTCCGTCGCCTGCTCCAGCGGGATCACGCCGGTGACGGCTAGCTGGTTCATCGTGATCGTGCCGGTCTTGTCCACGCAGAGCACGTCCATCGTCGCCGCATCCTCCGCCGCGCTGAGGCGTGTGACCAGCACACCTCCCTTCGCGAGCTCCCTCGAACCGACGGCCATACTGACAGTAAACATGACGGGCAGGGCCACCGGCACCGCGCTCATCAACAGGACGAGCATGAGCGGAGCCATCTCGAGGAGCGGTGCGCCGCGAATCAGAGAAAGAACAATCACGATGCCCAGGAGCGCGCCGACGATGACGAAAAGCCAGCGAACCACCTTGGCCACCACGGCTTCAATATGGAGTTTCGGACGCGCCGCCTGCACGAGCTCCGTGGTCCGGCCGAAGTAGGTCTTGGCCCCCGTGAGCATGACCACGCCGTCACCTTCGCCGCGGCGGACGACGGATCCCGACGCGAGCACTTGGCCGGGTGACTTGTCCGCGTCCTTCGACTCGCCGGTTAGAGCCGATTGGTCAACGCTCAACGTTCCGGTGAGCAGTTTCACGTCCGCCGGGATGATGTCGCCCGGGCGCACGCGGACGATGTCGCCGGGAACCAGTTCGCGCGCGGGAGTGACATGCCAGATCGAATCGCGACGCACTCGCGCACTGACCTGCAATCGTCGCCGGAGCGTCTCCACGACGCCGGCCGCCCGGCGCTCCTGCACGTAGCTCAACACGGCGTTGACGACCAGCAATGCGCCGACCACGGCGAGGTCGGAATACTTCCCGAGGACGGCCGACAGGACCATGATCATCTCGAGCATCCACGCCGACATACCCCAGAATTTCCCGAGGAACTCGAGGATCGGGTGACCCTTCCGTTCGGCCACCTCGTTGTAGCCGTGCGCCTTCCGACGCAACTCCACCTCCGTGCGCGTGAGCCCGGTCTCTGCGTTCACGTGGAGCGCCGCCAGCGTGGCGGGACCCGACGCGGACGCGATGTCGGGCGGCTTGGCAGCGGTTGGTGCAGAGACCGGGAGCTCTACGCCGGATTTCGTTGTGGACGTTTGCGCAGTCACTATTGTCTGTGCACCGACGGGGCCACTGGGCGGCTGAGAAATCTCGAGCGACACCGACGGGCATGGAGGCCGGTCAGTGTGCGAACAACGCTTCGACCTCCGCGAAGGTGGTAGCGATATCGGGGCTTGCAAGCTGCAGGCCGAGCTGGCGTGCGATCTGCGTCGTGGAGAACAGACCGCGTACGGTCTGGGAGGCGGGCGCCTGCAGCAGCGCCGCGATCTTCTCCTGAAAGGGCGGCTGGTGGACCTCCACCACCATAGCATGCTGGCGACCGGCATGCTTGAGCGTGGCCAGCACATGGCCGACCTTGGCACCGCGCAGATCAGTCATATTGATCGCATCGAGGCGTTCGCGCGGCGTCATGATCTCCGGCACCAGCACCTCCGCTTTCGACACACCTCTGGCCTGCATGGCCTGCACGACCTTCTCGCTCAGAATATCGGTTGCCGTGATCAGGCCGAGAACCTGGTCCTGGTGGTCAGTCACGAACAACAGGCGGACCCGGTGCCGTTTCATCCTGGCGTTGGCTGTCTCGACCGAGGCTTCGGGCTCGACCGTCAGCGCCGCGACTTCCCTGAGATCGGTCATGACGTCCAGGGCAGGGCTCTCCAGCGTTACCCGCTCCGGGGCCCTCTGCACCGGGCGGTACAGCCTTGCACCATCGGCGACGCCGGTCAGGCCCAAGGGCGCGAAATATTCGCGTATCACGTGTGACCTCCTCTTGTGTGTCCCGCAGCGGCCCGCGCCCGGCTCCTTTGGGGCCGGCTCCGACGCCGCTCGATCGCGCCAGAGCGAGCTGATCCCCTGACGCCGTTAAGCCTCGATGCCCTTGCCTCGTCAGATGTTGTCCGACTCGGGCGCCGATTGCGAGGGCGGTAGATGTCGGCTCTCGTACGAACCGAGGCGATCCAGCGCTGTCCCGAACACGTACAGCGCTTCCTTCACGGCCACGCGGGAGTTGTCGTCCAGGCTCTCAGAGACACTCTGAAGCGCAGAGAAGAGCCGTAGGGTGCACCCCTTGACGTCGTCCATGCCGACCACCTGCATGGCCGTGATCTCTTGCGACCCGCGCATCAGTTCGCTGCTCAACTGTGCGCCATTGAGATACGTCGTCAGCAGGACGTAGACTTCCTGCGCACTGCTTGCCTCGCGAATAGCGTGGGTGATCATCGTAAGACCTCGATCATCGGCTGCTGCCGCGTCACTGCCGGCGGCAGCCGCGAACAACATCGGTACATTCCGCACTGTCGACCAGAGGGCCGCCAGTTGAGCCGGAGTAGGTCCCGCTCTCGACCACACCGTCTCTCAAGGCGAAGGTGACATTGCAAAAGCGGCTTCTCCAAGTGACCACAGTCGGGCCGATATCCCGAGAATTGGTACGAGTTCCATTCAACATCATGCGGTAGCGTATACGCCAATGCTTACACGAAGAATGCCGCGTGCCCAGCGCGCCGCGAGCCTCTCGCCTGTACTCGCATATCCGATCAAACCACCGGAGCAGGGTCTGTACCAACTCGTGCGATGGGTGCGTGAGCGAGTCGCGCGTTGACGCGGTGGCGGGCCAGAGCTCTCGAAATTCTCGGGGACGCGCAGAGATGGCTTGTACTGAGCTTTCCCTAACGTTGTGCCTCCGCTTGCTTCAACTGTCTCCGCCCAGGGTTGTGCACCGGGGCAATTCCCCCGTATTTTCAACCGGCGCGGGGGAAATGAACCGCGTGCTGATCGTTGCCATGGCAACAGCTCCCCGCCTTCTGACCTGGTATCAGACATTTACCGGTAAGGGTACGGCTCATGCTCAAGCACGGTGGTGCGTTCTCTGCATTGCGGCCGCATTGGATGGGCTGAGAGGCAAGGCAAGACGGGGAGAGGGGATGATCGAACGCGCTATTGAGCTTCCTGTTTCAGCCTAGACAAGGACCACATCATGAAGCGGAAAGCGCTCGTCGTCGGGTTGATTGCAGCGGGTCTGATCGGCTCCGCGGCCGCTGGATACTCCGCGGGCATCGTCCTGGATGACGAGGTGGACTTCGCACCCGAAGCCCTTGCGGTCACTAAGGGCTCGGCGGCGGCCGCAACGGACGTAGTAGTTGCACCGCCAGATTTCGCGTCCGTTGTGGCTCTCTGCGCGCCGGCGGTCGTAAGCATCAGCTTAACCGAGCACGAGAAGCTATCGGCTACGGGGCGCTACTCCCCCCACCTCGACGGCCATTCCCCCTACTCCGTGTTTTCCGAGCGGTTTCAGCTTCCGTTTCCACCCGACGAGTTGCCCATACGTGGCATCGGGTCGGGTTTCATCGTCGGCGCCGATGGGATCATAGTAACCACTGCTCACATGGTGAACGGCGCCAAGCGGATTGACGTGAGGCTTGCCGACAAGCGGGAGTTCGAAGCCAAGGTAGTAGGCGTGGACGAGCGGAGCGATGTCGCCGTGCTCAGGATCGACGCCACGAACCTGCCCACTGTGAAGCTGGGCAGCTCTGCCGACATGAGGGTCGGCGACTGGGTAGTCGCGATCGGCTCACCTTTCGGCCTCGAGAGCTCGGTGAGCCGAGGGATCGTGAGCGCGAAGTCCCGCGCACTCCCCGGCGAGACCTATGTGCCGTTCATTCAAACCGACGTTCCGGCGAATCCCGGCAATTCCGGCGGCCCGCTGTTCAATGTAAAGGGTGAGGTCATCGGACTCAGCTCTCACATTTTCAGCCGCACCGGCGACTATCAGGGGTTGTCCTTCGCGATCCCCATCGATATAGCGTCCTACGTGACGGCGCAACTCTTGCAGCATGGCAAGGTGACACGCGGCCGGCTTGGCGTCAGTGCGCAGGAAGTGACTCAAGGGCTCGCCGACTCGTTCGGCCTGGACAAGCTCGACGGCGTCCTCGTGAACGCTGTCGAGCCGGGCGGTCCGGCCGCCATAGCCGGCCTCGAGCCGGGGGACATCATTCTCGCGCTCGACGAACGCGGGATTACCAACACTATCGATCTTCCCGCCCAAGTCGCTGAGATCAAGCCCGGCACTTCGATCAAGCTCACGGTGCTCCGCCGAGGCAATACCAAAGCCATCAACGTGACGGTGGGTCAGCTGCGAGATGCGCAAAGCGCGTCCGCGGATGCAGGCCGGTAGACGGACCCACGATAGGTCACGAGCTTCGAGCTTGATCGAGCTGCTCTGCGCAGATGCACGTGGCGAGCCGTGCAGGACAGGTGTAAGGCCTGCTATCGGCTAAAGCCAATGGGTCATTTCCCCCATTCTCTCTACCGGATCGGGGGAGATAAACCAAGCTCCAAAGTTGTTTTCGTACGCGAACGATGTCTTCTATTGTGCGGTCAGGCGCTTGAGCGGGGGGGCACGCGTGATGCTTAGGTGCGAGCACGTCGGCCGCCA
>JBGPMS010000379.1:0-5038 GCA_041487115.1 Gammaproteobacteria bacterium
CCGGCACGGTCAGCACCACTGCCGCGCAGGCCGTCGCGGACGAAATCGACATAGGTATTGTCTTCATCGGTGGGCCAATGGCGCTGAAAATCCTCGAGAAACGTTGGCCAATCGGGCGGCAGATGGTGAGCTTCGAAATAACGCAGCGGAAACGAGAAGCCATGGTCGATGCCGACCAGCGTCGGCACGTCTTCGGTCAGCCGCGCCGCCAGCCATTCCGCAATACCGCGCCGCGTCCAGTATTTGCGCGGGCTTGTCGGCGGCAAAACTTCCGCGGGTGGCAAGGCTCGATTCGCCAGATAGACCCGCAGGCCCTTGAGGCTGGCTGTCGGTGTCTGGGCTCCCGAATAATCGATACCGATGAAGCGTTCGAAGGATGACATTTGCTTTGGCCATTGCGAACGGCGAGTCAGACCAGCCGCAATTCCTACGCGAATCGCTCCAGGTCCAATGCCATGTAGGTCAGCTGTGGATGATCACGCAGATTGTGAGCAGTTCAGGGCCATGATGTTTGCCGTGACCAGAGCAGGTTGAACTTGGGGAACGGCGTATCCGCAAGTCTGACTCGCCATCATCCCGAGTCCCTCATGAATCATCCAGGCTAAGCCGGTTTGAGCTTCTCTTCGGTGTAGAGCGAGAGCTCGATCATGCGCTCGAGCAGTTGCTCGGCGGGCAGCCCCGGGAAATTCTTGAGCACCAGCTCCTTCACATACAGCCGTACCAGATAGCGGAGCTGGAGGGCGCGGTTGCGCGTGGCGAAGACGAAGTCGCGGTGGCCGCTGTTCACCACGATGAGGTTGCGTTCGGCGTCGAACCGGGAGCGCCACAGCTCTCCCGCCGCGCGCTCGAACGTGTACCCCGGAAGGCCTCTGGCGCTCACCACGGGCGGGCTCATCAAGGCCTCCAGACTATCGGTGATCGTCACCAGTGTTTCGGCGCTACAGGTCACGTCGCGCTGGGTCACGGTGACGCGCAGCTTGGCGAGGCCGGGGACACCGGGGGCCCGGTACTCGACTTCCTGATCCGAGGCGCCCTGCAGGAATCCGCCGCCTTCGAGGATCTCCCAGGTGAAGAGCAGGTCCTGATCGACTCGCCGCCGCGACCGGTCGCGTGGCAGGGCCCGGAAGCGGCGCACCTCGTTGACCGGCACGGTACTCGCAGCCGGCGAGACGACGACGCTGAACAGGGGTCCCGCATAGTCGAAGAACTGGCGTTGCGGTGAGTCCGCAGGGGTGGGCTCGGCCACGCCGGGAAATAGAGAGTCGTCCTCGGCGGCGGCGGTCATCGCCTCGCCACCGTCCGGCTTGCCTGCCGCGCCATCCTGACGGGCGCGTGCCTGCACATCGAACCAGTCGTATTCCTCGGGCGGAAGCGCGAGCATGGCCTCCCGAAACGCGCGCTGGATGGCGCGTAGCGACTGCTGATTCGCCTGCTCTTCCTCGGCCCGCTGCTGCGCCTCGATGACGCCATTGACGTGCGCCGCCAGCGGCTCGAGGGCGGCAACCAAGGCGGCGTAGCGCTCATCGTGCACGATCCCGCTGCGGGTGCCGGGGGTCAGGTTCAGGAACGGCGCGTCCACCAGGCCTTGCAGGTAACGCGAGGACCACGGGGGTTGCTCGAGGCCAGGCAGGGCGGCCAGGTCCTCCAGCACGCGGGTACCGGCGCGAGTCAGTGCCACGCGGGAGCTCTCGGCGGGCTCCGCCAGGTACAACTCCGCATAGGCCTCGCCATAAGTAGTGCGCACCACCGGAAGCTGGTGCAGCAGCCGGCCCTCGAACTGGCGCGGCTCGACCTCGTACTGCTTGCGGGCGAACCTGTCGACGATCGTTACGCGCACGCCCGCGACGCGGATCCGGTCGCGCAGTTCGGCGGCCAGATACCACTGCATCTTCTCCCCACTCAAGGCTCGGATGCCCTCGAGCAGCGGGCTGATCTTGAGTTCCGTGCCCTGCTCGGCGAACAGCGCCCGCCGCGGGCTCACCTCATAGCGCGGGTCGCCTCTGCTCATCGTCATCTGGTACGCGCGCTGGTCCGCACCCGTGGAGGTCATCGTCAAGGTGTCCCCCACGGTCCAGAAGCTCAGAAGACCGATCCCGAACTCGCCTTGTACGCCCTCGCCCAGGCCCTCGGACTTGAGGCGCCGCTTGATCGAGTCGCAGATGTGGGTGGCGACGTACTTGAAATCGGGGAGGCCGTCGGCATCGCGGGGGACACCGTCGCCGTCGTCCTTGATCGCGAGATAGTGCGCGCCGTGCTCGCGGCCGCGCGTGATGGTGATGGTCTTCGCGTGCGCATCGATGCTGTTCTCGACGAACTCGGCGATCGCCTTGAGCGGGTTGCTCTGCGACAGCGCGATGATCCGAATCGCGTTCCAGTCATCGCCGATCCGGAGCTTGCCGCGATCGGTATTCTTGGATTTCATGTTGAGCTGAGACTTGACAGCGCTTGACGTGCGACATCCCTACTGGGAGGCGGAGGTGAGCCGGTACTCGTGGATCATAGTCACGGGTGGTCGCTTCGGATAACTCTGTTTTGCGTTGCGTCACTCTAACTGTTAAAGTGATGGATGTCTAGCACGCATCGCGAGGTGCGCTTTCTATGCCTGAGCTGATTCCCCCCACTGCCCTCAAAGATCTTATCGCGGCGAACGCTATCCGTTCGGCGACGGTCGTCGGTGACAAAGGCGGCTATGTGGTCACGATCAAGTATGGGAGGGCCGAGCGTGTGATCGCTGCCCGCACCCGGGAGGGGCAGATCAAACGCCGCCTGTTTCGCTCGCTTAACGCTGCTTCGCGTTACTTGCGACAGATTGGCATGGCACGCTATGCGGTCGATGAGACCGGCTATGAAGAGGCGACCGACCGACCCAAGCGCCCTGACCGCTCGGCGGCGCTCAAGCATGCGCACGAGGCCGCAGCTTACGACCAGTGGTTCCGAGGCGAAGTCGCACAGGCGCTGAGAGAAGCCGACGACCCGAATACGAGGTGGCGGACCAGCGAAGAGGTCATGGCCAGCATCGATGCCAAGCTTGCCTCCTTGAAGAAGAAAAAGCGCAAGGCCGTTTGACGTGTAGGTAACTGGCTGCCGACGGCTGAAGCGAATCTTCTGCACATCATCGAACACATCGCCGAAGACAATGTCGCCGCCGCGCTGATGCTGGCGAAGTTGATTCGAGCCCGTGCCGGGCAGTTGAGCGAGCCCCAGCCCCTACCCTGTTCCGGAAAGGCCGGGTCCGAGGCACGCGCGAGATGGTGGTGCATCCGAACTATGTCGCCGTCTATCGGGTGCGTGCGAGGTTGAAGCGGCTCGAGATCCTTCGTATGCTGCACGCGGCCCGGCAGTGGCCGCCCAGTTCCTAAGCAATGAGGGCAGCCGCGCATTGGCCGTGACGTAACCGGCGGGAATTGGTGTGTTTTGGCGGGTGAGGGTGGGCCAAATCACTGGTAAATCGATTGAATATCGGAACTCTTAATCTGTTGGCCGGGAGTTCGAATCCCTCACCGTCTACCAACGGTCGGCCGCAACAATCTGCAAGCTCCATAGAAAATACCTGCCAGAGCCCTAAAACGAGAGGCCGGGGCAGGGAAAGTAGTGATGGGTTACCCGCCCTTGACGTAGCCGAAGTTCTCTACGATGAGATTGTCATACACGAGCGTCAGATTCACGCCCCGCACGGAACTGCTGTCTCCCTCTCCCCATCGGTAGCGCCAGCGGACGATCGCCCGCTCCCCGGCGATGAAGATATCCTCGACCTCGAAGTGTGTGCCTGGTGTCGTTGCAAGTGCCTGCCAGAGAGCCAGGCAGGCCTCGCGTCCCACGTGCCGGGAGCCATTCGGAGCGGGATGCGAATTCTCGACGACGCATTCCTGCGCGACCAGCGTGGTCAGGGCCGCCGCGTCATGACGATGAAATGCCTCATTGAACAGTCGGATCACTTCTGCCGTGGCGTTGTCCGACGCCGACACGGGCTTTCTCGCGTTACTCATGGCCTCGGACTCCTCATGAGAATCATCAGGGCTTCGAGCGACTTTTCTGCTCTTCCTGATACATCGCCCATTCCTCGCCGACCGCCCTCGCGACGCTGGGCCGCTTCAGTATCCGCTGGTGGTAGTCACTGACCGCGGGCCAGTCCGGCAGTTGCACGCCGCTGGATGTGGCCCAGTTCAGCACGGTCGCCAGATACGCATCGGCCACCGTGAAGCGATCGAGCAGGAACTCGTGCGACGAGAGATGGCGTTCCAGGACGCCAAGGCGCAGCGCCGCCTTTTCGCGCGCATAAACTTTCGCGCCTTCGGGCGCTTTGGGGTCCAGCAGGGGAACGAAGACGGCCTTCTGGAGCTCCGTGCCGATGAAGCCGAGCCATTCCTGGAGTCGTGCGCGCTCCAGGCCCGCCGCCGGCGCGAGCTTCGCCGCCATATGGCCTGGCGCAGCGCCAATGCGGTTTGCAGGGCCGACGGCGCATTGAACGACAGGAAATATCCGGCGACCGCCCGGCTGTAATCGTCGAGGACAACCGTCAGCCACGGCTTCCGCGGCTGTTTGGCGTCATCCAGGATGAAGATGTCGAGTTCGGTATGGTCCGCCTGCCAGATCGCGTTCGGGCCTTCGGCCTCGGTGCGATGCAGGAGGTCGAACGTCTCGCTGTACGCGGTGGCGCCTTCGTGCGCCAGGGTTTTCAAGGCCGGATCGAGCCGCCGGATGACGTCGCACACCGTGCGGTAACTCGGTATGGGCTGCTGAAGCCGCGAAGCCTCGGCCGCGACATGGCGAAACACTGACGCGGCGGAAACTGGCGGATTCCGCAGCGCGAGCCCTTCGATCATGTGCTGCAGCCGCACCGCCAGTTGCCGTTTGCCTCTGTCGTTCCTCCGCTTTCGACCCAGGCCCGCCAACCCGTCTTACATTCCGCACTTCACCAGACGCATTTAACTCGAATTGTGCCGACCGGCCTGCGTCGGTCAGCGCTCGCCCGGTGGCTCTGAGTCGATGAGTCGCTCGGTTTCGGTCTCCCACAGGCGCATCAGCTTCTTCACCTTGC
>JBGPMS010000380.1:0-5026 GCA_041487115.1 Gammaproteobacteria bacterium
ATACCTTCCCTCACCGGTGACGGGCAACCCGCAGTGATAACAGGCGTTTGCGACAGTCATCCATCGGCTCGCTGTGAAGGCCCCGCTTGCACGGACAGGCCACAAAACCCCAGCCGATGCTAGCAACCGCCTCGCGCCGCTCCTTTGATGTAGATCAAGAGATGCCTCGGATGGCGATATCTAGGGCTGTGCGGCCATCTCGGGCGGTCTGGACATCATGGCCCGCCAATCGCGCTGGGAGCGCCTAGCTCTCGGCAGTGCTCTAAGAGTCTCGATTCAGGGTCCAAAAATCATCGGATACCGCGAAAGGTCGCCCTACGGAGGTCGAAGAGTCATTGGATGCCGCCCCTTGTGAGCCCTGCCATTTCCTGCAATACGAGCGGTCGTGAGGTTACCTGCTTTGAGGATATGCACGTGGCCGGAACGGGTCGGTATCTGCCGTTCGGTAGCCAGAAGCAGCAGGTGAAGGCATAGGGCATAGGGCGTAGTGCGTCGCCCGCCGTGGCCGGGTGCGTTTGAGATCAAATTGTGATCTCGAAGAAAGAATCGACCTCACGCAAAGCCGAGTACGTCGCGGACCGGCCGGCGTAGCGAGCGTGCCGAGGGCGGATCGGCCATGAACAGCCGGAACAGGAGTGCCTGGCCGCGGCCTTCGTCGATGCCGAACAGGGCTCGGAAAGGCGGCCAGAGCTCGCGCAGTGTGAGCTCCATCTCGGGTGACATATCCTCAGCGCTGCATGCCCCACTTGCGCACGGTATGCCGTTCGATCGATCGGAATACGAAGCTCTCCACCATGAGACCGATGATCACTACCGCCAGCAGGCCGGCGAAGACGGCAGCGGTGTCGAGCTGGTTGCGCGCTTCGAAGATGAACCAGCCCAGACCTCCGGAGCCGGAGGTCGCGCCGAACACCAGCTCGGCCGCGATTTCGGTGCGCCACGCGAAAGCCCAGCCGATCTTGAGCCCGGCGAGGATCGATGGAAATGCCGCAGGGATCAGGATGTAGACCACGAAGCGCAAGCCGCGCAGCTCGTAGTTCTGACCCGCCATGCGCAAGGCCTCGGAGACGGACTGGAAGCCGGTGTGCGTGTTGAGCGCCACCGCCCACAGCACCGAGTGGACGATGACGAACACCAGGCTCCCGGTACCCAGGCCGAACCACAGCAACGCGAGCGGCAGCAACGCGATCGCCGGCAGCGGATTGAACATCGCGGTGAGCATCGACAGCAGGTCGGTACCGATGCGCGAGGACACGGCGAGGGCTGTGAAGAACGCCGCCAGCAACAGGCCTACCCCATATCCGATCAGCAGGATCTCGAGCGATACCGCGACTCGCTGCAGCAACGGGCCGTGTACGAGCGCGTCCCAGAACGCCTGCATGGTGTCGGAGAAGGTCGGAAACATGAGCGGATTGGCGAGGCAGCGCGCGTAAATCTGCCAGGCCAGTACCAGGCCGACCAGAATAAGCGCCTTTCTCAGCCAAGCGATATTGCCCAGCCGTCGCGGCAGCGAAAGCGGCCGCACGACCTCCTCCAATACGCCGGACGCGAGCGCGGCATGCTCGAGCTCCGGGCGGATCAACGGACCTTGGTCTGGCTGCATCGTCATACCTCCTGCGCCGGATCGAGCGCTCGGGCGCTGTCCGAAAAGAGCATCCCGTGGATGCGCTCCTGCAGAGCTTTGAACTCCGCAGCCGCTTCCTGGCCATGACCGAACTGGTGCGCGTTCAACTCCGCGCGCACCTGCCCCGGATGCGGGCTCAGGATGAGAATGCGCGAACCCACCAGAATCGCCTCCTCGATGGAGTGCGTTACGAACACGACCGTGAAGCGCACATCTTCCCAGAGCTTCAGCAGCTCATCCTGCATGAGGCGGCGCGTAAGCGCATCGAGCGCAGCGAACGGTTCGTCCATGAGCAGGATCTGCGGCTCCATCGCCATCGCCCGCGCAATGGCCACGCGCTGCTTCATGCCGCCTGAGAGCATGTGCGGATAAGCGTCGCGAAACTGCGTCAGTCCGACCTTGTCGATGTAGCGCAGCGCCCGTTCGCGCGCCTGCGCCCGCGCGCAGCGCCCGGCTGCGAGCAGCGGGAACAGCACGTTTTGCAGCACCGTTTTCCAAGGCAGGAGCTGATCGAACTCCTGGAACACCATCATGCGATCGGCACCGGGACGGTCGATCGCGCGGCCGTTCAGGCGGATCTGGCCCTCCACCGGCTGCAGGAATCCACCGATCGCCTTGAGCAGACTGGACTTGCCGCAGCCGGAAGGCCCAAGCAGCACGAAGCGATCGGTCGGGTAGACGTCGAAGCTCACTTGGTAGGTAGCCGTGACGATGTGCTGCAGCGTCTTGTACTGCAGCGTCACCCCGTCTACCGACAACGTCGGTACGACCCCGCCTGGCGCTTGCACCGCTTCAGCTTCCGCTCAAATCGTGGATCTCCGGAAAGAAATAATCCTTCCACGATGCCGGCAGGATCTTGATCGTTCCGACCTCGTGCATGAAGGCCGCGAACTTCATCGTGCCTTCCGGAGCCAGCGTGTATCTCACCTGCGCGTTGCTGAGGATACCGTAGACCATGTCGACCGGGAGCTTCGACCTCGAATCCTCGATCCACAGCGCGGCCGCGGCACGCTTGTCGGCATTCAGGATTTGGGTCGCTTCCTTCAGCCCGTCGATGAGCGCCTGATACAACTTGGGATTGCCGTCGTGGAATTTGCGTGAGGTCCATGCCGCGGTGAAGGTGTGCGGCCCGCCCAGCACGTCGAACGAGTTGAGCACGGTGTGGATGGCGGGATTGGCGAGCTGCTGGTATTGGAACGGCGGCACGCTGAATACGCTGTTGAACGCGCCACCGCCCGACAGCAGCCCGATGGTCGAATCGGGCGGCGACAGCGACATGGTCAGCGGGTCGAGTCGCGCGTAATTCTGCTTGCCGTACAGCTGCGCCACCGCCATCTGCAGGGTGACCGCGTGCACCGAGACCTTGACTGCGGGCATGGCAATCTTGTCACCGTCGCCGAAGTCGGCGATGGTCTTGATCCTGGGGTTGCGCGTGTTGAGCAGGAACGGTTGCGAGCTCAATGCCGACACGCCGCGCACCTCCTGCGGGGTGCCCCTGGTCTTCGCCCACAACGTCAGCAGACCGGGAACGCCGCCGGCAACCACATCGATGTCCCCGGAGAGCAAGGCGAGATTCATCGCGTCGGGACCGTTGAACGTAGTCCAGGTCACCTTGACCTCGTCCAGCCCCTGCGCCTTGGCGTACTTCTCGATGAGCTTGCGGCGCTCGAGGATGCTGAATTGGACGTAACCCATGGAGAACTGCTTCGCCAGCCTGATCTGCGTGGATGCAGCTTCCGTCCACTGGCTGGACGCGCCAATGGCGACGATCAACGCAGCCCGGCAAAGTGCGCGCGGTGTCATGACTTTCCGATCTCCTCCCTCTTCTCGACCTGTGCCGGCTTCAGCCGATCGAATGTTCGAGTACCCCGATGTCAGAAATCTCCAACCGCAGTCGATCTCCGGGCTGCAGCCAGCGCGGCGGTGTTCGGAAGGCGCCGACGCCGGCGGGCGTACCGGTGGCTATCACATCGCCGGGCTCCAAAGTCATGAACCGGCTGATGTACTCGATCAACTGCGCGACATCGAAGATCATGTCGTGCGTATTGCCATCCTGCAGCAGCTCGTCATTCACCCGGAGCTGCAACGCCAGGCGCTGCGCATCCGGAATCTCATCGGCGGTGACGATCCACGGCCCCATTGGACAGAAGTCGTCCATGCTCTTGGCGAATGTGGTTTGCGCCGGCGACACGTCGAACTGGAATTCGCGCGCGCTCACGTCGTTGAGAACGGTGTAGCCCGCAACTGCATCCAGTGCCCGCGCGCGCGGCACCAGCTTGGTTCGCTCACCGATCACCACGCCGAGCTCGATCTCGTAGTCGAGCTTTGTCACGCCCGCAGGACGCCTTACCACCGCACCGGGACCGATCACTGACGATGGCAACTTGGCGATGATGCGCGGGCTTTCGAACGGCTTCACGCCGGTCTCGGCAGCGTGATCGGCGTAGTTGCGCCCGATAGCGACGATCTTGCCCGGGCGTGGAATCGGCGCCAGCAATCCGACGCGTTCGAGAGCGGGATAGGCCTCGGGCCGCCAATAGCGCTGCGCTTCGGCGAGATGTGTGCGCGCAGCGTCTAGCGCCGCCGCACCGGCCGAGAGCAACTCGAGCATCGGCTGGCGGCTGCCACTCGCTCCGTGCGCAAGGTCGACGACCCTGCCGTCGACGACGGCGCCCACGCGCTGCGCGCCGTCGGCCGCGTACGTTACCAGCTTCATCGGCCCGCAGGGTTGTCGACAATGCCGGCGGCGGCTCCGGGGAAATCCGTGCCGAACACGCGATCGGCCAGCACCTGGCAGCGCTGCATCAGCCGATGCTCGTCCGGGCCATAGTCGCCGATCGCACGGTGCACCGTGCCGATGTTGTCCCACATCAGCACGTCCTGCTCGGTCCATTCGTGGGCGTAGCGGTACTTCGCCTGGAGCTGGTGCTCGAACAACATCTGCAGCATTTCTTCGCTCTCGTCCTCCGGCATGCCGTCGATGCGCACCGCGTAGCCCGGATTCACGTACAGCACGAAGCGACCCGTGACCGGATGCCGCAGGAAGATCGGCTGCGACACCGGCGGCTTCTGGCGTCGCTGCTCGTCGGTGAGCGGCGGCCGGCGGCTGCCTTTGTCCCGGCGCATCATCTCCCAGAACTTGTTGAAGTCGTGCAGCGCGGTGGCGTCGTGCAGCCGCCGCTTGATGTCGTCGGGAAGATCCGCATAGGCCGCATGGGTGTTCAGGAATTCGGTATTGCCGAGCACCTGCCCGCCGCGGCGCGGGATCCGAATCGCGTAGAGGACACTCGCGAACGCGATGGTCTTGCTGTATGACATGTCGGTGTGCCAGTCCTGCCCGGCATCGGACAGGCCGATCGGACGGCCGTTCTCGACCATGTTGGAGAGCACCATCACCTCCGG
>JBGPMS010000381.1:0-5012 GCA_041487115.1 Gammaproteobacteria bacterium
CAGTGCCGACCAGCGTATCCGGGTAGTAGACCCCATCCTTCTGGTGAACGCCGCGCGCGAGGTACTCCAGGTTCACCTGGTGCACGATGCCGATGCCCGGGGGCACGACCTTGAAGGTGTCGAAGGCCTGCATGCCCCACTTCATGAACTGGTAGCGCTCCTCGTTGCGCTTGAACTCCAGCCGCATGTTCAGATCGAGAGCGTTCTTGTTGCCATAGTTGTCGATCTGGACCGAGTGGTCGACGACCAGGTCGACCGGCACCAGCGGCTCGATGACCTTGGGGTTCTTGCCGACCTCGTTGGCGACGCTGCGCATGGCTGCCAGGTCGGCGAGGAGCGGTACGCCAGTGAAGTCCTGGAGCACGATACGGGAGACGACGAATGGGATTTCGTCGGTCCTGGGCGCCTTGGGCTTCCACCTCGCGAGCTGGCGCACATGCGCCTCGGTCACCTTCTTGCCGTCGCAGTTGCGCAGCACCGACTCCAGCACGATACGGATGGATACGGGCAAGCGTGAAATCTTGCCGAGGCCCGCCTGCTCCAGGGCGGGCAGAGAGTAGAGCTTGCCGGCCTTGCCCGGTGCCGGCTGGAAGTCCTTGAGGCTGTCGAAGAGATTGTGAGCCATGAGTAGTTCCTGATCGTAGGTGGGGTGGTTACTGCTTCCCCGAGATTTGGTTGATGTTGATCTTCATGCCGTTGGGCATGATCATGTCGCCAGGCTTTTGATCGGCCGCGCAGGGCCCGATCCAGCGGGCCTCGATGACCGTCGTTGTCTCGCTTTTGCCCATCAGGGGAGGGGCGTATTGCGTACGGATTTCGCCCCGGTAGGACTGGTCGAACGCGCCGCTGAAGACCGAGTGGCTGGTCGCGGTAGTCTCGCCGATCTTGCATATCGAATCTCCGACGATCTTGCCACCTTCGCGCCGGATGTCCTGCTTCGAGCAGGCTTGTTTCGCGACGTTCGCGCCCATCTGCTGCGCCATATCGTCGGTTTTCTGGTCGATGCACATCTGCATCGTCTGCGCCGGGCGGCTCGACCTGTCGTGCACGAGCTTGATCTCCCACAGCCCCGACTTGCGTTTGGGCATGTCGATGGCGAGCGCGTGCGAGCACAGGCACAGAACCGCGACCGGAACTGCGATCCATCGAATCTGCATGGTCATAGCCGTGCCCTCAGGAGCCGTTAAGGTCTCGGGTTCAAATCACGAACAGGTCGACGAACTCGTTGACCGGGGTGGCTTCCAGCCGTTTCTGATCCTGGCACAGATCGAGGATGGCCCGGCCCTGCTTGAGCGGGAAACGGCGCGCCAGGTTGGTTTTGAACTTGGCTTCCAGCACCGGCACACCCTCGGCGCGGCGGCGGCGGTGGCCGATAGGGTACTCCACCACCACTTCATCGGTCTTCGAGCCGTCCCGGAAGAAGATCTGGATGCCGTTGGCGATCGAGCGTTTCTCCGGGTCGAGGTAATCCTTGCTGAACTGCTTCTCCTCGACGCATTCCATCTTGTTGCGCAGCGTATCGATGCGCGGGTCGTGCGCCACCTCGTCCTCGTAGTCGGCGGCCGTGAGCCGCCCGTAGATCAGCGGCACCGCGACCATGTACTGGATGCAATGATCGCGGTCGGCGGGATTGCTGAGCGGGCCCTTCTTGTCGATGATGCGGATAGCCGATTCGTGCGTGCGGATGACGATCTTCTCGATCTGGTCGAGCCGGTCCTTGACCTGCGCGTGTAGCTGCATGGCGCATTCCACCGCCGTCTGGGCGTGGAACTCGGCCGGGAAGGAGATCTTGAACAGCACCTGCTCCATCACGTAGGAGCCGTAGGGCCGCTGGAACTTGAACTGATTGCCCTTGAACAGGACGTCGTAGAAGCCCCAGGTCTTGGCGGTGAGCACTGAAGGATAGCCCATCTCGCCTTTGAGGGTGATCAGCGCCAGACGAACGGCGCGGCTGGTGGCATCTCCAGCGGCCCAGCTCTTGCGCGATCCAGTATTGGGGCTGTGGCGATAGGTGCGCAGCGACTGCCCATCGACCCAGGCTTGTGACAGCGCGCTGATGATTTCCTCGCGGGTGCCTCCCATCAATCGGGTTACCACGCCGGTGCTGGCGACCTTGACCAGCACCACGTGATCCAGCCCGACACGATTGAAGCTGTTTTCCAGCGCGATCACACCCTGGATCTCATGCGCCTTGATCATCGCCGTGAGGACGTCGCGCATCGTCAGCGCCTTCTTGCCGTTGGCCACGGCCGTGCGCGACAACCAGTCGGCCGTCGCGAGGATTCCGCCCAGGTTGTCGGACGGATGGCCCCACTCTTGCGCGAGCCAGGTATCGTTGAAATCCAGCCAGCGGATCATCGCACCGATATTGAAGGCGGCCTGCACCGGATCGAGCTGGAACGAGGTGCCGGGAACTTTTGCACCGTTGGGGACCACCGTTCCCGGGGCGATCGGCCCGAGCAGCTTGGTACAAGCGGGATAGGAGAGGGCTTCGAGCCCGCACCCCAGCGTGTCCATCAGGCACAGCCGGGCGGTGTTGTAGGCCTCCTGGCTGGTGATGTCGTAGTTGAGCACGTACTCGGCGATGTCGACGAGGACTTTGTCTGGATCGGGGCGGACGTTGGAGATCGGGGCGGACATGGGGCGTTTGGGGGATTCAGTTCGGCGGATGAGGGTTATGGGGTACTAGTGAAGACCGAGCGTAACCACCCCGGCGCTTCGCGCCACCCCGCTCCTTGAAAAGGAGGGGAGAAAAAGATCTTTCCCCTCCTGCCCGAGGAGGGGTGCCCGCGCAGCGGGCGGGGTGGTGGGAGCCTTCACTTTCTATTCTCGATCGGTACCCACTTCAAATTCTCGGGCCCGAGATAGTTGGCGCTGGGGCGGATGATCTTGCCGTCCTGGCGCTGCTCGATGACGTGGGCCGACCAGCCGGCGGTGCGGCTGATCACGAAGATGGGCGTGAACATGGCGGTCGGGATGCCCATCATGTGGTAGCTGGTGGCGCTGTACCAATCCAGGTTCGGGAACATTTTCTTCTCGCGCCACATGACTTCCTCGATGCGCGCGGAGATGTCGAACAGCTTCATGTCCGCCGCGTCCTGGGAGAGCCGGCGCGCCACTTCCTTGATCACCTGGTTGCGCGGATCGGCGATGGTGTACACCGGATGGCCGAAGCCGATGATGATCTGTTTCTGCGCAATGCGCTCGACGATGTCGGCCTCGGCTTCCTCCGGCGTGTCATAGCGGCCGATCGTGTCGAAGGCGAACTCGTTCGCGCCGCCGTGCTTCGGGCCTTTGAGCGCGCCGATGGCGCCGGTGATCGCGGAGTACAGGTCGGAGCCGGTGCCGGCGATGACGCGGGCGGTGAAGGTGGAGGCATTGAATTCGTGCTCGGCGTAGAGGATGAGCGAGGTATGCATGGCGCGCACCCCCAGCTCGCTCGGCTTGCGCCCATGCAGCAGATGCAGGAAATGGGCGCCGATCGAGTCGTCGTCGGTCTCCACTTCGATGCGCCGGCCCGAATGCGAGAAGTGGTACCAGTAGAGCAGCATCGAACCGAAGCTCGCCATGAGGCGGTCGGCCAGGTCGCGGGCTTCCGCCAGCTTGTGATCCTGACCTTCCGGCAGCACGGAGCCGAGCGCCGAACACGCGGTGCGCATCACATCCATGGGATGGGTGTTGGCCGGGATGCATTCGAGAATATCCTGGACTCCGGCGGGAATGCCGCGGAGCGCCTGCAGCTTCCTTTTGTAAGCGGCCAGCTCGGCCACCGAGGGTGCCTTCGCGTGCACCAGGAGGTAGGCGATCTCTTCGAACTCGGCCTGCTCGGCAAAGTGGAGGATGTCGTAGCCGCGGTAGTGCAGGTCGTTGCCCTGGCGCCCCACCGTGCACAAGGCGGTGTTTCCGGCCACCACGCCGGACAGCGCGACCGATTTCTTGGGCTTGATCGCCGCAGGGGGTGTGGGAGTCGTGGCTTCGCTGTTCATCGGTGCTTTTCCTTGGCGAACAGTTGATCGAGCTTGGCCTCGTAGGCGTGGTAGTCGAGGTAGTCGTAGAGCTCGGCGCGAGTCTGCATGGTGTCGAGCACGTTCTTCTGCGTGCCCTCGCGCCGGATGGCCTGATAGACGTTCAACGCGGCCTTGTTCATGGCGCGGAAGGCAGACAGCGGATACAGTACCAGGCTCACGCCGGCCGAGCGCAGTTCTTCCACGGTGAACAGCGGCGTCTGCCCGAACTCGGTGATGTTGGCCAACACCGGCACCTTCACCGCGTCGGCGAACTTCTTGTACATGGCCAGCTCGGTGATGGCTTCCGGGAAAATCATGTCGGCGCCGGCCTCGACGCAGGCGCAGGCACGGTCGATCGCCGCCTGCAGTCCCTCGACTGCCAGGGCATCGGTACGCGCCATGATCACGAACCCGGGATCGGTGCGTGCGTCAACCGCCGCCTTGATGCGGTCCACCATCTCTTCGCGTGCGACGATCTCTTTCCCGGGGCGATGGCCGCAGCGCTTGGCCTGCACCTGGTCTTCGATGTGCATGGCGCCGGCGCCGAACTTGATCAGGGATCTGACCGTGCGGGCAATGTTGAAGGCGCCCCCGAAGCCGGTGTCGGCGTCCACCAGCAACGGCAGGCCGGACACGTCCGTAATGCGCCGGACATCGGTGAGCACATCGTCCAGAGTGCTGATGCCGAGATCGGGCAGCCCCAGGGAGCCCGCCGCCACGCCGCCTCCTGACAGGTAGATCGCTCGATAGCCGGAGCGCTCGGCGAGCCGCGCGTGATAGGCGTTGATGGTGCCCACCACCTGCAGCGGCTTTTCGTCGGCTACCGCCGCCCTGAACTTTGCACCTGCTGAGAGCACTGTCATTGGGACCTCGGCTAATTGAAGAAAGCTCTCTCGGCATCGGCCGTGATCGGGACGGCGCAGGCCTTGGCGTTTCGCAGCACCTGCCAGAAATAACGGTAGCTGGCGCGGTCGTGCATGTCGTTGCCGTAGCGGATCGGCCCCC
>JBGPMS010000382.1:0-4998 GCA_041487115.1 Gammaproteobacteria bacterium
ATGCCGGCGGTCGAGGCTGCGGTCGCTGGCACCGCTGTCTGGATCGCCTGGTCCTCGAGCTTCACGGGTTGCGTCCGAAGTGCTGCTCCTGGCGGCGGATGAAGTCCTGCGTACTGTCGATACCCCGCAGCTGCAGCACGTAGTTGCGCACCGCAGCCTCGACCAGTACCGCCAGGTTGCGGCCGGCCGCCACCGGCAGCACCACCTTGCGGATGCGTACTCCCAGGATCTCCTCGGTGCTGGCTTCGAGCGGAAGCCGCTCCAGGCCCGGGACGACGCCGCCGACGGGCTTCTCCAGTTGCACGATGATCTTGAGGTTCTTGCGCACGCGCACCGCAGTCTCGCCGAAGATCGTGCGGATGTTGAGCATCCCTAAGCCACGCACCTCGAGGAACTCCTTCAGCAGCTCGGGGCTGCGCCCCTCCAGGGTCTCGGGCGCGACGTGATACAGCTCCACCACGTCGTCGGCCACCAGGCCGCCACCGCGGGTGATCAGCTCGAGCGCGAGCTCGCTCTTGCCCACCCCGCTCTCGCCGGTGAGCAGCACGCCCATCCCGAGTACGTCCAGCAAAACGCCATGGCGCGTGACGAACTCCGCTAGTGCGCGACCGAGGTAGGCACGCACCACCCAGATGATCTGCAGGCTGGGCAACGGCGAGGCGATGACGGGCACCTTGCGCGAGTCCGCGAAGCGCCGCACCGCGGCAGGCGGCTGCTCGCCATCGCTCACGATGACGCAGGCGAGCCCGCTATCCTTCAGGCGCGCGAGCGCTTGCTCCTGTGCCGCCGGTTCCATGGCCTGGAAATAGCTCGCCTCGGTGCGGCTGAAGATCTGGATCCAATTGGGGTGGTAGAAGTTGAGGTGGCCGATCAGGCCCTGGCTCTGGGAATTGATCTGGCGGCTGTCGAGCAGCGCCACGGCGTGTCCTTCGCCGGCCAGCCAGGACAGCTTGAGTGCTTCGCGGTTGTCCTCGAACAGCTGGGCGACGGTGGCCTGAGGCATGGGGTGGGGCCCTGGGGCTAGGTGTTCGGCGTGTGCGCCTGCCAGCCGACGATCAGGCGCTGCGCGGCGAGCGCATCGGGCACCTGTGCGAGCTGAGCGCGAAAGTCACGGTCGCTGAACATCTGCGCCAGTTCGGACAGGATCTGCAGGTGCGCATCGGTGGCGCGCTCCGGGACCAGCAGCACGAACACCAGGCTGACCGGCTGGCTGTCCGGCGCATCGAAGGGGATCGGAGCGTGCAGGCGCACGAACGCGCCAACCGCCTCGCGCAGGCCTTTCACCCGGCCGTGCGGGATAGCGATGCCCTGACCGAGGCCAGTGGAGCCGAGCCGCTCGCGTGCCAACAGGCTATCGGTCACCTGGGCGCGGGTGAGGCCCGAGACCCCTTCGAGCAGGCCGGCGACGCGCTCGAACAGCGCTTTCTTGTTGTTTGCCTCGACGCCGAGCGCGACGTGGGAGGGTGTGAGAAGGGAGGAAATCAGGTTCATCGGTCGCGCGCGGTGCCGTTGGCCGACATTCAAACATATTCCGCAGGCCGGCGCGCCGGCTCCACCGCCTACTCGACCACGCGGTTGCGGGCCGCGCCGTTCTGGCGGTGCTCGACGACCTTTTCCTTGTGCTTGATGATCTGGCGGTCGAGCTTGTCCACCAGATTGTCGATGGCGGCGTACAGGTCCGGCTCACAGCTTTCGCAGAAGATGGCCCCGCCCGGGACGTGCACGTTGACTTCGATCTTCTGCTCGAGCTTGTGCACCGAAAGAATCACGTTGACGTCGATCACGTGGTCGAAGTGGCGCGTGATGCGCTCCAGTTTCGAGGTTACGTAGGTGCGCATCGCGGGAGTGATGTCGAGCTGATGACCGGTCAGTTGCAGATTCATCGAAACCTCCGTGCTGGGACTTAGCAACCGGGTAGAGGACCCCGACGTCCAGGATCTAGATCGATTTTCTTAAATTGACAGGGAGGATCTGCAAAGATTCCCGGTACTTCGCGATGGTTCGGCGGGCCACTACGATGCCCTGCTTGCCGAGGATCTCGGAGATCTGGCTGTCGGAGAGGGGTTTGTGCGAGTCCTCCTCGGCCACCAGTTGCTTGATCAGTGCGCGGATCGCCGTGGCCGAGCAGGCACCCCCGGTCTCGGTGGTCACATGGCTGCCGAAGAAGTACTTCAGCTCGAAGATGCCGCGGGGTGTGAACATGAACTTCTGCGTCGTCACGCGGGACACGGTGGATTCGTGCAGGCCGAGCGTGTCGGCGATCTCCCGCAGCACCAGCGGCCGCATGGCCACCTCGCCGTGCTCGAAGAAATGCCGCTGCCGGTCCACGATGGCCTGCGACACGCGCAAGATGGTGTCGAAGCGCTGCTGCACGTTCTTGATCAGCCACTTCGCCTCCTGCAACTGGCCGGCGAGCTGCTGCAGGCTCGCGTCCCGGTTGCGATGGAGGATGTCCGCATACATGCGATTGATGCGCAGCTTCGGCATGGCGTCCGGGTTGAGCGCCGTGCGCCACAGTCCCTTCACCTTCTTGACGATGACATCGGGCACGATGTAGCGCGCTTCGTTCCGGGAGAAGCCGGCGCCCGGCCGCGGGCTGAGGCTGATGATCAGGCTTTGCACGCCGCGCAGGACGTCGTCGTTGCAGCGGAGCAGCTTCTTCAGCTTGGCGAAATCGCGTCCGGCAAGCAAGTCGAGATGCGTGCGCACCGTGGTCAGCGCATCAGCGCGAAACGGCGTGTCCTCGGGCAGGGCCTCGAGCTGCAGGGACAGGCACTCGGACAGATTGCGGGCGCCGATCCCGGCCGGTTCCAGGTTCTGCAGGTGCTTGAGCGCGATGGTGAGCTCGGACGGATCGACCTCCAGACCGGGCGGCAGCATCGCTGCCAGCTCCTCGAGATCCTGCGTCATATAGCCGTCGTCGTTCAGCGTGTCCACCAGCAGTGCGACGATGCGCTTGTCGCGCTCCTCGCCCTGCATCAGGTTCACTTGCCACAGCAGGTGCTCGCGCAGGGAGTGCGACTCGGCGGCGAGCTGCGGGTATTCGCTGTCTTCACCTTCGTCGTGGCCACTGTAGCTGCCGCCGCTCTCCTCGCGCCATTCTCCCTCGGGCATTTCGGGCGCGGCGTCGGCGGGGGCTTCCTCCTTCTCCTCCGCCGTCGGCGTCGTGGTGGTGGTGCTGGAAGAGGTGAACTCGGTGGTCACGCTACCCGGCGCACTGGCCGGCGGCCCGTCCTCTTCGGCCCCCTCGGCCCCTTCCTCACGCTCCAGCAGCGGGTTGTCCTGCAGAAAGCGCTCGATTTCCTGGTTGAGCTCTAAAGTGGACAGCTGCAGCAGCCGGATCGACTGCTGCAGTTGGGGCGTCAGTGTGAGGTGCTGGGATAGTTTGAGCTGTAGCGAGTGCTTCATGGCTGAGACGGCAGGCGCCCGGGGGCTGGCAGTATGGCGGTACGCCTCTGCATCTTGGAGGTTGGTTAGAGGCGGAAGTGCTCACCCAGGTAGACCTTTCTTACACTTTCATTATAAACGATTTCTTCCGGGGCCCCACAAGCCAGCACGGAGCCATCGTTGATAATGTAAGCGCGGTCGCAGATCCCGAGTGTTTCCCGCACGTTGTGATCCGTGATCAGCACACCGATGCTGCGTTCCTTGAGGAAGCGGATGATCTTCTGGATGTCCAGGACCGCGATCGGATCCACCCCGGCGAACGGCTCATCCAGCAGGATGAAGCGGGGGTGGCTGGCCAGCGCCCGGGCGATCTCGACACGTCGCCGCTCCCCGCCCGACAGGCTCACGGCGGGACTGTTGCGCAGGTGTCCGATGTGCAAGTCATTCAACAATTCGTTCAGCCTCTCCTCCATGCTGCTATTGTCCAGTCCCCTCAGCTCGAGGACGGCCTGCACGTTCTCGGCCACCGTCAGCTTGCGAAAAATCGACGCCTCCTGCGGCAGATAAGCCAGCCCCATGCGCGCCCGGCGGTGGATCGGCATGCGGTTGAGATTCTGCCCGTCCAGGTAGATGCTGCCCCCATCCGACGGGATCAGGCCGACCATCATGTAAAAGCAAGTGGTCTTGCCCGCGCCGTTCGGGCCAAGCAGCCCCACCACCTCGCCGCTCTGGACCTCGAGAGACACGTCCTTGACAACCGTACGGGACTTGAAGCGCTTTTGCAGCTGTTCCGCGCGCAGCTCACTCATGGCCAGATTGTGTTATCGGCACGCCCCCGCTTGCACTTGAGCGGCACCGGCTCATTCTTCGAGCTTGTTGCGCAACGAACTGGAGGATTTCAGCGGGGCCGGCTGGGCGCCACCGGCCGCCGGCTTGTCCGTGACCGCCTTTTTGGGGGGCTGGATCGTGGCGCGCACCCGGCCCTTGGGGTTTAGTGCCGTTTTTAGCGAATCGCCCGCAATGACCTGGTAGAACTCCGTGGTGGCGTCATAGGAGATGTAGTCCCCCTTGACCTCGTCTGTCCCCTTGTGGATCTCGGCATTGGTGAACATCTGCATCTTGTCGGCCTTGCCGTCGTACTCGAGGCGCTCGGCGGTGCCCTCGATATACTCGTCATAGCCCTCGCGCTTCTGCTTGAAATAGGCCGGCTTGCCATAGGCAAAGGCGTAGTTGAAGCCGCCGGCGTCCTGCTTCACGAGCACTTTGTCCGCCTTGAGCATCAGGGTGCCCTGGCTCAGCGTCACGTTCCCCTCGAACACGCTTTGCTTCTTCAGGTCGTCGATGGTGACGCGGTCGGCCTCGATGTTCACCGGCTTGTCGCGGTCGGATTTGTCCGCCAGCGCGATACCGGGCAGCGCCATCGTGGCCAACAGCAGAACACGGGAAAACGCCTTCCGGGCCGTGGCAAGCATTGCGGCAGTTGCACGCATCTCTAGCGCTTTCGGTCCCAGGGCATGGCGGGATGCTTCTTGGCGGGAGTTTCCAGCTGGCCTTTGACGTTCGACAGCAACTTCACCTCGCGCGTCTTGTTGTTGAATTCTAGGCCAACCG
>JBGPMS010000383.1:0-4980 GCA_041487115.1 Gammaproteobacteria bacterium
GCATGTCCGATGACCTGGAAGCGGCCATCGCCGAAGGCGCGACGATGGTTCGGGTGGGGCGCGCGATCTTCGGTGAGCGTCGCTAGAGTTCCTCGCGAGCGCGAGGCGCTGCGCTATACTCGGCATCCCCGGGTACTAAAAGCTGTTAGCGCCGTCCTGCGGCCTTTCCCGACCCCTCGAGGAGCATGAGTCATGAAGCAGATCCTGACCCTGGGCCTGGCCGGCCTGCTGTTGTTGCCGTTCCTCGTGCGCGCCGACACGCAGTTGATCGCCCAGCAGTCGGTGGAGATCAAGAGCAGCCCGAAGGCCGTATGGGGGCTGATAAGAGACTTCAACGGGTTGCACAAGTGGCACCCCGGGTTCAAGAACGACGTAATCAAGTCGGGCAGGAACAATACCAAGGGCGCCATGCGCACGCTCACCCTCGCAAGTGGCGAGAGCTTCGATGAGGAGCTGCTCAAGTTCGACGACAGCAAGATGTTCTTCCGTTACCGGATCGTGGGTGATTCCCCGTTCCCGATCACCCACTACGTCTCGACCCTGCATGTCAAAAAAGGGAAGGGCGGATTGACCAAAGTCCTCTGGCAGGGCAAGTTCAAGAACAAGCCCGATGGCGGCAAGACCGACGCTGAGGTGGTCGAGATGCTGAACGGCGCCTACAAGGCAGGCCTCGACAACCTCAAGGCGCTGGCCGAGAAGAGCTGAGAGCAGACCCTGGGCGGGGCCGGCGGGGTGCCCAAGCTGGTCTGTCCAAGCGCTCGCATTCCGTTTGCATGAAGATTGCATTCGTCGGCGGAGGCAACATGGCCGGTGCGCTGATCGGCGGCCTGTTGCAGCAGGGCTATGCTGCGGCGGACATCAGCGTGGTCGAGGTCGATGCTGCGGCCCGCGAGCGACTGGCGGCGCGGTTTGCTGTTTCGACGCGCGAGACGGCCGGTCCCGAGACCACCGGGAGCCAAGTGATCCTGTTGGCGGTGAAGCCCCAGCAGCTGCGCGCGGTGGCCGAGGGGCTGCGGCCGGTGGTGGGCTCGCAGCTTCTCATCAGTATCGCGGCCGGCATCCGCACTGAGGATCTGTCGCGCTGGCTCGGTGGCTATGGGCGCATCGTACGGGTCATGCCGAATACACCCGCGCTGGTGCTGGCCGGCGTGTCTGCCCTCTACGCCATGCCCTCGGTTCCGGCCGAGGCCCGCGAGGCGGCGCAAAGCATTCTCGCCGCGGTCGGCTCGACGCTGTGGGTCGAGCGCGAGGAGCTGATGGATGCCGTTACCGCCGTATCCGGGAGCGGACCGGCCTATGTGTTCTATTTCATCGAGGCGCTGGAGCAGGCGGCACGAGAGCTGGGTCTCCCTCCGGCAGACGCGCGGCGACTGAGCCTCGACACTTTCCTCGGGGCGGCCCGGCTGGCGCATGACAGCAACGAGGATCCCGCCGTGCTGCGCGCACGGGTGACCTCCAAGGGCGGCACGACGGAACGCGCGCTGCACAGCATGGAATCGAGCGGTCTGCAGCATCTTATCGTCGCGGCGGTCCTCGAAGCCGCCGAGCGCTCGCGCGAGCTGGGCGACGAGCTGGGTCAAGGGGGGCAAGCCTGATGCAAGAGCTCGACGCAGCCGCACACGCGCAAAGCGGTTCGAGTGTCCGAGAAACCGCATTCCCGCGCGGCTTGCAAAGAGCGCCGACCCACCCTCTTTCTTCACTCTGTTAGTTTCTCGGCATGCTTGCCCAAGCGCTGCAATTTCTGCTCGAAACCTTCCTGGGGCTGTTCGCCCTGGCGCTGTTGCTGCGGTTCTTCCTCCAGTGGCTGCGGGCGCCGGTGCGCAATCCCCTGTCCCAGTTCCTGGCGGCGCTGACCAACTGGATGGTGGTGCCCGCCCGGCGCGCGATTCCGGGGCTATGGGGCCTCGACCTGGCCACGTTTTTGCTCGCCTGGCTCACGGAGGTGGTGCTCATCCTGGCCACGTACTGGCTGAAGGGTCCCGGTCTGGGGCCGGCGGTCGGTGCCACCCTGGTGCTGATCGGTTTCCTGGCGCTGGTGCAACTGGCGAAGCTGTCGCTTTGGATCCTCATGATTGCGGTCCTGGTGCAGGCGGTGCTGACGTGGGTGAGCCCCTATAGCCCGGCGATGCCCCTGCTCAACAGCCTGGTGCGCCCCTTTCTCCGGGTATTTCAGAAGCGCATCCCGCCGGTTGGTAACGTCGATTTGTCCCCGCTGTTCGTTCTGGTCGCGTGTCAGCTCCTGCTGATGCTGATCGCCTGGGTCGAGGGAACGGTGAGCCGGGCCATCGGCTGACAGCCTGCCGTGGCCTCCTGGCACCGCTTCGACGCCGATAGGAACGTTCTTTGCATCACGCTCTACGTTCAGCCTAATGCCCGCAATACGGAGGTGGTCGGCAAACACGGCGAAACTCTCAAGGTGCGGGTCGCGGCCCCCGCCCTCGAAGGCCGGGCGAATGCGCTTCTCATTGAATTCTTGAGAAAAAAGCTGGACGTTTCGGCGAGCCGAGTTATTATTACGCGGGGAGCGCGAGGACGCCGCAAGGCCGTCGAGATCCTCGCCCCGGGAGACGCGGCTCTCCGGGTCATACAGGACTGGGACAAGACATGAGCAACCAGCTGGAAAGCCAGATTGCCAGCTACCAGCGCTGGCGGGAGGAAATCCGCAGCGGCATCGAAGCCTACCAGCTCTGGCTGGACCAGCATGGCCATGTGGATATCCAGCGCAGCCTGCGCATCTACGACCTGCTGGAAAGCCTGCGCAACGACCGCATGGTACTTTGCTTCCTGGCCGAGTATTCGCGCGGGAAGACCGAGCTGATCAACGCGATGTTCTTCTCGGACTTCAAGCAGCGCCTGTTGCCCTCGGACGTGGGTCGCACCACCATGTGCCCGACCGAGATCTTCTGGGACGGCGCCGACGAGCCCTACGTGCGCCTGCTTCCGATCGAGACGCGCAAGCGCGAGGACAGCATCGCCTCGCTCAAGCAGCACCCGATCGAGTGGGTCAAGATCAAGCTCAATCTGCAGTCGCATGACGAGATGTCGAAAGCCATGGCCAGCCTGGCCGAGACGAAGACCGTCCGCGTCGAAGAAGCCTCGGCGCTGGGGCTGTTGGACCAGAAGGACTTCGTCACGACTACGGTGGTGACCAGGGGCAGCAAGGTCGAGATCCCAGCCTGGCGCCACGCGATGATCAACTACCCGCACCCGTTGCTCAAGAGCGGGCTGGTGATCCTGGACACCCCTGGCCTGAACGCGCTTGGCACCGAGCCCGAGCTGACGCTCAAGATGATCCCGAGCGCGCACGCCATCCTTTTCCTGCTGGCCACCGATACCGGTGTGACCAAGTCCGACCTGGAAATCTGGCAGCGCTACGTGCAGACCTACCAGACGCGTCGCATCGCGGTCCTGAACAAGGTCGACCTGCTATGGGACGACCTCAAGACCCTGGCGGAGATCGACGTCTCCATCAACCGCCAGATCGAGGAGACCTGCAGGCTGCTGGAGTTGCCGCGCGACCACGTCATCGCGCTATCGGCGCAGAAGGCGCTGCTGGCCCGCATACGCGGCGATCAGGCCATGTTCGAGCGCAGCGGCATTCACGAGCTGGAGGATCTGCTGGCCAACGAGATCGTGCCGGCCAAGCAGGAAATCCTGCGCGCCGCGGTAGTCAAGGAAATGGGGAGCATGGTGGAAGGCTCGCTGCAGAGCGTGATGGCGCAGCTCACCGCCACACAGGCCGAGCTGCAGGAATTGTCCAAGCTATCGGGCAAGAATCGGGAGCTGGCCAAGACCATGCTGTCGCGGTTGGAAAAGGATCGCGCGGTGTATCTCCAACGCATGGAGAGCTTCAAGACTTCCTACAGCACGGTACTCAAGCAGGGTCATGCCCTGATGGCCAACCTGGACGAAGAGCACATCGACGAGCTCTTCGCCAAGAGTGCACGAGACATCGAAGGCAGTTGGACCACTGCCGGCCTGTGGCGGAGCATGAACTCGCTGTTCGACATCTTCACGCGCCAGGCGGACAAAATCCTGAGCTTCGCCTCCGAGACGCGCAGCTTCGTGGACAAGGTCTACCAGGAGTTCCAGGAAAAGTACGGCTTCGTGAACCTCACCCCGCCGCCACTCAACCTGGAGAAGCATATTCTTACCATGAAGGGGCTCAAGACCAACACCGAGCGCTTCTGCCGCGACCCGGTGAACGTCATGACCGAGAAGCACTTTCTGGTCAAGCGCTTCTACAACGGCCTGGTCACCGAGGCGCGCATCGTATTCCAGGCCGTGCGCAAAGACCTCGACGGCTGGCTCAAGAGCGCATTGACCCCCATCTCCAACCAGCTCAAAGAGCATCAGACTCTGCTCGAACGGCGGGTGGAGAACCTCAAGAAGCTATCCGGCGATCTGTCCAGCCTGCAGGAGCGCTTGCACCAGCTCGAGACGCAGAAGATGGCGCTGGGCAAGCAGGTCGAGGATCTGCTTCGCATCAAGTACAAGGTGCTCGGCACTGCCGATCGCCAGAAGGCCGCTCGCGCGAAAGCCGCGTAACCGCGGACCTAGGGAAGGTCTAGTCAATTTGCACGACGCGCGTTGCGTCAGGTGCGGATGCATGCAAGGCGTCGCTCCGCAGCTAAGGTAGGTACCTTTGCAAGAAGCGCAACGCTAGCCAAGCGCCGCACCTGACGCAACCCGATACTATTCGCCTCCTTCGAGTGACCGGGCGCGTTGGGGCCCGGGGGGGGTTTGGGGCCGTGGGGTTTGTTGCTGGGCGCTGGTGTTGGGCCGGCTACACGTCCCCCCTGGGGGCGTCGCCGTGGGCCAACAGCGCCCGGTCGCGCATGTACGAATTGACCAGACCTTCCCTAGCTAGCTCTGCCCTGTCCCCTTAGAAGACACTGGACAAATTTGATCCTGCTGTCTATGCTGCGGGGATGGACGAACAAAATCTGATCAAACGAACCTTAGCACAAGCCGACTCGA
>JBGPMS010000384.1:0-4965 GCA_041487115.1 Gammaproteobacteria bacterium
CCGCGTTGACCGCCAGCAGGTTGGACTGCTCGGCCAGGTCGTTGACCGTGGCGATGATCTCGGCGATCGCCTGGCCCTGCTCGCTCAGCCGCACGATGCTCTCGGCGATCGACTCCATCTGCTCCTGGATGTGATGCATCGCCTCGATCGACTCTTCCACCGATTTTCTGCCGGCCTGCGAGATCTGCGCGGTCTTCTGCGCGCTCTCCGAGACGTGGCGCGCCTTGTCGGTCGCCATCTGCGCGGTCTGCTTGACTTCCTCCAACGTGGTGGTGGTCTGGCTCACCGCAGCCGCCGTCTCCGCCGAGCCGGAGGCAACCTGGGTGGTGGTCGCCACGATCTCGCTGGCCGAGGAGGCCAGCACGCTCGCCCCCTCGCGCAGCTCGCGCGTCACCTCGCGCAGGTTCTCCAGCATCGTCGCGAAGGCGTTGCCCAATACATCTTTCTCCGATTGCGGCGTGGCCTTCACGCTGAGGTCGCCGGCGGCGATCTGCTTTGCCAGCGTCGCCATCGCCTGAAGCGTGCCGATCATGCCGGCGAACGTCCGCGTCAGCGCCCCGACCTCGTCGGTCCGGTCGAGGGCCGCGAGCTTTACGGATAAATCTCCCGAAGCGATCTGCTCCGCTGCAGCCGTGACATCCCGGAGCGGCCGAGAGATGTTGCGCGTGATGAGAAAGCCCAGCAGCCCGACGATGACGAAGGCGAAGGGAATCCCATAGACGATGGTCGAGATCGTGCGCTGCGCGTCGCCGCCAAGACGCTGGTCCCGCTGCTTCAGAAGATCCGTTTCTTCTTGCTCCATCGCCGCAATGCCCTTGCGGATGTCGTCCATCGCCTGCTTGCCTTTGGCCGACAGGACCACCGCCACGGCTGCGTCAAATCCCTTGTCCCTGCGCAGATCGATCGTGTGCTTGAGCTCGTCGAGCTTGGCAGCGACCAGGGGCTCAAGGGCGTCGAGCCGGCGCTGCTGGTTGGGATTGTCCGCTGTCAGCTTGCGCAGCTCGTCGATGGTCTGGCCTTTGGCCTTGAGCGCCGCGTTGTACGGCTCCAGATAGCTATCCTGGCCCGTGATGATGTAGCCGCGCTGGCCGGTCTCGGCATCCTGCAGCCCGGAGAGCAGGGTTTCCAGGTTTCTCAGCACGACGTAGGTATGCGACTTCAAGTCGCTCGCCTCGATCAGGCTGCTCGTGCTCCGATAGGAGATCACGCCGATGACTGCCAAGGCCGCCAGGGCCAGCGCAAAGCCTCCGCCGATCTTCGTTCCCACTGACCATCTCATGTCTCTAGACTCCTCTCGAATGCCGGTGTCGCTGGTATGGTTGGCTGCTCGCCGTCAGCCCCCGACTTCCTCGTGCACGACGATCCTGCGGTCCGACAGCAGCCTGGCTGCGTCGAGGACCACCAGCCGCTCGCCGGTCACCCCCATCAGATAATCTTCGCGAATGCCGGTCAAGGTCGGGGGCGCGGGCTGAATCTCGTTCACCGCGACGGTGCGCACACCGAGGATCTGATCCGCCAGGATCCCGAACGTCATCGTGTCCGCCTGCAGGATGATCACCTTGTTGAGGTCGGTGAGCCCTTTCTCGGGCAGGTCGAAGAATCTCTTGATGTCGATGACCGAGACGATCTCTCCGCGCACGTTCACGATGCCGAGGACGAACGCGGGAGTGCAGGGCAGCGGCGTGAGCTCGGTCAACGGATAGACTTCGCGGACGAACGAGGACTGGATACCGTAGGTCTCGTACGCCAGCGCGAACTCGATGAGCTCGATGTGCTCGCCTGATATCGCCTCGTCCTGCGGGGGCCGGGCGAGCACCTCGGCTCTCGCCTTGAGGACCTTTTTGACTTCCTCCGGACCAGGCGTCCAGCGCTGCTCGACGACCTCGCGCACGGCCTCGAGCCTGCGGTGGACGCTGCGCCAGTCGATCTCTGCTCCACCGGCGGAGCGACGCTCCGATGATCTGGCCTTCATGTTTGCGCCTGGCTCATGTTTCGGCCTCGCTCAAAACCGTCGATCGGATGATCTCGGCCAGCCTTCCGGCGGTGATCCCTTCCGACTCGGGCAGGAGCGCATCGTGCCCGCATCGGTCCAGAATCGACAGCGCGTTCCTGAAGTGCCGGTCCGCGTCCTTCGGCTTGCCCTTGCGCCGCGTCAAGGTTCCCAATTCGAAATGCGCCAAAGCAGACCCCTGATCCAGATACAACGCGCGCCTTAGCGCCGCGACCGCTGCATCGAGCTCGCCTTGCTCCTGGAGGATAGTCGCCAGCAGGTAACACCAGCGCGGGTTGAGCTTCTCGGCCTTCGTCGCCTCTTTGCACCACTGCGCCGCGTCGGCGAGGCGTCCCTGGTTGGCGTAGCTGCGCGCCAGCAGCGCCATGGCGACGGCATCGTCCGGGCTCCGTTCGAGCACTTCCCGAAGCTTCGCGGCTGCCTCGGCATAGTGACCTTGCCCGTACAACGTCGCGGCTTCCGCTTCGAGCGTATGCGCAGATGCCGACCGCACCTCGCCCGGTACGGACTCGTGGCTTCCTGGCGGCTCCGGCCACGCGTAGGGCTCGGATTCTTCACCCGCTGCCGGATCTTCCAGCGCCGGCAGGGCCGTCGTCCACGGCGCTGCTTCGAGTGCGCGATCCGCAGCCGTCGATGTACTCTCTTTCCGATAGACGATCGCTCCCGGGAACTTGACCTCCACGAGCCGCGGCCAGACGACCTGTGGCGTTTCGACCGGGCTCACGAACAGCCATCCGCCTTCCATCAAAGACAATCCCAGCCGCCCGATCAACTGCCGGCTTCGCGCAGCCTCGAAGTACATGAGAACGTTGCGGCAGAAGATGATATCCATCGCGTTGGTGCTGTTTCCTACCGAGGGGTAGATATCCTCGACCAGGTTCAGATACCCAAACGTCACCATCGCCTTGATGCGGTCCGCGATCGCGAGTTGCCCGCCACCGGTCCGCGCAAAGAACCCTTCCTTGAGGCCGGGCAGGGTGTCCCGGAACGACCAGTCGTTGTATACACCCCGGGCGGCTTTTTGCAAGACCACCGGATTGATATCGGTGGCCAGGATCGAGATGTTCCAGGCGCGCAGATCCCGGATCAGCCTGACCAGCAGGATCGCGATCGAGTAAGGCTCCTCGCCGGTGCTGCAGCCTGCGCTCCAGATCCTCAGGCGGCGCTCGCCGGCCTGGCGTGACGCGATCAGCTCCGGCAGCACCAGCCGCTCCAGGCAATCGAACGCCGCCTGGTCGCGAAAGAAATAGGTTTCTCCTACAGTCAGATGACTCGCCAGGATCTCGAGCTGCCGCTTCGAGACCGCGCGCGACAACAACTGCTGGACGCAGGCTCGCGCATCGATGCAACCAAGGTCGCCGGCCGCACGTGCGGTCGCCTGCTCGAGGTCGCCCCAGCGCTCGCGGGGAAAATGCAACCCCATGCGGTCGGCTACGAATTCACTGTACTGGGCGAGCAGCGGATCGGGCAGCGTGCGGTCCATGCGGCCTCAAGCGTCCTTCAGTGCAGCGTGCAGCAATCGATCCTCTTCGAGCGAAAGGAAGCTGTCGAGGTCATGGATCAAAAGCATCCCGTCCTTCAGCTTGGCGACCCCTTGGATGTATCCCATCCCGGGAAGGATGGCTTCGGCAGCGATGACGTCCGCTTCGTCACACTCGATTACGCCGGTCACGGTGTCGGCTATCAGCGCTACCGCCCGCCTCGAGGTGCGCGCCACGATCAGCTGATCGCTCAGGTCCGGAGCGCGCTCCGGCAACGCAAACCGCTTGCGGATGTCGACGACCGGTATCACCTCCCCGCGCATGTTCACCACGCCGACGACGATGTCCGGGGCGTCCGGCAGGGGGGTCACTTCGACGATCCGGACTACCCTCTCGACCGCCGGCAGGTGCAGCGCGTAGGCGTGATCGTCGAGAGAGAAGGCAATCAGCATCATGAATCCGAGTCCTGGACGCCGCGCCGGAAGTCAGGGCTGATTGATCACGAGCCAATAGAGCCCGATCTGTCGCGCCACCTCGGCGAGCGCGTCGAAGTCCACCGGCTTGACCACGTAGCTGTTGGCGCCGAGATCGTAGGTGCGGGCGATGTCGCTCTCCTCGTTGGAGGACGTCATGATGATCACCGGGATCCTCTTGGTGTGCTCATCGGCTTTGATCGCCCTCAACACTTCGGTACCGTCGACGCGCGGCATCTTCAGATCGAGAAAGATGAGGCGTGGCCCCGCATCCGTGCGCCCGGCATAGGCATCGCGCCGAAAGACATAGTCCAACGCCTGTTGTCCGTCCTTGACCCAGGTGATCTTGTTGGCGACCTTCTGGTCCTTGAGGCTCAGCATGGTGAGCTCGGCGTCCAGGGCATTGTCCTCGACCAGAAGAATGTCGATCTGCTCAACCGATTGCATTGACTGGCTCCTTAGGCAATGTGAAGTAGAACGTCGCCCCTTCCTCGAGCTTGCTGTCCGCCCATACCCGGCCACCGTGACGCGTCACGATCCGATGCACCAGCGCAAGCCCTACACCGGTCCCCGGAAAATCGCGCGCATCATGCAGTCGCTGGAACACGCCGAAGAGCTTCGACTGAAAGCGCGGATCGAAGCCCGCGCCGTTGTCACGCACGAAGTACACGTGTTCCTTGCTGTCGCTGATTGCGCCCACCTCGATCTGCGGCTTGTCGCGTTTGCTCGTGAACTTGAGTGCGTTCGACAAGAAGTTCGTCCATACCTGCTCCAGCAGCGCGCGATCGCCCATCGCCCTGGGGAGGATTCCCAGGTGGAAATCCGCCTTGGATCCCTGATTCTGTGTGCTGAGACGCCCATAGGTACCCTCGACAAGGTCGCGCATGTCGAGTTCCGCGACCCTCATCGCCTGGCGCCCGAGGCGCGAGAAAGCGAGCAGGTCGTCGATCAGCAAGCCCATGCGCCGGGTTTCGCTCATGACGATGTCCAGCTTGCGTCG
>JBGPMS010000385.1:0-4888 GCA_041487115.1 Gammaproteobacteria bacterium
GTCGGTCTTTTCGGGTTGCTTGAGCGGGCTCGGCACACCCTTGAAGTAGCGCACCGGCCGCAGGCACACGTACAGGTCCAGCTCCTGCCGCAGCGCCACGTTGATGGAGCGGATGCCTCCGCCGACCGGCGTGGTCAGCGGGCCCTTGATGGAGACGACGAACTCCCGGGATGCTGCCAGCGTCTCGTCGGGCAGCCAGACGTTCTCGCCGTATACCTTGCACGACTTTTCACCGGCGTACATCTCCATCCAGGAGATCTTGCGCTTGCCGGCGTAAGCCACGTTGACCGCGGCATCGACCACCTTCTTCATGACCGGGGTAATGTCAATCCCGGTGCCGTCCCCCTCAATGTAGGGGAGGATGGGGTGATCCGGTACGTTCAGGGAGAAATCCTGGTTTACGGTGATCTTCTCGCCTTGGGTCGGCACGCGAATGTGCTTGTACATGGTTCCTCGTCATGGCTGGCACTACCGCCATCGGCCGGGCGCCCGCCGCCCACGCCTTATGGCATTGAAAGAACGGGGATGTTACCGCAACAGCGCGGGGGTCGCGACCGGGATCCCGCCCCCACGGCTCCTTTCCGTCGAGCGTCATTCTAACTTGACCTTCTTGCACCGCAAAAGCCCAACCGTGAGCGTAGAGCGCCGAAATGGCGAGCGGTAGGCTCCTGGTTCAACCTGACGCGCAGCATTTTTGTTGCGCCGCGCCATCGGATTGCTATACTGCCTCCAGCCCCTTCCCGGCCGTCGCGACGACTGTGCGCTCTGGGACCTTAAGTGGCCGCGACCCACGGCCATGGCGTCTGCCGACCACAACGCCTTCATGCGCGCGGACCAGATCGACCACGCTGAGGGCAAGGACCAAGTCGACTGGTTCGCGCCGATCGTAGCGGATGCCGAGGCAGGCTTCGGCGGCGTGCTCAATGCTCACGAGCTGATGAAGCACATGATCGAGGCGGGTGCGGCAGGGGTGCATTTCGAGGATCAGCTCGCCTCGGCCAAGAAGTGCGGCCACATGGGCGGCAAGGTCCTGGTTCCCAGCCAGGAGGCAGCGCAGAAGCTGGTGGCCGCACGCCTGGCCGCTGACCTGTTGGGCGTGCCGACCGTGTTGTTCGCGCGTACCGATGCCGAGGCGGCAAACCTCCTCACCTCGGACGTCGACGACACGGACAAGCCCTTCCTGACGGGCGAGCGCACGGCGGAGGGCTTTTACTGCGTCAAGAACGGACTCGCCCAGGCGGTCGCGCGCGGGCTGGCCTACGCCCCGTACGCCGACCTCATCTGGTGCGAGACGGGCAAGCCCGACCTTAACTTCGCCCGGCAGTTCGCCGAGGCGATCCACGCCGTCCACCCCGGCAAGCTGCTGGCGTACAACTGCTCGCCGTCATTCAATTGGAAGAAGAACCTGGACGACAGTACCATTGCGCGCTTCCAGCGCGAGCTGGCTGCCATGGGCTATAAGTTCCAGTTCATCACGCTGGCCGGATTCCACGCGTTGAACTACAGCATGTTCGAGCTGGCGCGCGGCTATGCGCACGAGAACATGACCGCCTACGTGCGCCTGCAGCAGGCCGAGTTCGCCGCCGAGGCCCTCGGGTATACCGCCACCCGGGATCAGCGGGAAGTCGGCACCGGCTACTTCGACGACTTGACCCAGGTGGTTCAAGGCGGCAAGTCCTCGGTGACTGCGCTCACCGGCTCCACCGAGCAGGAACAGTTCGCTTAACTTTTCGCCTGCAGCCTGCCTCGATTCTCGCGCCTGCCGACCTCAAGCGGTGGGCAGGCTTTTTTGTGCGACAATTTCGGCACTTTCGCCATCGCCACAAACAATGAGCCGACGCATGAACCGTGAGCAAACCACTCCCCAAGGTGTACACGTCAAAGGCCCGGTGACGCCCGAGTACGCCGGGATCCTGACCTTCGATGCGCTGACCTTCCTGGCCAAGCTGCATCGCAACTTCGAAGCGCGCCGGCGCGAGTTGCTGGAGCGGCGCGCAGTCCGTCAGAAGGAATTGGACGCAGGCAAACTGCCCGATTTCCTGCCCGAGACCCGCTCTGTGCGCGAGGCCGACTGGAAGGTCGCGCCGGCGCCGCCGGACCTGGAGGACCGCCGGGTCGAGATCACCGGCCCCACCGACCGCAAGATGGTCATCAACGCGCTCAATTCGGGGGCGAACACGTTCATGGCCGACTTCGAGGACTCGAGCACGCCCACCTGGGACAACCAGATCCAGGGTCAGATCAACGTGCGCGACGCCTTGCGGGGCTCCATTACCTACACCAGCCCGGAAGGCAAGCACTACAAGCTCAACGACCGGCACGCGACGCTGCTGGTGCGGCCGCGCGGATGGCACCTGGTCGAGAACCATTTGCTGATCGACGGCGAACCCATGTCCGGTGCGCTGTTCGACTTCGGTTTGTTTTTCTTCCACAACGCCAAGATGCGCGTGGCCAAGGGATCGGGCATCTACCTCTACCTGCCCAAGATGGAGTCCCATCTGGAAGCGCGTTTGTGGAACGACGCCTTCGTGCTCGCGCAGAAGGAGCAGGGCGTGCCGCAGGGCACCGTCAAAGCCACCGTACTGATCGAGACCATCCTGGCCAGCTTCGAGATGGACGAGATCCTGTACGAGCTGCGCGACCATTCCGCCGGGCTCAACTGCGGTCGCTGGGACTACATCTTCAGCTGCATCAAGAAATTCCGCAATCGCCAGGGCTTCGTTCTGGCGGACCGCGCACTGGTCACGATGACCTCGCCCTTCATGCGCGCCTATTCACTGCTCCTCATCAAGACATGCCATCGGCGCGGCACCTTTGCGATGGGTGGAATGGCGGCGCAGATACCGATCAAGAACGATCCCGTCGCCAACGAACAGGCCATCGCAAAAGTGCGGGCGGACAAGGAGCGAGAAGCCAACGATGGCCACGACGGCACCTGGGTGGCGCATCCGGGCCTGGTGGCGCTGGCGAAAGAGGCCTTCGACAAGGTCATGCAGACACCCAACCAGATCAGCCGCCGGCGCGACGACGTCAAAGTGACGGCGTCCGACCTGCTCGACTTCCAGCCGCGCAAGCCCATCACCGAGAACGGGCTGCGCATCAACATCAACATCGGCGTCCAATACCTCGGCGCGTGGCTGGCGGGTACTGGCTGCGTCCCGATCTTCAACCTGATGGAGGACGCGGCCACTGCCGAGATCTCCCGCGCCCAGATCTGGCACTGGATCCGCAGCCCGCTGGGCGTGCTGGATGATGGCCGCAAGGTGACACGTGCGCTGTTCCAGGACCTGGTGCCGCAGGAGCTCGCCAAGGTGCGGCAGATCCTGGGCGAACAGCAGTATGCCGCGGGTGAATACGAGGAGGCCGCCAGGATGTTCGAGAAGTTGACCTTAGACGAGGATTTCGTCGACTTCCTCACCCTGCCCGCCTACGACTACATCATCGCTCACGAGCACCGATGAAGCCGCGCTGAGCGGGCCCCGATTGTCGGGGTTCGCTGGACTCTGCTGTGCAGCTCCCAAGCCGCCAGCCAAGGAGCCTAGAGGGCGCGCTCCAGTTCGGCTCGTAGATCCTTCAAATGCGCTGCCGTATCGGCGTCCTTAACCTTGGCCGCTGCCGCCTCGATCTTGGCGATGAGATCGCTCACTCCCCGGCGCAGCGAGGCGCGAAACTCGCTCGGCCGGCCCTTGGCGGACTTGTATTGCTGGGCCGTGTCGGCCAAGGGTGAGGACAAGTAGGCCAATTCGCGGGACGCCTTGCTCCGCCGCGGGCGGACGCTGCCTTGGTCGGATTGCTCGCTATCGATGCTGCTCGACGCGTCCTGCGGGTCTTCCACCGCTCCGGACGAGACCAGCAGGAGCGTGACGTAGTTGCGCTGCAGGGTGCGGCGATAGAAGTCGATCACGGGCTGGCCGTCCTTGAGCTCCGCGAACAGGCCCTGGTTGAGGTCTTTCAGCATATCGATGCCGGTGTAACTGGGCTTTCCGGGCGTCAAGGATTTGGCTTCTGCCATGCGGTTGAACACGCTTGGCCTGAGCAACTGCGACAGCAGCTTGACGTTCGACCCCTGCAGGGGATCGGCGCCGCCCGTAGGGGTGATCCGCATCAGGACTTCGGGATCGAGCAGCGCTTTGGGCTTGACGAACGCGTTGTCCACCAGGAACTTCACCGCCTGCCGTTGCCGCTCCGCCGGAACCGGCACAAACGGCGCCGTGCCTCGCCCTCCCTGGTAGCGCGTCTCCTCGACCCCGCCGACCAGCTTGCCCACCGCGGCCAACTCGTTGTTCCGCTTCACCAGCAGCGCCTGATACATCTCGGCGAGCTTGGTGTAGTCCTGTCCGCGCTGAGTCGTGGCCGGGATCAGCATGACCATGACACGATCTACGTTCTTCAGGCCGAGCTCGGCCGCCTGCATGGGATCGGAGCCCAGCACCTGCGTGTTGATCGTCGGGTCGAGCGGCGCGACCGCGTCCTCGCCGCCGAACCGCAGCATCGGGTCTTCGATCTGCTTGGCAGCCATGCGATCCAGTTGGGGCCACTCGGCGTCGCAGGTCATGCCCTCGCCAAACTGGCGATACCCCCACTCGATGGCGAAGTAGTCATAGGGGCCGAATTTGGGTATCAGGTAGGCGCCGTCCCCGGGCTGCGCGACGTAGTTGAAGCGCGCATAGGACATGATCGACGCCGAGGTGCCCCACTTACGCGTCCACTCCGGGCTGCGCAACTGCTGCACCGTATAGGCCGAGTGGGCTTTGAAGTTGTGTCTGAGCCCCAGCGCATGCCCGACCTCGTGTGAAGCGACGTAACGCAGCAGCTCGCCCACCAGCTCGTCGGGCAGCGGCAGCTTTTTGGCGCGCGGGTCGAGCGGGCCGACCTGAGTGAAGTACCA
>JBGPMS010000386.1:0-4817 GCA_041487115.1 Gammaproteobacteria bacterium
CGCGACGCTCGACCGGAACGGCTTGCGTCCGGGCCGCTGGCAGGAGACCGCTGACGGCTGGGTCGTGCTCGCGTCAGAGACCGGCGTGCTCGACGAGGACGCCGCGAACATCGTGCGGAAGGGAAGGCTCCAGCCGGGAAAGCTCTTCCTCGTCGACCTCGCGCAGGGCCGGATCGTCCCCGACGAGGAGACGAAGCACGCGATCGCGACGCGCCGCCCCTACGCCGACTGGGTCGAGCAGGTCCTCGCCCGAGGCCACGCGCCGCTCCTTGGGCTCGGGCAGGTCGTCGAGCTTGATGCGGATGCGCTCGATCCACTCGCGATACGGCTTGGACCTGGCCAGCGCATCCTTCAGCTCGGTGTCGTCGATTATGCGGCCCGCTTCGAGGTCGACCAGAAACATCCTGCCCGGCTGCAGCCGCCACTTCTTGACGATCCGCTCGTCGGGGATCGGCAGCACGCCGGTCTCCGAGGCCATTATCACCAGATCGTCGTCGGTGACGATGTAGCGCGCCGGGCGCAGGCCGTTGCGGTCGAGCGTCGCACCGATCTGACGGCCGTCGGTGAAGGCGATTGCCGCCGGACCGTCCCACGGTTCCATCATCGCCGCGTGGTACTCGTAGAAGGCGCGGCGGTTCGGGTCCATCAGAGTGTGCGCCTCCCACGCCTCGGGGATCAGCATAATCATGGCGTGGGCGATGGAATAGCCGCCCATCAGCAGCAGTTCCAGCGCGTTGTCGAAGGAAGCCGAATCGGACTGACCGTCGTAGATCAGCGGCCACAGCTTGTCGAGATCCTTGCCAAGAATCGGACTGGAGATCGCACCCTGGCGCGCGCGGATCCAGTTCACGTTCCCGCGCAGGGTATTGATCTCGCCGTTATGGGCGATCAGCCGGAACGGATGCGCCAGGTCCCAGGTCGGGAACGTGTTGGTGGAGAAGCGCTGGTGTACCAGCGCCAGCGCCGAAACCATGCGCGGATCCTGCAAATCCTTGTAGTAGGTGCCGACCTGCGCCGCCAGCAGCATGCCCTTGTAGACGATGGTGCGTGCCGACATGGAGGGTACGTAGAACTCCTTGCCATGCGCCAGCTTGAGTGCCTGGATCGCGTGACCGGAAGCCTTACGGATGATGTAGAGCTTACGTTCCAGGGCGTCGGTGACCGTAACGCCGGCGCCCCGGCCGATGAAAACCTGCCGGATCACCGGCTCGAGCTTCTTCACCGACTCGCCCAGACCGGAGCTCTCCCGCGCCACGTCGCGCCACCCCAGCAACACCTGTCCTTCGTCCTTGATGGCGCGCTCGATCTCATACTCGCAGGCCAGCCGTGAGGCCGGCTCCTGCGGCAGAAACACCATGCCCACGCCGTATTCTCCCAGCGGCGGCAGCGTCACGCCCTGCTTGGCCATCTCTTCCCGGAACAACTGATCCGGGATCTGAATCAGGATTCCAGCACCGTCGCCAGCCAGCGGATCGGCGCCCGTGGCCCCACGATGAGTCAGGTTCCTCAGGATCTGGAGCCCCTGCTCGACGATGGAATGGGTCTTTTTGCCCTTGATGTGCGCAATGAAGCCGACCCCGCAGGCATCGTGTTCCTGGGCCGGGTCGTACAATCCCTGTGCTTGGGGCGGGTAGCTCTGTGTCACGCGGGCACCTCCTCTACCGCGTCGTCCGCGGCAGATGCTAACTATCTAATCGACCAGATGAATCGACCCCAGCCGCAACCCGCCCGGAGGGCTCCCCCGGGCTGTCACAATCTGGGGCGCAAGATTTCAGTGTACCGTCAGGGACATCCCGCTTCAACAGGATCGGAATTAACCCTCCTCGACGGCAAACAGGCGACGGTGCTCGCGGATGGCATAGCGGTCGGTCATGCCAGCGACGTAGTCGGCAATGGCCCGCAGGCCGTCGCCCTGAAACTGCTCCTGGAAGTCCGGCGGCAGCAGGCGCGGCTCCTGATGGAAGGCCTCGAACAAATCCCGAACGATCCGGCGTGCCTTGGTGCCCGCGCGGTTGACTTTGTAGTGGCGGTAAAGGTTGCGGAGCAAGAAGGCCTTCAACTCCTGCTGCTCGCCCCGCATCTCGGGGCTGAAGTCGACGAGCGCGGGCAAATCACGCACCTGGTCGACCGAGCCGGGGCTCGCCCGGACGATGTTGGCCTGGCTCTGATGGGTGAGATCGGTGACCAGCACGTTGACCATGCGTCGAATGGTCTCGTAAACCAGGCGTCGCTCCGGCAGCCCTGGAAAGCGCTCCCGGACCGCTTCCAGCTGGCGGCGGAAGAGGGCAACCGAACACAACTGATCGAGCGCAAGCAGCCCCGAGCGCAGCCCGTCATCCACGTCGTGGTTGTTGTAGGCGATCTCGTCCGCCAGGTTGGCCACTTGCGCCTCCAGCGACGGCCTGCGCTTTCTGACAAAACGCTCCCCCACGTCGCCGAGCTGTTCGGCCTGCTTCACCGAGCAGTGCTTGAGGATGCCCTCGCGCGTCTCGAAGCACAGGTTGAGGCCGTCGAACGCCGCATAGCGTTGCTCGAGCCGGTCCACCACCCGCAGCGACTGCAGGTTGTGCTCGAAGCCGCCGTGGCTGCGCATGCACTCGTTGAGCGCATCCTGGCCGGCATGGCCGAAGGGGGTATGACCGAGGTCGTGCGCCAGGGCGATAGCCTCGGTCAGATCCTCGTTGAGCTGCAAGGTGCGCGCGATGGAGCGGGCGATCTGGGCTACTTCCAGACTGTGGGTCAGCCGCGTGCGGAAGTGATCGCCCTCATGGTTCACGAACACCTGGGTCTTGTACTCGAGCCGCCGGAAGGCGGTGGAGTGGATGATGCGATCGCGGTCGCGCTGGAACTCGTTACGCGACTCGGGAGCGTCTTCCAAGATGCGCCGTCCGCGCGAAGCCGGCACGGAGACGGCGTAGTCGGCCAGTTCAGGCATGCGCCGACCGGTTGCAGCCGTCTACCGAGCCACGTCGCCAACCAGCGGGCGATGCGAAAACGGGACGCACGCGCGCATGGCGCGTTGACTTCGCGAGCTCACGTAACTCAACGATGTCGAGCACCGGGGGCGGGCGCCACAGCAGCGGAACCCTCGAGCACCCTCTCGAGGGCATCGGTTGGAAACTCAGAGGTCAGGTAGGCTGATCCGATGCGCTCCAGCAGCACCAGCCGCAGCCGACCTTGCTCGACTTTCTTGTCCAGGCCCATCAAGTGAAGATAGCGCGCGACGCCCAGGGCGGGCGCTTCGGTGGGAAGCTTCGCCTTGTGCAACAGCGCAACGATGCGCGCGACGTCCGCCTCGCCAAGGAGGCCCATGCGTTGTGACAGGCGCGCGGCCAGCATGCTGCCGGCTGCCACCGCTTCGCCGTGGAGCCAGGCTCCAAAGCCCAGGCCCGCCTCGATGGCATGGCCGAAGGTGTGGCCGAGGTTGAGCAGGGCCCGCACGCCCGACTCCCGCTCGTCTTCCCCGACGATCTCGGCCTTCAGCTCGCAGGAGCGACGGACGGCGTGCGCGAGCGCGTCGGGTTCGCGCGCCAGCAGCCGCCCGATGTTGCCTTCCAGCCAGGCGAAAAAGGCGGCGTCGCGGATCAAGCCATACTTGATGACTTCGGCCAGGCCAGCGGACAACTCGCGGTCGGGCAGGGTGTCGAGCGTGGACGTGTCCGCCAGCACCAGGCGCGGCTGGTAGAAGGCGCCGATCATGTTCTTGCCCAGTGGATGATTGATGCCGGTCTTCCCGCCCACGGAAGAGTCCACCTGTGCCAGAAGCGTGGTCGGCACCTGGATGAAGGGGACGCCGCGCAGGTAGGACGCGGCGGCAAAGCCCGCCAGGTCGCCGATCACACCGCCACCCAGCGCGATCACGGTGGTCTTGCGCTCGCAACGATGGGTCAGAAGCTGATCGAAAATGTGGTTGAGGGTTTCCCAGTTCTTGTGGGTCTCGCCATCGGGCACGATCACCGGCACCGCGACCACGCCGCATGTGGCCAATCCCAACGCGAGCCTCTCGAGGTAAAGGTCACCGACGGCGGGGTTGGTGACGATGGCGACCTTGTTCTGCGCAAGGTGCGGCAGAAACAGCTCGGGCCGCGCCAGCAGGCCATTGCCGATGTGAATCGGATAGCTGCGTTCGCCCAGCTCGACCATCACGCTGAGCATCGCACCCACGCTCAGGCGCCGCCCTCAGAAGGCGGGGCGGGTGCATCCCCGAGCCGCTCGAGCCGCTGCTCGAGCTTGCCCACCAGATTCTTCAGGCTCTGGGTGCCGGTCTCCATGGTTACGGCCGCCACTTCTCGGTACAGAGGATCACGCTGTGCGTGCAGCTCGCACAGGCGCGCATAGGGGTCGGCAGTCTGCAGGAGGGGCCGGTTGCGGTCGTGACGCGTGCGGCTCCATAGCTCGTTGGCCGAAGCGCGCAGGTAGACCACCGTGCCGCGGGTCTTGAGCAGCTCGCGATTGCGCGCGTCCAGTACCGCTCCGCCGCCGGTGGCGAGAACCACGTCTTCCAGGGCCGTGAGCTCTTCGATCACCGCCGCCTCGCGCGCACGGAAACCGTCCTCGCCCTCGAGCTCGAAGATGACCGGGATCTTGACCCCGGTGCGGCTCTCGATCACCTGGTCCGAGTCGTGAAACGTCTTGCCCAGGTGCCGCGCCAGGAGCTTGCCGACGGAGGTCTTTCCGGCCCCCATCATGCCGACCAGAAAGATGCTCCCCGGAACGTGCGCAGCATCGCCGCGCAAGCCTTGCTCTTGATTGTCGCGAGCCGCGTGCATGCACGCATTCTAGCAAATGCCCAAGTCGGAAACGCCCGCGCCGCGGAC
>JBGPMS010000387.1:0-4768 GCA_041487115.1 Gammaproteobacteria bacterium
CAGGCGCTTGTTCCTGAGCGTATCGGGCACCTCGCCGTTGACGATGCGCTGGGCCAGGCCCTCGACGATGGCAGTCTTGCCTACGCCGGGCTCGCCGATCAGCACCGGGTTGTTCTTGGTCCGGCGCTGCAGGATCTGGATGGTGCGGCGGATCTCGTCGTCGCGGCCGATGACCGGATCGAGCTTGCCCTGACGCGCCCGCTCGGTGAGGTCCAGCGTGTACTTGGACAGCGCTTCGCGCTGGCCTTCGGCCTCGGCGTTGTCAACCGGCTGGCCGCCGCGTACCGAGTCGATGGCGCGCTCCAGGTGCTCGCGGTGGGCGCCGTGCTGCTTGAACAGCCGCCCGGTCTCGCCCTTGTCTTCGGTCAGCGCCAGCAGGAACAGCTCGGAAGGAATGAACTGATCGCCCCGCTTCTGTGCTTCCTTGTCGGTAAGATTGAGCAGGTTGCTCAGATCGCGGGACACGTTGACCTCACCGCCGGTACCCTCAACCTTGGGCAGGCGGTCGACACTGGTGCGCAGAGCCTCTCGCAGCGGCTGCACATTGACCCCTGCTTTGGCCAGGATCGAGGCGGTGCCACCGTCCTGCTGGTCGAGCAAGGCCAGCAGCAAATGCTGCGGCTCGATGTAAGGGTTGTCGTTGCGGACCGCGATGCTCTGCGCGTCGGCAAACGCCTGTTGAAACTTGGTAGTGAATTTGTCGAAGCGCATGATTAAAGGTCCCTTTTTGGATTCTAGTCAGAGTGTAAGTTGGGGCTCGCGGAATGATTTCAACAATTTCCGGCGTCGCCTGCCATGACATGGATCACAAGCTGGTGGAAATGGGCCAGAATTAAGACTAGCGTAGGCTGGCAGTGGGATCTGGCGCGAACGCCCCGACGTCGCCTCCTCATCCTTGCCGTCCGTCGAAGTGAATCGGGCTGGCAGCTCACAATAGGAGGTCTTCGTGGCTGGCGAAAACCAGGCCGTCGTGTTCGACGCCTACGGCACGCTGTTCGACGTGCACTCGGTAGTCAGCCGGTGCAACGAGCTGTTCCCCGGTCGAGGGAAGGAACTGTCGCAGCTGTGGCGCAGCAAGCAGCTTGAATACACCTGGCTGCGCAGTCTGATGGGGCGCTACGAGAACTTCGAGTCCATCACGCGGGCGGCGCTCCTCTATTCGTGCCAGGCATTGGGCCTGTCATTGTCCGAGCCCGGCGGTCGCACCCTGATGCAGGAATACTTTCGCCTCGAAACCTATCCAGAAGTGCCGGCTGCACTGCGATCCCTCGGTGACCGGAAGCTCGCCATCTTGTCCAACGGTTCGCCGGGGATGCTGGAGGCGGTGGTTTCCAATGCGGGCCTGGCGTCCGTATTCCATGCGGTACTGAGCGTGGACGAGCTGCGTATCTTCAAGCCGCACCCGAGCGTCTACCAGCTCGCAGTGGACAAGCTGGGTGTCGGGAAGCAGGGGATCGCCTTCGTCTCGTCCAACTACTGGGACGTAACCGGTGCGACGGCGTTCGGATTCCGCACCTTCTGGATCGATCGCCTGGGAGCGCAGCCCGATGAGCTGGGCTACCGTCCCGCGGGCGTATTGAAGCGGCTGGACGACCTGTCCGACGCGCTAGGGAAAGTCTAACCCAATCAAGCGGCGGACGGCAGGTCTAACGTCCCGCCCCGCTGTTGTTGCGGATAGGGGTACAGCATGTTCAACGCGACGCTGCGATTGGCGGTCTCGACGATGCGCACGTGTTCGCGCCGGAACTCCCGCGCATGGTGCAGGCCGCAGGAGTGGGCGATCATGTCGATCTCCCGATTCATGTTGACGGCGTAGTGCGCCACGCGCAGATACTTCTCCCCTACTACGAGGCCCCGCTGCAGGCGCCGGTTGTGCGTGGTCACCCCAGTCGGACAGGTATTGGTGTGGCAGCGCAGGGCCTGGATGCAGCCGAGCGCGAACATGAACCCGCGCGCCGTATTGATGAAGTCCGCTCCCACGCACAGCGCCCAGGCCGCTTTCGCCGGCGTCACCAGTTTCCCGGCGGCGATCACGCGGATGCGCTCCTTCAAGCCGGATTCGATCAGCGCGTCGATCACGCGCGGCAAAGCCTCGGAGATGGGCAGGCCCATGTGATCCGCCAGCGCCTGGGGTGCCGCGCCGCTGCCCCCTTCCCCGCCGTCGATGGCCAGAAAATCCGGTGCGTACTCCAGACCCCGGCGCAGGATCGCCTCGCACAGGTCGTTCATGAACTGCAAGCCGCCGATCGCCGTCTTTACACCCACCGGGCGGCCTGTCAACTCCCGTACGTAGCTCACGCGGTCGAGCAAGTCGTCCACGCTGGCGATGTCGCGATGGCGGTTGGGGCTGATCGAGTCCTCATGCGCCGGAATCCCACGGATGCCCGCGATCTCGGGCGTGACCTTCGCCGCCGGCAGAACACCACCTTTGCCCGGCTTGGCGCCTTGGGACAGCTTGATCTCGAAGGCCTTGACCTGTTGCGCCAGCTCGCGCGCCCGCTCGGGCGAGAAGCTGCCGTCATGGTTGCGCACGCCGTACTTCGCGGTGCCGATCTGCATGATCACGTCGCAACCGCCCTCCAGGTGATAAGGCGAGAGGCCGCCCTCCCCCGTGTCCATCCAGCAGCCGGCCTGCGCGGCACCGCGGGACAGCGCTTGGACCGCGGGCTGCGAGATGGCGCCGAAGCTCATGCCGCTCACGTTCACCAGCGAGCGAGCGCGGAACGGATGCCGGCAGTAACCTTCACCGATCACCAGCGCCGGGGTCTGACCGCGGTCCTCCTCCAGGACGGGAAAGCCGGCGTTGACGAACAGGATCGAGCCGGGTTCGCGCAGGTCGTTGGTGGAACCGAAGCCGATGATGCCGCCTTCGTCCTTCGCCAGGCGGTAGACCCAGCCCCGGGTGGCGCGGTTGAAGGGCATCTCGTCGCGATCGCCGGCGAACAGATACTGGCGGAAGTACTCGCCCTGCTTCTCCAGCAGGTAACGCAGACGCCCGATCACCGGGTAGTTGCGCAGGACCGTGTGCTTCTTCTGGGTGATGTCCTGGATGAACCAGTAGAACAGCACGACGACCAGCACGATGCCGAGCACCGTCCCGATGCCGTAGGACACTATCCCCATCGCGCCGTCCATTGCCGTCTCCTCCCCGAATGCGGTCAGCGCAGATTACACCACCGCTGGCGAAAACATCACCCTTGGCGGGAGACCGGGTCGGGCTGCCGGCGCGCAACCAGCTCGATGAGCGCCGAGCGGCCAACGTGTTTGGTGCCTTCGCTCAGCACGTCCTCGTGTTCGCGCAGATGCAGGATCTCGAAATCCGTGAATGCGTCCTGCAGCATGGCGGCGGTATACATGTGACTGGCCTGCGGCGGACCGCCGGTCTTGTACTCGACCTGTTTGGGCGTATAGCCCTGCAACACCAGCAGGCCGCCGGGCTTCAGCGTGGCCTTGAAGCCGTCGAACAGACGCGCCCGCTGCGCCGGCTCTGCGAATTGAATGAAGATGCAAACGACGGCATCGAATCGGCTGCGTTCCCACTGCCAAGTCCGGATATCCATCTCCGACCATGTCACCGCCACTCCTCGCTCTGCTGCCAGGCGCCTCGCCTTTTCCAGGGCCAGCGGGGAAACGTCGACGCCGAGGACGTTGCAACCCAAGCTCGCCAGCCAGACGCTGTTGCGTCCCTCCCCGCAGGCGACGTCCAGCACCCGGTCCCCCGGCCTGAACAGGGGTTGCTGGGAGGCCAGGAAGCGGTTGGGCTCTGTGCCGAAGATGTACTCGGGCGCACGGTAGCGCTGGTCCCAGAAGTCTCGCGCGTCGTCGAAGCCGCCGCCGGTTGATGCCATGGGAGTCATGCCTCGCAACGGCGGGCGATGAAGGCCTTCACCAACTCCGCGTCGGCGTCCATGACCTCGACCCGCTGCGGCTTGCTCTCCAGTCCCTCGAAACCGGGCGGTGTCTCCGGATCGCGCCCCAGCGCCTCTCGAACCGTGGCGGCGAACTTGGCTGGCAGTGCCGTCTCCAGGCACAGCAGCGGGACGCCCGGTTCCCGATGCTCGAGCCCGACCTTGACCCCGTCCGCGGTGTGCGTGTCTATGATTACACCGGTCTCCCGAAACACGCGCCGAATGGTCTCCAGCCGGTCGGCATGCGTGCTCGAGCCGGACACGAATCCAAACTGCGGCAGGCGCTCGAGATGGCCGGTGCCGGCGAGATCGAATCCACCTTCCTGGTCGACCTTGCGCCAGAGCCCGGATACCGCACGCGCGTCCTGCCCCGTGAGGTCGTACACGAAGCGCTCGAAGTTCGAGGCCTTGGAGATGTCCATAGACGGGCTGGAGGTCTGCTCGACGTCGGCTGGCTGGCGTACACGGTAGCGCCCGGTGCGAAAGAACTCGTCCAGCACATCGTTCTCGTTGGTGGCCAAGATCAAACGCCGTATCGGGAGCCCCATCTGTCGAGCGATGTGCCCGGCGAAGATGTTGCCGAAGTTGCCGGTCGGCACCGAGAAAGACACCGGATGGCCCACTTCTTTGACCACCGCCAAGTAGCCCTTGAAGTAGTAGACCGCCTGCGCAACGACGCGCGCCCAGTTGATCGAGTTGACCGTCCCGATCCGCAGCCGTGCCTTGAAAGCGGCATCGTTGCTGACCGCCTTGACGATGTCCTGACAGTCGTCGAATACGCCGCGGATGCCGATGTTGAAGATATTGGCATCCTGCAGCGAATACATCTGCGCGGTCTGGAACGGGCTCATCTTGCCGTA
>JBGPMS010000388.1:0-4739 GCA_041487115.1 Gammaproteobacteria bacterium
GCCAGATCATCCCACGCGCTCCCGAAATGGAGGCGAAGGTGCACGCTGCGATGTACCAGGCGATCATGCAGTGAGGTGAGGCGTCGTCCTGCTGGGTGGCGCTCCAGCCATCCAGCAGGCGCTCGCTCGGTAGCGCGAAATGTGGCGCCAGTCGTCTTAGCTCGTGGCGCCGAGAGGCATCTCCCACTCCCGCCAACCCTTGAGCAGCGGAAAGTAGAGCGCGAGCCGGATCGGCCGGGAATCCATCCGCGCCACCAGCGTTGCATAGCGCTCGAGCTGCTCTCGATAGCGCTCGCGCTCGTTGTCCAGGAACGCCTCCAGGTCTGCGCCCTCGTGCAGGCCGGTCTTGTAGTCCACGATCCAGCGCACGCCCCGGTCGTCGACGAACGTGCGGTCGATGATGATATTGACCACTTGTGCATCGATCACGCCGGTCAGACGCAGCTCGGATCGCGCCTGCGCATGCTTCGACAGGAGCCAGCGGGCGCGCTCATCCTCGAGCGCCGAAGCAAGTGCCTCCAGCACCCGCGTGAGGGCGCGGCCCAGCTCCGTTTCGGGCACGCCCAGCACGCGCAAGTCATGCGCAAGCACGTCCCGGAACGAAGCCAGGCGTCCAGCGGCCCAGTGCTCGACGCCCTCCTCGGCGATGGTCTGGAGCCAGCGATGCACGACAGTGCCGATGTCCTTCGCGGTCTCGGACGCCCAGGAGAACTCGACCTCCTCGAGCGAGCCGCCAGCCTCGCGCCACGCCCGGGTCTGCAGGCTGCTCGCCCGCGGTGGGGGCGGCGACCATCCGGTGGGAAACCGGCGGATCGCCGTGTCGGGTGTCAGGCCAGCAGACGCCTCCATGGTCGGCGGCACAGGCATTGTCGCAGCCGCTCGCTGGAACTCGGTACCGACCACCGGCCACAGATGAGCCAACAGAGAGTGCGGCCGCGAGCGCACCTCGCCATCCTTGACCTCGGCGTGGCCCACCAGATGCAGCCGCGCTTTCGCCCTGGTGGCAGCGACGTACAACAACCGGCCGTCCTCATGCTTGCCGCGGACGTCGTCGAGCAGAGCGAGATATCGGTATATCGGATCGGCACTCTCGGAACGCTCGCGGATCGGCGCGAGCAGCAGGTCTGCGCCGCGATGAGGACGCGGGCGCTCCAGCCACAACAACAGCCGCGGATCGTTGGGGCGTGGCGCGTAGCCCAGGCCCGGCAGAATCACTGTGTCGAACTCCAGGCCCTTCGCCTTGTGAATCGTCATGACCTGGAGCGTATCGCCCGCATTCGGATCGGGCAGCGCATGCAGCTTCGCGACACGCTGATCGAGCGCTCCGAAATCGGGCAGATCCCCACCCTCCTCCAGTTCCTCGAGCAGCCCGAGAAAGATCGCGGCATCCTCCAGGTCGGTGGCATCCTCGGCACTGGCCGGTCCGCCCAGCGCCAGCCAGGCGCCCTCGATCCAGCGCCGGAGCGGTTCGCGCCGGCGCTGCGCGAAGCAGGGTCGAAGGCGCTCGCGTAACTGAACCAATCGTGCCTCGCCATCCGCCGACAGGCGTTCGAGCACCGACGTGTCGTCCATCAAATCCCAGAGTGTGCGGTCGCGGGCCCTTGCCGCACTCTCACCGCCGGCAACAGACGCAGCATCCGCGGTGAGCGCGGCGAGATCGGCGAGCGTCAGTCCGCACCAAGGCGCCCGCAGCACGGAGAGCCAGGCGATTCGATCCGCCGGGTGCAACAGCGCGCGCGTCAGCGCGTAGAGGTCCTGCACCACGGGGCGATGACCCAATTGTTCGATCTCGATCGCCTGAAAGCGCAGACCGGCGTCCTTCAACGCGGGGACGATGGCGGCGAGATGTCCGCGGCTGCGCACGAGAATCGCGATGCGCTGTTCGACGTGCTCGGCCTGCGCAGCCTGCACCAGCCGCGCCACGATAGCGGCTTCGGCCTCGCGGTCTTTGCCCAATACCGGATGAACGCTCACCGCTGGGCCAGGCAGTTGAGGTTTGGTCGCTTCCGACTCGGAGAAGGGCACGGCACCGCTGCCCAGGTCCTCGGCATCGGGCAACAACGTGCGGAAGCTGTCGTTCACCCACGCGACGAGCCCGGCCTGCGAGCGGAAGTTCACCTTCAGCGTGAGCGGCTCCGGCCGCACTGAGCCGATTCCCTCGCGCCTTGCGCGCAGGTACAGCGCGACCTCGGCCTGGCGGAAGCGGTAGATGGATTGCATGGGATCGCCCACCAGGAACAGCGTCCTGCCGTCGCCCGGCTGCCAGCCAGCGGTCAAACGCGCCAACAGCTCGTATTGGGATTGCGAGGTGTCCTGGAATTCGTCCACCAGGAGGTGGCGGATGCGATAGTCCAGCGCGAGCGCCAGGTCGGTCGGCTCCTCCTCGCTGCCCAGCGCGCGCACCGCCGCTTGAGACACGGCGGTGAAATCGACCTGGCCGCGGCTGCGGAACAGCAACTCCAGTTGGGCCACCGCCAGCGGCAGCAACCCAGTCAGCGCCTCCACCACCTCCCATTGTGCGTCGGTATACGCGGCCGGCGGAAGCAACCGTGCGCGATGCAATGCCTCGACGAAGCTCGGGTGCCGGGCGACTTCGGCGAGCAGAGCATAGAGCCTGCCCTTGTGCGCCTTGAGCTGCGCCCGCGCGGTCTTGTCTTTCTCGCGGCTGGGTGCCGGAAAGCCGAGGTCGGCGGTGATCCTCTTGCGTACGGTCCCGATGTCGGTCAGGAGCAACTCGGCCAGGGCGCGCCAGATTGCCAGGTCTTCGAGGGCCGCGCCGGGCAGGCACGACAGCCCACCCAGCGCCAGGATTGCCGACGGCTCGCCGGTCTGCGCGAGGTTGCCTGCCGCATAGCGCGCAAGCGCGCACAACACCGGCTCGATGTTCGGCGGGCATACATTCCGCAGCCCTGCGAGAGCGTCGAGCGTGACGTCGGTCAGCGCGGCCTCCAATGTCTCGCGCCGAATCCGCCGCGATTCGGGGTCGGCCACGTGCCGCAACCACTGATCGCGGCGCGCGAGCATCCCGGCCAGCAGCTCTTCGGCCGCCTCCACGTTGTTGTCCAAATGCATCAGTACGCGGCCAATGAAAGCAGACCACCTGCCACCCTGGTCGAGCTGAGCGAGCGTTCGGCGTGAGGCTTCGGCGAACAGCGCCGCGGCATCCTCCACGATCTCGGGCTGCGCGCCGAAGCCCGAGAGCACCGGCATCTGGCGCGTGAGTCCGGCGCACAGCGAATCGATGGTCTGAATGCGCAGTCGCGCGGGACTATCGCTAACGCCCCAGGCGAGTTGCGCATCGCGCAAGCGCACGGCTCTTGCAAGCTCCCAGGTCCGGCGCCGATGGTCGCCCTGCGGTGGCTGCGCGCTGGACGCCGTAGACAGCGCCTGCAGCACCCTATCGCGCATCTCCCCCGCGGCCTTGCGAGTAAACGTGATGGCGACGATTTCCTCCGGCGCCTCGACTCTTGCCAGTAACGCGAGGTAACGCTGGATCAGCAGCTCGGTCTTGCCGGAACCCGCGGGAGCTTGAACGATGAAGGAGCGCTCCGGGTCGACGGCCCGCTCCCGCTGACTGGCGTCGGCGATCGGGCGCGAATCACTCACCGGCGATCTCTTCGTCCGACACCGGCCCGCGATCGAACAATTCCTTGACCCGGCACAGCGTGCCGAGATCGCAGTACTCGCACGTCTGCGGATAGTGTTCGGGCGCGACCGGCGCATGTCCGGACAGGAACTCTGTCGCGAGTGCGTCCAGCACTTTGCGCCAGCTCTCGAGCAGAGCTTCCCAGCTCGGCACGTCCCGCATGCTCTTCGACTTTGCTGCCGTCGCTACCCCCGGGAGCAGACCGTCCTCTCGCGCAACGCCCTTGAACGCCACCTCCTGTGCGCGCACCACAGCGAAGCTCACTGCGGCCACGTCCCCGGTATCGGTGACCGCATAGAGCGGGAGCTGGGGCTCGTCGGGCCGCTCTCCGATCCATGCGCCGGGAGACGCCTCGCCGGTCTTGTAGTCCAGGATCACATGCGCGCCGCTATCGGTGACATCGACGCGGTCGATCCGCGCCTGCAGGCGCAGCCCGGCGATCTCCAGTCGCCGCTCTTCCTCGCGCCCGACCACACGAAATGGCGCGCGCCGCTTCTCCATCTCGAGCAGGCGCGCGAGCAGTGCGGCGATCCGCACGCGCTCGAGTGCGGCAAACGCCTCGGACAGTGCATCGGGTCGAGCACGCCGCAGGGAGTCGATGGCGGCATCGACGGCGCGCTCGATCGAACCGCGCAGCTCGTGATCGCTCATCGCCATGAGCCGCTCGTGGCTTTCGAGCTCGCCCCATAGCTGTGCCAGCGCCCGGTGCAACAGCGTCCCGCGTTCGCGCGCATCGAGTCCCGGCCTGCCTTCCTCGAGCGCGCTTGCACCCAGGCGGTGAATGGCGAACGCGCGGAACGGACAGGCCGCCTGGTTTTGCAATACCGCTGCGCCACCCGAGGCTAGATGACCCGGAGGGAGCGGCGGCGCGGCGTGGTCGATGAGGCGTTCGCGCTGCACCGCTATGCGGATGGTCTCGGCATAGGAGCGATCGGCGCAATCGTCCGGCGGCATCGGTACCGGCTCGATCGCCTCGGATACGCTCGCAAGCAGCGGGCTGGGCCGCAGCACGCGATCACCGTCGCGCGTCGGATAACTCAACTCGATCGCGCTCGCAGCACCGCTCCACAGCGCCATCATTCTGCGCGCGAAC
>JBGPMS010000389.1:0-4737 GCA_041487115.1 Gammaproteobacteria bacterium
ATCTTTGGCTGTCGGCGAGTTTTCGGCCGCCGGTTGGCTGGCCTATCCGCCGTTATCGGAGCTGGCTTACAGTCCGGGAGTGGGGGTGGATTACTGGATCTGGGCGTTGCAGATCGCCGGGGTGGGCAGTCTTTTGTCCGGCATTAACTTCTTAGTTACTATTCTGCGGCTGCGGGCGCCGGGCATGACGCTGATGAAGATGCCGCTGTTCGTCTGGAGCTGGCTGATCACCGCGTACCTGCTGATCGCAGTGATGCCGGTGCTGGCCGGCGCGGTAACCATGCTGCTCACTGACCGCCATTTCGACACGCACTTCTTCAACGCGGCCGGCGGCGGCGACCCGGTGATGTACCAGCACATCTTCTGGTTTTTCGGGCACCCTGAGGTCTACATCATGATATTGCCGGCGTTCGGCATCGTGTCGCAGATCATCCCGACCTTCGCCCGCAAGCCGTTGTTCGGCTATTCCTCGATGGTGTACGCCCTTTCCTCGATCGCCATCCTGTCCTTCCTCGTGTGGGCGCATCACATGTTCACGGTCGGGATGCCGGCGGCAGGACAGTTGTTCTTCATGTACGCGACGATGCTGATCGCCGTGCCCACCGGGGTCAAGGTGTTCAACTGGGTGGCCACCATGTGGAAGGGGTCGATGACCTTCGAGACCCCGATGCTGTTCGCGATCGGTTTCATCTTCCTGTTCACCATGGGCGGGTTCACCGGGCTGGTGCTCGCCATCACTCCGGTCGATATCCAGCTCCAGGACACTTACTACGTGGTCGCGCACTTCCACTACGTGCTCGTGGCCGGAGCGCTGTTCGGCATCTTCGGCGGCACCTACTTCTGGTTGCCCAAGTGGACCGGCCACATGTACGACGAGAAGCTGGGCAAGATCCACTTCTGGCTGACGTTCATCTTCTTCAACCTGACCTTTTTCGTGCAGCACTTCCTGGGGCTCGCCGGCATGCCGCGCCGCATTCCCGACTATGCGCTGCAGTTCGCGGACTTCAATCGGATTTCGAGCATCGGCGCATTCGGCTTCGGCCTGTCGCAGTTGCTGTTCCTGTACATCGTGGTCAAGTGCATCAACGGGGGTGAAAAGGCGACCAGCCAGGTCTGGGAGGGCGCCGAGGGACTGGAGTGGACCTTGCCCTCGCCACCCCCGTACCACACCTTCGAGACGCCTCCGGTGGTCAAGTGAGAAACCCAGGCGGGGCGGCATTGTCGTCCCGCGCTTCCCATGAGCATGCGGCTGCAGCAGACGTGTCCAAGAACCTGAAGACGGCGCTGATACTGGCCTCCGTCGTGCTCCTGTTCTTTGCCGGCGTGATCCTCCGGCACTGGATGTGGCCATGAGTGATGCGCGTGCCAATCGGACCCTGCTGACGAAGCTGCTCGTCGTGGCAGTGGGCATGTTCGGCTTCGGCTTCGCCCTGGTACCCTTCTACAACAAGCTGTGCGAGGTGGCCGGCCTGAATCAGATCCTGACGGCGGATGCTGCGCCTTCCAATACGCAGGTCGACACCAGCCGGACCATCACGCTCGAGCTGGACGCCAACCTGCGCGACGATCTGCCCTGGACCTTCCGGCCGGTGCAGAAGAGCGTCCAGGTGCATCCGGGCGGGCTGGTGCACGTGGTGTACGAAGTCAAGAACACGTCCGACCGGGCGATAGTCGGGCAGGCCATCCCGAGCTACGGGCCGCAGCTCGCGGCGCAGTACGTGAAGAAGCTGGAATGCTTCTGCTTCACGCGGCAGGAGTTGAAGGCTGGAGAGACACGGGAGATGCCGGTGGTGTTCGTGATCGAACGCGGGCTGCCGGACGACGTAAAAACGGTGACGCTGTCCTACACCTTTTTCCGGGTGGAGGGAGCGGAGCCGAAACCGGGGTGAGGCCGCGCAAGCATGGTGCAGCCGGACAACCCTGAGGCGGAGAAAAGGCGCGCTGGACCGCTGCGGGTGGCCCGGGCGGTTTTCTGGTCCTTCCTCGGCATACGCAGATCGAAGGACCACGACGCCGACGCCACGATACTGACCCCAGTTCAGGTCATCGTAGCGGGCGTACTCGGAGCGGCGTTGTTCGTGTTTTGCCTGATCATGGTAGTGCGTTACGTGACACGATAGAAGATGCATGCGCGGTACGTCGCACGGTAAAAGCAACGGTGTGGCTGCGTCACGCGCGGAGCGGCAAGCGATGCAGGAAACATTTCGGGGAGCAAAGGAGAACGATAAATGAGTCAGGCTGCACGCTACTACATACCTGAACCCTCGCGCTGGCCGATCTTCGGTTCCATCGCGCTGTTGCTGATGGCCTTCGGCGCGACGATGTGGATGAACCACGCCCAGGCCGGACCCTACCTCGTAGCTGCCGGCTTCGCGGTGCTGATCTACATGCTGTTCGGCTGGTTCGGCACCGTCGTCCACGAGAGCGAAGGCGGCAAGTTCAACCAGCAGGTCGATGTCTCGTTCCGCTGGGGCATGAGCTGGTTCATCTTCTCGGAGGTGATGTTCTTCGCTGCCTTCTTCGGTGCTCTGTTCTACATGCGCGTGCTGTCGGTCCCGGGGCTCGGCAGCGGCGAAACCCTGGAGCAGCTCTGGCCTGGCTTCAAGGCTACCTGGCCGGTTGCCGGCCCGGGTCTGTTGGAGACGTTCTCGCCCATGGCCGCGTGGGGCATACCGGCGATCAACACCCTGATCCTGTTGTCCTCGGGCGCGACCGTGACCTGGGCGCATTGGGGATTGAAGAAGAACAACCGCACCCAGCTCACCGTCGGCCTGTTCCTGACTATTGCGCTGGGCGTCCTGTTCCTGTGCCTGCAGGCTTACGAGTATCACCACGCCTACACCGAGATGAACCTGAACCTCACCACTGGTGCCTACGGCGCGACCTTCTTCATGCTGACCGGCTTCCACGGCTTCCACGTGACGCTGGGCACGATCATGCTGATGGTGATCTTCGCGCGCAGCCTCAAGGGCCATTTCACGCCGGAACATCACTTCGGCTTCGAGGCGGTGTCCTGGTATTGGCACTTCGTGGACGTGGTCTGGCTGCTGCTGTTCATATTGGTGTATTGGCTCTAAGGCGACGAGCCCGAGGGGGGAGGCCCGCCGCAGAGCGGGCTGCAAGACCGGCGCCGCACGCCAACGTGCGGCGCGTTTTTTGTAAGGGGTGGAAAAGTCAGTGCAGCCCGGTTTTCGGTATCAGGCCGAAGTAGTATCCGGCCATCAGCAGGAGGAACAGGCCGATCGACAGAGAGATGCGCACCGTCAGCGCTTTCACCGTGCGGTCGGAGTTGCCCTTGTCGCGGACCAGAAACCACAGGGCGGAGCCCAGGCTGCCCACGATCAGCACCAGCATTGCGATCACCACGATTCTCATCTCGAGCGCCTTTGCATGTCCAACGAGTCTACCCCTAGCGCTCGACGCTTGCTTGTCGCACTGCCCTCCCGGTTGGAAGCATGAAGCGCGGGTTCAGTTTCAAGCCGCGCCTGGTGCCAACGGCGGCGGCGGTGGCAGGGGTTCTGATCACTGCGTCGCTCGGCAACTGGCAGCTCAACCGGGCTGCTGAAAAGGCCCGGCTGCAGCAGCGCTTCGAGCAGGCCGACCGTCAGGCGGCGATCCATCTGGGGGTGGCTCGGGTGAACCCGGCGGATGTGGTGTATTTCCGTGTCGAGGCGCGCGGCGAATTCAAGCTTGACGGCACGATCTATGTCGACAACCGCGTGCGCGCCGGCGTGGCGGGCTACGAGGTCGTCACGCCCCTGCGCATCGACGGCGACGCCGGTTACATCCTGGTCAACCGCGGCTGGGTCAGGGGCGAGGCGAGCCGCAGTCGGCTGCCGCCCGTTGCGCTGCCTCACGGGCTGGTTACCGTCGAGGGAATCGCGCTGCCGGGCAACCCGCGGTTGTTCGAGCTGTCGAGCGACGTGCAAGCGGGGAGGGTGTGGCAGAACGTCACGGTCGAACGCTACGGCAAGGCGTTCGGGGTCGACCTCCAGCCAGTCGTCATCGAGCAGCACAACGACCTCGGCGACGGGTTGCTGCGCGAGTGGAAGCGACCCGACGTAGGCATCGACCGCCACCGCGGGTACGCACTACAGTGGTTCTCCCTGTGTTTTGCCGTCCTCGTTTTCTACGTGGTCCTGAATGTCAAGCGAACTGCCCGTACGCCGCGGCCGGCTTAGCCTGGTCTTGATCGCTACGATCGCCGTCGCGCCGATGCTGGCGGCCTACGCCCTGTACTACTGGTGGCGTCCGACGGCTTTCACCAACTATGGCGAGCTCATCACGCCGACGCCGATCGGCAACATCGTCATGCGGCAGCCGGACGGCAGGGAGCTCCGCTTGGACGCTTTCAAGGGCAAGTGGGTGTTCCTGATGGTCGACTCGGGATCGTGCAACGAATCCTGCCGCCAAAAGTTGTACGACATGCGCCAGGTGCGGCTCACCCAAGGCAAGGACATGGACCGTATCGAGCGGGCCTGGCTGGTCGACGATCGTGAAACACCCGCGGACGCGATCGCTGCGGAGTATGCAGGCACTCGTATCCTCGCGGCGCAGGGCAGCCCGGTGCTGTCGCAGCTCCCCGCGGCAGGCTCGGTGCGCGATCACATCTACGTTGTGGACCCGCTGGGAAATCTCATCCTGCGCTACCCGCGCGATGCGGACCCCAGCAGAATGAAGAAGGACCTCATCAGGCTGCTCAAGGTATCGAGGATCGGTTGATGTACAGAAACCTGG
>JBGPMS010000390.1:0-4732 GCA_041487115.1 Gammaproteobacteria bacterium
GCGGTAACACCGGCACCGCCGATCATGATCATCAGGAACGCCTTCACGGACACGGCCGTCCCCATGCCGGCGTTGACCGCGAACACCGTCACCAGCAATCCGCCGGCGCCTCCGGCCAGCGCCGCGCCGAGCGCAAATCCGAGCATCGACATGCGGTTGATGTTCACACCTTGCAGCGACGTGACCTCTTTGTCCTGCGCGATCGCCCGCAGCGCCCGCCCCGGGCGGGTGTATTGGACGAACAGCAGCAGGCCGACGATCATCAGCGCCGCCAGCCCCATCACCAGCAGGCGGCTCGCCGGCAGATACGCATCGCCGATCTCGAACACGCCCTCCACCACCGGCGGGACGCCCCGCTGCTTCTCGCCGAAGGTGACCAACGCGAGGTTTTCGAGCAGCAGGGCGGTGCCCATGGCGAGGAGCATGGAGTTCTCTTCGCGCTTGGCGATGCGCAGCACCCGGCGGAACAGCAGGACCTCGAACAACGCACCGACCACGCCGACGAGCACGATCGCCGCGACCAGCGCTACGAAGTAGTTGATGCCGTACACGACGGTGGCGTAGTAGACGACGAAGCCACCGAGCATGTACATCTGCCCATGAGCGAAGTTGACCACGCGCATGATGCTGAAGATGAGCGTGAGGCCCAGCGCGATGAGGGCGTAGATCGTCCCCAGGACGACCCCGTTGAGGAGCATCTGGGTCATAGGCGCACGAGCAAGCCCAAACGCAAAGCCCTGCCGCCGTGCGAGCGTTCCCCCGCAGGCGGGGGAAGGCGTCCGAGGGGCCGGCCGAGCTTCATTGGCGAAACGGAAGCCACGAGAAGGGGCGGCAGCTCGCACCGCCCCGCGATATCAGTCCGCGATGGCGCCTACGAACACGGTCTGGAACTCGCCGTTCTTGTACTCGTCAACGACCACCGGCACGCCGATCTGACGCGGCTGGCTGAAATATTTCCGGCCGACGAACTTCAGCGTGGCCTTCTCCTTGAGGAACGGATTGGGCATACCGAAGCTTTCGACCGTCTTCTTGAACTCGCTCACGTCGTTGACCGCCTTGGGATTCTTCTGCAGCGTCGCGAGGAAGCACGCTTCAGTATACGATGCAAGAAAAAGTTGTATACGATCTATCTGCGCCGGATTGCGCCGCCAATCCGCTGGGTGTACGCTGCGGGCACCAAGGCGATCGAGGACAGCGCGGGAGAATGAGAACCGCCCGAACGGCGCGGGCTTCGATCGCACCATCCAAGAACATTGTATGCAATCCATGCATCCAATTTGTGCGTTCGGCGGGGGCAGGCGTCGAGATGATCGCGAAGAGCCGGAAGCGAACGGCGCGCCCCGCCGCGGAGCCGATTGCGGTTCGCGCGCAGGGTGCGATCTACGAGCGCATCTGGACGTCGATCGTAGACCACAGCCTGCCGCCGGGCACCAAGCTCACAGAGGACCGGCTGGGCGAGATCTTCGGCGTGGGGCGAACCCGCATCCGCCAGGTGCTGTTCCAGCTCGCGCACGAGGGTGTGGTCAGGCTGGAGCCCAACCGGGGCGCGTTCGTGGCCCAGCCGACGGTGCGTGACGCACGTGAGGTGTTCGAGGCGCGCCGCGCCATCGAGTGGGCAGTGGTCGCGCGCGCGCTGCACATGCTGGCGCCGGCCGGCATCAAGCGCCTGCGCGAGCACCTGCGCCGCGAGCAAACAGCCCGCGACGCGAACGATCGGCGCGCGCTGATCAAGCTTTCAGGCGAGTTCCACCTGATGCTGGCGGACGCTTCCGGCAACCAGGTCCTGTCCGGGATATTGCGGGAGCTGGTGTCGCGCGCTTCGCTGATCATCGCGCTGTACGAATATCCCGGCGCGCACTCGTGCCCGCCGGACGAGCACAACGCGATCCTCGACGCGATCGAGAAGCGCAACGCGCATGCGCCCGATCTCATGCGCCAGCATCTGGAGCACGTCGAGCGTAGCCTGATCCTGCGCGAAGGCAACGCGCCGGGCGTGGACCTGAAGTCAATCTTCGGCGAGGAGGCAGCCGCTCCTGCCGGGACGGGAGAGCAGCATGCGGATCAAGGTGATCAACCCGAACACCACACACGCAATGACCCGAAAAATCGGCGCCGCAGCGTCAAGCGTCGCCGCGCCCGGAACTGAGGCGATAGCGGTCAATCCGTCCATGGGCCCGGTGTCGATCGAAGGGCACTACGACGAGGCCATCAGCGTGATCGGCCTGCTGGACGAGATCCGCAAGGGCGAGGCCGAGGGGATCGACGGCTACGTGATCGCCTGCTTCGGCGACCCCGGGCTGCTGGCCGCGCGGGAGCTCGCCAGCGGCCCGGTCATCGGGATCGCCGAGGCCGCGATGCACTATGCCAGCATGATCGCCACCGGCTTTTCGGTGGTGACCACGCTCGAGCGCACCTGCGTGATCGCGCGGCACCTGGCGGAAGCCTACGGCATGAGCCGTTTTTGTCGCAGCGTGCGGGGCACCGATCTGGCCGTCCTCGACCTCGAGCGCCCGGAGTCGGACGCACGCCGGATCATCACCGAGGAATGCCGCCGGGCGCTGGACGAGGATGGCTCCGGTGCCATCGTGCTCGGCTGCGCGGGAATGGCCGATCTGTGCAACGATATCGCCCACGCGATCGGCGCGCCGGTGGTGGAGGGAGTGGGAGCGGCGGTAAAAATGGTCGAAGGATTGGTATCACTCGGCTTGCGCACCAGCAAGAAGGGCGATCTCGCGCGGCCCTTGCCCAAGGAGTACGTGGGCCTGATGCAAAGCTTCAGACCCGCCCCATGAGCAGCGACCCGAGCCCGGCCCCGGATTTCGCGCGCAAGTACGTCAACCTCGCGGACGCGCGCCGCGGCGCCGTCGCGCTGCACGCCACCGACGAGTTTTTCGCGCCCAAGGAGCGGATGCTCAACCCTGAGCCGGCGGTGTTCATCGCCGGCAAATACGACGACAACGGCAAGTGGATGGACGGCTGGGAGACGCGGCGCAAGCGCGGCGAAGGCTACGACTATTGCGTGGTCCATCTGGCCTACCCCGGCGTGATCCACGGCATCGACATCGACACCAGCCACTTCATCGGCAACTTCCCGCCGGCGGCGTCGATCGAGGCGTGCTCCGGCAGCGGGCCCTGGGAGCAGGCACAGTGGATGGAAATCCTGCCGGCGATCAATCTGCGTGCGGACTCACACCACTACGTGCCGATAAGCAACCGGCAGGCCTGGACCCACCTGCGTGTGAATATCTTCCCGGACGGTGGCATCGCACGGCTGCGCGTCTACGGGGAACCGGTGCGCGACTGGAGCGGTGTCGATCGCTCCGCCATGCTGGACCTGCTGGCACTGGAAAATGGCGGGCGCTCGATCGCCTGCAACAACCAGCACTACGGGACGCCCTGGAACATCATCGGCCCCGGGCGCGGCATCGACATGGGCGACGGCTGGGAGACGCGGCGCCGGCGCGAGCCCGGCAACGACTGGGCCATCCTGGCGCTCGGCCGGCGCGGGCGCGTGCAGCGGATCGAAATCGATAGCGCGCACTTCAAGGGCAACTACCCGGATCGCTGCTCGCTGCAGGCCGCGGACGTGAAGGGCGGCACCGACGAATCGCTGATCACGCAAGCCATGTTCTGGCGCGTGCTGCTGCCCGAGCAGAAGCTCGAGATGGATCGTGCCCATCTGTTCGAGCACGAGGTAGTCGACCTCGGCCCCATCACTCACGTGCGCCTGAACCTCGTGCCCGATGGCGGCCTCAGCCGGCTACGCCTCTACGGCTACATAGACTGAGGCAGCCTCGTGCCCCCGGTCCTGCTCCCGATGAGGCCGCTGACGCGCGAGGCGTTCGCCGCGTTCGGCGACGTGATCGAAACCGAAGGCAGCCAGCATCACAGCATCAATCAGGGGTATGCGGAGCGCTACCACGATCTGGCACGCGTGGACGTTGCCGAGGACGGTGGACGAGCGCTGATCAACATCTTCCGCGCCACGCCCTGGCCGAGCCCGGTCCGCATCCGCTCGATGGAGCGGCACCCGCTGTCCAGCCAGGCGTTCGTCCCGTTGGCGTCCGTTCCGTTTCTGGTCGTAGTCGCGGCTCCTACCGATCAACTGCGCCCGGATGACCTGCGCGGCTTCATCACCAATGGACGGCAGGGCGTCAACTATCATCGCGGCGTGTGGCATCACGCGCTGCTTGCCATCGTGCAGACCTGCGACTTCCTGGTGGTGGACCGCGGCGGTCCAGGCACCAACTGCGACGAAGTGTTCTTCGAGCAGGCGGAGATCCTGGTCGACTACCCGGCCACGCTCGCATGACCGCCTACCCCCGCGACATGATCGGCTACGGCGCCGATCCGCCGCACGCGCACTGGCCAGGGAAGGCTCGCGTCGCTTTGCAGATCGTGCTCAACTACGAGGAAGGCGGCGAGAGCGACGTGCTGCACGGCGACCGTGCGTCGGAGACCTTCCTGTCCGAGATCCTCGGCGCGCAGGCCTTCGAGATGCGCCACCTCAGCATGGAGTCGATCTACGAGTACGGCAGCCGGGCCGGGTTCTGGCGCCTGCTCCGAGAATTCGAGCGGCGCGCGCTCCCGATCACGATCTTCGGCGTGTCCATGGCTCTGGAGCGCAACCCGGATGCAGTCGCTGCCATGGTCGAAGGCGGGCACGAGATCGCCTGCCACGGCTGGCGCTGGATCAGCTATCAGCAGGTAGACGAGGCTACCGAGCGTGAGC
>JBGPMS010000391.1:0-4655 GCA_041487115.1 Gammaproteobacteria bacterium
AGCGCCTTAGACCAGCTTGGCCACTCCCCAATCGGACCGACCCGGCGCAAACGTCTTGCCCGGATCAAGCTGAAGCGCGGCCATTTTACGGCGTTTCGGACCGACTCGCACGCGCCCGGAAAGCTAGCGACCGCGTTGGAGGGCCAGAGCGATCCGGGTCTGCGTATGGCGCAGGCGGCCGGGCGTGGACCTCGTGCGCAAGCTGAGGCGACGCGGGAAGAGTCTTTTCCCGACCTCGCGGAGGACAACGGAGCGGTAGACGAATGGCGGGGTAGCAGTCACGGCGTTTTCTCCTGGTCTCGATGAAGGCGGATGAGCCTCGAGCCGGAGCATGGCGCCGGGGGTGGCTCAGGGAATGAGCCCAGTCGTCAGTACGCGCACCGAGTCTTGCAGAGCCCGCTGTTACGTCTTGTACATACACCAAACAAGCGTGGCGCGCCCTCTCAGTCTCCCGACCACCACCGCGTTCTGGTCGAAGCGACACGCCAGACGCACCGCATCGCGGGCAGACATGCCGAGCACCAGCACGCTCGGCTCGGGCGGCCAGGCCGGGTCGTCGCCCTCGCCCAGCGCCGGCAGCCAGCGATAGCCCGCGCGGCGCAACGCCTGCAGCAACTCCTGCTGATGCGCGGCGTTTCGCCACGGTGCGAGCAGTTGCGAACGCGGATTCCAGGCGGTGATGAAGGCCCAGCGACCCGCCCGCTGCCGCGCGAGAACCCGGTCCAACGCGAGACTATGCTCGCCTACTCGCAGAGCAATCGGTTGCGGGCGTGCTTCCACCCAGTAGGCGGTGCGCAGGTAGGCCGCTTGCAGGTCGGGATCGACGTTCAAGCCGGATAGCGCTCCAGCGCAGCCCGCAATGTCTCGCGCACCTCGGCGCGCAGGCTGTCGGGCGCCAGCACTTCGACTTCGGGCCCGTGCTTGAGGATGTCCATGACCAGCTCGCGATGATCACTGTAGGGCAACTCCAGCAGGTAGGAGCCGTCCGGATCGAAGCGGGCACGCTGCTGCGGATGCCACTGCTCGGCCGCGACCCAGCGTGCGCGCTCGCGCGTGAATCGCAATGTCGCCCACTGCACGTCCCGTCCGGAGAAGATGCCGTAACCGGAGGCAAGCACCTCGTCCAGCTCGCGCTCGGCAACCGCGCGCACCGGCTCGTCCAGCATTTCTGCGGCACGGATCGCATCGACCGCGAAGCTGCGGATGCCCTGACGCAAGTGGCACCAGGCATCGAGATACCAGTTCTCGCGGTAGTGGACTAGGCGCTGGGGCGAGACGTCGCGCTGGGTCTCCTCGTCTCGCGCGCGCGTGTAGTAGACGATGCGCAGCCGCTTGCGCTCCAGCAAGGCCCTGGCCGCGACCTGAAAATGCTTGAGCGGCATGGTGCGCTTGGCCAGATGCAGAATCCGGATGCGCTTCTGCACTTCCGCGGTGGGATGCTCGCCACTGCCGATCGCCGCCTTGAGCCGCTCCAGCAATGGCGCGATGTGCGGGCCCAGCAGGCCCGGCTCGACCTCCTCCAGCAACCGCTGCATGGTGAGCAGCGCGTAGATTTCGGAATCGCTGAACCACAAGCCGGGCAGCTCCTGCACACCGGCGCCCTTCTCGAAGCGGTAGCCGCCCACTTCCCGATCCCACACGATGGGGATGTTCAGCCGGCTGCGCATGTACTCGAGGTCGCGCTTGAAAGTCGCGAGCGAGATCTCCAGCTCGCGCAGGAAGCGCCGCACCGGAACGGTCCGGTTCTGGTTGAGCAGCTGCTGGATGCGGTAGAAGCGTTCGGTGCGGTCCATGCCCCGATTATAAAGGCACCTCAGTCCGCGCCCTGCCTGCCGATTTGACGCAGGTGCGCCGGGAACTTAGGATGCAGTGACACTCGACACGTAGTCGTGGCCGCGTGCCGCGCCCGCCGTCTGCGGTCAGGCATCCAGGAGGAGCGCCGGATGGAAAAGAAGTTCGCGTCTCAGGCCGATCTGGCCGAAAAAAAGATCAGCTTCGTGCAGCTCGGCGCGGGGGCCTACGCCTACACCGCCGAGGGCGACCCCAACACCGGCATCGTCATCGGTGACCACAGCGTGATGGTGATCGACACACAGGCCACTCCGGTCATGGCGCAGGACGTGATTCGCCGCATCCGCGAGGTCACCGACAAGCCCATCGAGTACGTGGTGATGTCGCATTACCATGCCGTGCGCGTGCTGGGGGCCAGCGCCTATCGGGCGCAGCAGACCATCGCCAGCCAGGACACCTACGAGCTGATCGTCGAGCGCGGCGAGGCCGACATGAAGTCGGAGATCGAGCGCTTCCCGCGCTTGTTCCGCTCGGTCGAGTCGATCCCGGGCCTGACCTGGCCGACGCTGGTGTTCCGGGACGAGCTGACCGTGTGGATGGGCAAGCGTGAAGTGAAGATCCTGCAACTGGGGCGAGGCCACACCCGCGGAGACACAGTCGTCTGGCTGCCGCGGGAGAAGATCCTGTTCAGCGGCGACCTGGTGGAATACGGTGCCACCCCCTACACCGGTGATGCGTACCTGCGCGACTGGCCGAAGACCCTCGACCGCATCCGGGCACTGCGGCCCGAGAAGCTGGTGCCGGGCCGGGGTGAGGCCCTGGTCACGCCGGCCCAGGTCGAGGCCGGCCTCAAGGACACGCAGGACTTCATCACGCAGATGTACGAGTCCGTGCGGGTGGGGGCCCAGGCAGGTAAATCCCTGCGGGACGTCTACAAAGACACCTACGCCATGCTCCAGCCTAAGTTCGGCAGCTGGGTGATCTTCGACCACTGCATGCCCTTCGACGTGAGCCGCGCCTACGATGAGGCTACCAAGTACCCTGACCCCCGCGTGTGGACCGCACAACGCGACCAGGAGCTGTGGGCGGCGCTCGAAGGCTGATGCGTGTCCAGGCTGGGACCGTTTGCTCCACCTGGCGTCCGGGCGGCTGATAGCTGTTGTTTGGTGATCTGCGTAGTCAACGCCCAGGATCCATGGGAACCAACCTCTTCACCTACCGCACGGCCCCCGAGCTGACTTCAGGCCTGCCCGGGCGCTATCGCGTGCTGGTGGTCGGGGCCGGGCCGATCGGGCTGTGCGCGGCCATCGATCTCGCGCTGCACGGCATCGACTGCGTGCTGGTGGACGAGGAAGCGGCGTTGTCCGAGGGCAGCCGCGCCATCTGCTTCTCCAAGCGCACGCTGGAAATCCTCGACCGGTTGGGCTGCAGCGAGAGGGCCGTCGCAACCGGTGTGATCTGGAACCGGGGCAAGGTCTTCCTGCGCGATCGGCTCCTTTACGCCTTCGACCTGCTCCCGGAAACCGGCCACAAGTATCCCGCCTTCATCAATCTTCAGCAGTATCACCTGGAGCAATTCCTGATCGAGCGCCTGCTCGAGACCGGGCGCGTCGACACCCGCTGGCGCAATCGCGTGTCCGGGGTCACGCCTGGGGACGAGGCAGTGGCAGTCGAGATCGAAACACCGGACGGCCACTACACGGCCCTATGCGACTACTTGATCGTCGCGGACGGCGCACGCAGCGCGGTGCGCAAGATGCTTGGGCTCGAATCCCAGGGCCAGGTCTTCCGCGACCGGTTTCTCATCGCGGACGTGAAGATGGAAGCGGACTTCCCGACCGAGCGCTGGTTCTGGTTCGATCCGCCCTTCCACCCGCGCCAGTCGGCACTGCTGCACAGGCAGGCGGGCAACGTCTGGCGCATCGACTTCCAACTCGGCTGGGACGCCGACCCCGAGGAGGAGCGCCAGCCCGAGCGCGTCATCCCCCGTATCCAGGCGATGCTTGGACCGGATCATCCCTTCACCCTGGAATGGATCAGCGTCTACACCTTCCAGTGCCGGCGCATGGAGAAGTTCCGTCACGGCCGGGTGATCTTCGCCGGAGACGCTGCGCACCAAGTCTCGCCTTTTGGTGCCCGTGGCGCCAACAGCGGCATCCAGGACGTGGACAACCTGGTATGGAAGCTGGCGCGCGTGCTGGCCGGGAAGGCACCGGAAAACCTGCTCGACACCTATGATGCGGAGCGCGTGCCCGCCGCGGACGACAACATCCTCAACTCCACGCGCAGCACGGACTTCATCACGCCGAAGAGCCGCGTGAGCCGCACCTTCCGGGACGCGACGCTGCAGCTCGCCGAAACCCATCCGTTCGCGCGCCGGCTGGTGAACAGCGGACGGCTTTCCACTCCGCATAGCTACACATCCACGCCGCTCAGCACGCCCGATCAGGATCTGTTCCCAAACCGTATGGCGCCAGGGACGCCAGCGGCCGATGCGCCACTGAGCGCGGCCGGCCGGCCCGTCTGGCTGCTCGACCAGCTGGGCGGCACATTCGTTGGCCTCTACTTCGCGGGCACGCAGCCGGCCGACCCGAACCTGCGCTCGCGTCTCGGGGCACTGACCAACCTGCCGGAACCGGTTCGGCCGGTGGTGATCTTCGCGACCGGGCACGGGGGGACGTGGAACGCAGCGGGGTTCGACGCCTTCGACGATGCCGAAGGGCTGGCTGCCGAGCGCTACGGGGCTGCGCCCGACACCTTCTATCTCATCCGTCCCGACCAGCACGTGGCTGCGCGCTGGCGGCATCTGGACATTCGCGCGACGCGCGACGCGCTCCAGCTCGCGACCGGTAACCTCACGCCGG
>JBGPMS010000392.1:0-4655 GCA_041487115.1 Gammaproteobacteria bacterium
CCGGCCTGCGGCCACGTAGGCGTAGGTGCGCGCGACGTACACGCGCCGCGCATCGGTGAAGGGTACTCGCGCCGATTCGACGCGTACTGCCCGCTCGGGAATGGTCACGTCGACCACGTCCAGGCCGGCGGCCCCGGTGACGAACAGATACCGGAACTGCAAGGCGGAAGCGCGAGCGCCGGGGATCGGTACCACTGCCGCCACTTTCGGCGCGAGCGGCTGGTCCAGATTGACGATGACGATCCCCGCGTCTGCCGCGATATAGGCGTAGTACCCGCCGATGGTGATATGGCGTGCCCCTTTCAGCACGCCACCGGCGTTCCAGGTCAAGGACCGCCTGAGGAAATTGTTGCGCGCGTCGCCGTCCTGCAGCGTATTCACGTCGACCAGGATCAGCCCCTCTTCGGCATCGGTGATCAGCGCGTAGTTGTAGATGGGATGAAACGGCTGCTCCTGGTTGGTCACGCGCATGAACCGGCCCAGGTTCTTGACGGGAGCGATCGGCTGGTTGGTGGGCAGCGCCACGCAGGTCGCGTTTCTGGAGGCGATGTGAGTGTTCTGACCCGGCGGTGCGACCGGCGCGGTGATGATGCGCTGGGAGATGCCCTTGTTCGCGATCGAAGCGACGTCGTAGACGCGCATGCCGCCGCGGCCCTCGGCGCTGTACAGGTACTCGCCGCGGCGCTGAATGCAGCTCACCGGCCCGGACGCGGTGTGGTCGTGTGCTGCCGGCAGCCGGCGCCCGCGCTTTTCGTGCGCTGCGTACCAGTCCGGATAAGCGTAGCGCTGCAGGTAGCTGCCGATGACCGCCTGCGGCTCCTCCCACTCGGTGACCTCGACCGCCTCCACGTGCTTTTCCTCGCCCAGCCAGGCGTTGAAGCCGACGAAGTTGACGAAGCCGGTCCCCTGCAGCAGCAGCTGCGCCATGATCGCGTTGTTATCGCTGGCCGGCGACAGGTGGCAGTCGGTGCAGGTCTTCGTCTCGGTGGTGCGCTCGGTGTGCGGATAGTGCGGCGCGAACGCCTGGCTGGAGAAGCCGCTGCTCGAGGTCGGCGGCTGCTGGATGTAGATGCGCTCGCGGTTCGTGTTGGTCGACGACAGGACCAGCGCCGAAGACGATCGGACCGGTGTGATCTTGCTGCCCTTCACCGGTCCGCTGCGGCCGAGCTGGAACATGTCGTCGCGCGCGACCTGGGGATTGTACGTGGCGAAGTTGCGGCTGAAGCCGCCCTCGTAGTGATGGCGCTCGGTCTTCCAGTTGGCTTCGATCGGCAGGTGACAGCCGGCGCAACTCGTGGTCCACGACAGATGGCAGGTGTGGCAGGCCATCTCCTCGTCGCTGTGGGCGCGAGCGCCGGCGGGAACGGACAACCCCCAGGTCTGAGCGTAGTTGTCGAACTGTCCGCGGGCAACCAGCTTGGCGCGCGCCGCCTTCTCGTTGTAGCGGGCATGCTTGGGATTCACCGTGTCCTTGACCAGGGAAATCGCCCATTCCAGGTCCGGGTCGAGTTGCGAGCGCTGGTACAGCTTGCCGTCGCGCCACTCGAAGCGCTTGCGGCCGTCGGGTGTACGCATGAGCGACAGGTCTCTGCCGCCGGGCGCCGCGGCCGGCCCGGAAGTGCTCAGCGTCGGATAGCGGTCGACGCTGCCGTGGCAATCGCGGCAGTCGATCTCGATGGCCGCGGCGACCTCACCGTAGATGTGGCCGTTGCCGTGGTTGTCCTGCGCGAAATGGCAGTCGACGCAGTGCATGCCCTTGTCCAGGTGGATCGACGCCAGATGAACGGCATGCTTGAATTTCTCCGGATCGTCGTCGGCCACCGGCTTGCCGTCTTTGTCGAGCAGCGTGCCTTTGCGATCGCGCTTGAACACCGCGCGGAAGTTCCAGCCGTGCCCGTGGTAGTCGGCGAACTGCGTGTCCTTGAGCCGAGGATTGAGCAAAGACACGTCCTTCAGGAACTGCGGGTCGCCCCACTTGCCGATCACCGCCGCGCCTTCGGGGTTGCGATCGAGAATGCGCCGGCGCTCCGCGTCGCTCGGATAGCGCTGCTTCTCCGGCCACATGAAGGGCGCGTCCGCCTCGTAGTCCCACATGGTGTAGCCGTAGAAGCTGTTCACGAAAATGTTCGGCTGGTGCATGTGGCACACCATGCACTGGGAAGACGGGATCGAGCGCGTGAATTCGTGCTTCAGCGGGTGACCCGATTCCACCTTGCTGATCGTCGGGTCCGCGGTGATGGTCTTGCCCTCGTGCCCGTATGCGGAATAGGCGCCGGAATGGCGCTCGTCGCGGTCGTTGGCGTACACCACGTGACAGCCCGAGCAGCCCGAAGACCGGTAGTCGCCCGGCTGCTCGTTGGTCCCGAGGAACCACATGTACGGATCGTTCAAGCGGGTCTTCGCGATGTTGATCAGGGGAACGGCGATGCGCGCGCCGGTCCCGGGGCCGCGGTTCGATGCATGAATATCGGGACGACCCGGCTCGTCCAGGGTCTGCAGCTTGCCGGCGACGTTCGGCAGGCCCACCTCCGGGAACTGGCTGCTGATGACTCGGCCGCCGCTCTCGAACACGCGGAAGATGTCGGCCGGCGGAACGGACTCCCAGGCCGGCAGCGGATACAGCTCGGGCAGGATGCCCTTGGCCGTCATCCAGTCGGTGGGCGGGACCGGGTTCTTGATCGTGGCGGGCTGGCTGTCGAGCGTGTAAGCCTCGCCCAGTATGCCGCGCTTGAACGGGAGAATCCCGTTGTTGTACGAGGCGCCATTGAACAGCATGGCGCCGGTCGACATCAGGCTGCGCTCCGCCGCTTGGATGATCGCCAGGTGGCAGGCGCCGCAGGTCTCGCGCGCGACGCGGTAGTCGGCCGGATTCACGAAGCGCAGGAACTCGGGGCTCTCGCGATTGAGCAAGGTGTACGACAGGCGTGGGTTGGCGGAGCTCGGGGCGTCCCACGCCTTGGGGAAGCGCGGAAGCACGTGCGCTGCATCCATGGCGGCGCGGTACTCCTTGTCTCCGTAGGTGTTGTATTCAGCGCCCTGGGGCTTCTGGACCCGTGCATCGCCGCCGTGGCAATCGGTGCACCCCAGCACCACGGCAGGGCTCGAGTGCATGGTGGCGCGGTCGCTGGCGGCGTGGCAGGTCGTGCAACCATGAGACTTCGCGTATGCGTCGCTTTCGCTCTGCTTGGCGGGTGCAGGAGGCGCTCCCGCTTCGGCCACGATGCCGCACAGGCTTGCCCCACCCAGGATCGCGACGAGGAGGACTCGCATCAGAATGTCAGCAGCACGTTGACCACGGCCGAGTATTGCATGCCGTCGACCGCGTTGCCATACAGCGCGCGCAGGCCATCGGCGGGAAACAACTGGGCGAACGAGGCGTTCACCACGAGGTTCTGGGTGAACATCGGGCGATACTGGATTCCGATCGAGACGTCGAGGCCGATGCTCGAGCTGCCGAGCTTCTGGTTGCGCAGCGCCTCCAGGCTCGAGACGTTGTCGAACTCCAGGTAGTTGACGTTGCTGATGAAGCGCAAGCCGGTGCCCACGTCGACGTCGGCACCCATGCCGAGCAAGTGCAGGCCCGGGTTGGTGAAGTTCGATTGGCCGAACTCGCGCGAAGAGCGGAGCGACGGGAGCACGCCGTTGCGTATGGTGAGGAACGTTCCACCGCCCCCGATGAGCGGGATCGATTGCCGGATCCAGTAGCTGCTGTCGGCGCCTGCGAACTGCGGGTTTTCCAGCACGGCGTCGAAGCCGCCCGCCTTGCCGTCGTAGGGATCCTTGTCACCCGAAGCATATAGAGCGTTCGCGCGCACCCTGAGCCAGTCGAAGTCCCGCGACAGCTCGATCGCGCCAAACAGCGCCCCGATGTCCTCTGACCGTCCGGAGAGCTGCCCGCGATCGACGTTGCCCAAGGCGTAGTACCCGGACGCGCTCAGGTTCCAGCGGCCGAAGTGGCCGTCCCCGTTCACGCCGAGATAGGTCACGTCGTAGTTGTACGGCCGGCCGCTGCCGAAGACGGCGGGCCGCTCGAGAAAGCCGTTGGCGTTGTAGTAGTCGGGGCGGTCGCCTTCCCGGTTGCGGTTGTACAGGATCACCCCCTGCGTGGTGAACCCCGGCACCGGCCAATCCTGCCGGTACACGTTGGCGACGAAGGCGTCGTCGGCGCGAAAGTGCTGCGACACGTCGTTGAGCCCGCTGTTGGTGTCCTTCTCCAGGCGGCGCAGCCATGCCAGGTTGTACTGCCAGCGATTGTTGTCCCGCGTCCCGAAGAAGCGGGCACCGAACGGCTGATCCTGGAACAGGAAGCCACGGAAATCCGCGGTGAACGGCTGAATGCCGAAGCGGACGCTGTCGAAGTCATAGCGATCCGACACGTTCCTGAGATGCTTGTCCACGAACAGCTCCTGCACGCCGACGAACGTGTCGGTACGGTTGGTGCCCGCGCCCGGATTGGCGTTCACCGCTCGCACCTCCTTCGTCAGCACGCGGTTGTAGTTGATCACCGGGACGAAGCGGAGCTCGAAATCGGGCGGGCGGAACACGGTATCGCCCTTGATCACCGAGAAGCTGAGGATGCCGGTTTCGGTGAACAGCAGTTGATTGCCCTGGCCGAAGGCGCCGTTGGACCCTGCATTGCGCGTCGACTGCGCTCC
>JBGPMS010000393.1:0-4652 GCA_041487115.1 Gammaproteobacteria bacterium
GAAGGTCTGCACCACGCCCTGCGACACCAGAGCCAGCGCGAAGATCAGGGACAGCGGCAGCAGGATGTACAGCGTCGTGCGCGTGAGGTCGACCCAGAAGTTGCCTACCGTATCGACCTTCTGGCGTGCAAAAGCGCGGATCACCGGGAGCAGAATGGCCATTCCGGTGGCGGCGGACAGGAAGTTCTGCACGCCCAGCGCGGCCATCTGCGTCAGGTAGCTCATGGTGCTTTCGCCGCCGTAGCCCTGCCAATTGGTGTTGGAGATGAAGCTGGTGGCCGTGTTGAACGAGGAGTCCGGCGAGACGGCCGCGAACGCTTGCGGGTTGAGCGGCAGGTAGCCTTGCAGCCGCTGCAGGCCATAGACCACCAGCCCACCCAACAGATTGAACACCAGCATCGCCAACGCGTAGCGCGTCCAGCGCATTTCCTGCGCGGGATCGATGCCGCAAATCCGATAGAGAAGCCGTTCGACCGGCGCTCCCGCGCGGTTCAGCACCGCAGGCTGCCCTTCATATATGCGCGCCATGTAGGTGCCGAGCGGCTTCGCCAGCGCCAGCAGAACGACGAGGTATAGGATCAGTTGGAGATAACCGTTGGCACTCATCAGAACTTCTCCGGATAAAGAAGGGCGACGACCAGATAGACCGTAATGCCGAGCGCGACGAGCCCGCTCAACACATAGAGCCAGCTCATGACCGCCTCCCCATCAGACGCTCGCAGCCGTGCACGAGCACCGCCGAAGCGACAAAGAAACCGATCAGCACCGCGAGATAGATGAGATCCATCATCGTTGCCTCCTAGAGACGGAATGTGAGGTTCAATGTAGCCAAACGCATATAAAAACGGTGCAAAGACTTCGCATCACGGGGTCAAGAAAACATAAACGCGAGTGCGGTCGGAGCCGCAGTCGAGCCAGGCCCCCAGCCGGGGCATCGGGCCCCGGCGTAGAATGCGCGCTCATCGAGCACCATGTGGGGACCCGGAAGATATGAAAGCCTTGAAGTACGCCCTCTACGCCGTTGGCGCACTGATCGTCGTGCTGGTGGTCGTGGTGGTGATCGTGGCCGCAATGTTCGATCCCAACGCCTACAAGCCGCAGATCGTGCAAATGGTGAAGGAGAGAACGGGGCGTACGCTCAGCATCCAGGGCGACATCGGGCTGAAGCTCTTTCCCAAAATCGGCGCCGCCGTGGGCAAGACCACGCTGTCCGAGCGTGCCAGCGACAAGGAATTCGCCGGTGTCGATGGCGTCCAGGTCTACGTGGCGCTGTGGCCGCTGGTGAGCAAGCAAGTGGTGGTGGACGAGGTGCGCATCGATGGCTTGCGCGCGAACCTGATCCGGTTCAAGGACGGCAAGACCAATTTCGCCGACCTGGCTGGCGGCGGTTCCCGTGCGGTGGAGAAGCACGAACTGCCCAAGCCCTCGGCGGCACCCAGAGATCAGGTGGCTGCGCAGCAGCCGGTCAAGCTGGACATCAGCGGAATCCGCCTCACCCGATCGCACGTCACCTGGCGCGACGAGACCAACGGCAACGACCTCGCGGTGGACCTGGTGCAGCTCAAGACCGGCCGGCTGGCGGATCGCACGGCGAGTCCGGTGGATCTCGAGATGACGATCAGAGGCGTGAAGCCGAAAGCCGATCTGCAGGCGAGGCTTACCGGCACGCTCACGTTCGACCTGCAAGCTCAGCAGTACGGCTTCAAGGGCCTGGAGGCGAAGCTCAGCGGAAGCGCGCTCGACTTCTCGGGCATCGCCGCCACGCTCAAGACCGACGTCGAGGCGGCCGGAGCCACACAGACGGTCAAGGTAACCGGCCTCAACCTGGAAGCGAAGGCGAGCCGCGGCAAGGACAGCTTCGACGTGAAGCTGGCGGCCCCGAGCATCCAGTCCAGCCCGGAAGCGCTCGCGGTCGACGCCCTGGCGCTCTCGGCTACCGGCACCATCGCGGGCATGACGTTGACGGAGAGCAGCCTCAAAGCACCCAAGGTGCGCGTCAATCTCGGCGCCAGCCAGCTGCTGGTGGAAGGCCTCGCGCTGCTCGCGAAGGGCAAGATTGGCCAGGATAGCCTGGACATCAATCTCAGCATGCCGAAGCTGGAGGTGAACGGCGACAAGGCGAGCGGCGAATCGGCGCTGCTCATCGCAAAGCTCGCAGGTGCAGAGCGCAATGGCGATGTCAGGCTAAAGCTCTCGGCGCTCGAGGGTTCGGCGCAGGCGCTCAAGATCGCGGCCCTGACCCTGGAAGTGGACGCGAAGGCCAAAGACAACGCGATCAAGGGCACGCTCAGCACGCCGATCGCCGGCAACCTGGAGGCCAGGATCTTCCAGTTGCCGAAGATCGCCGCCGACTTCATCGCCAGCAGCCCTTCCATCCCGCAGAAGAACGTGAAGGCGGTCCTCTCGGGTGCCGTGCGCGCCGACTTCGGCAAGGAGCGCATAACGGCCGACGTCTTGGCCAAGCTCGACGAGAGCAACATCAAGGCAAAGCTTGGCATGACGAAGTTCAGCGCACCGGCCTACGACTTCGACGTCAACATCGATAAGCTCAACGTCGACCGGTACATGGCGCCCAAGCAGAAGGGCGGGGAAGCCAAGACCGCCCCCGCGAAGACGGCGGAGGCCAAGACCGCAGAGCCGAATGGGAAGCAGTCGGAGCAGCCGGTCGATTTGTCGCCGCTGAAACCGCTCAAGCTCGACGGCAGCGTCAAGATCGGGGACCTGGTGGCCAACAACATCAAGGCCAGCAGCGTGCGCGTGGACGTGCGCGCCAAGGACGGCCGGCTCGAAGCGAATCCGATTCAGGCCAACCTGTATCAGGGCTCGCTCAAGGGCAGCGCCAGCGTCAACGCCAACACGAGCCAGATCGCGGTGAAGCAGGTGCTGAGTGGGGTCTCGATCGGGCCGCTGCTGCGCGATGTCATGCAGAAGGACTTCCTCGAAGGCAAGGGTAACGTGGTGCTGGACTTGACCACTGCGGGGCATACCGTCACCGCCTTCAAGAAAGCGCTCGACGGCGGGGCAACCCTCAATCTCAAGGACGGTGCCATCAAAGGCATCGACCTGGCCGGCACGATCCGCAACGTCAAGGCCAGGCTCGGCGCCGGTGACGTGGAGCAGGCCGCCGATCAGGGGCAGAAGACCGACTTCTCGGAGCTGACCGCGAGCTTCACCATCAAGAACGGCGTTGCCCACAACAGCGACCTGAGCGTCAAGTCGCCCTTCCTGCGCATCTCCGGCGAGGGCAATGTGAACATCGGTGAGGATAGCCTGGACTACGTGGTGAAGGCGGCGGTGGTTGCCACCACCGCCGCACAGGGCGGCAAGGAGCGCGCGGAACTGAGCGGGCTGACGCTGCCAGTGCGCATCTACGGGCCCTACGCAGGGATCAAGTACAAGATGGAGTTCAGCCAGATGCTCAGCGGGGCCAGCAAGGAGGCGCTGAAGGAGACGGCGAAGGAGATGCTCAAGGGGAGTACAAAAGGCCAGCTGCGGGAGCTGGGCAAGCAACTGCTTGGCGGGCGGTCTCCGGCCGAGGCCAAGTCCGGAACGGCTGCACCCGGCGGGGATCAGCCTCAGCCGGCCGCCCCTGCCAAGAAGCCGGAGGACCAGATCAAGGACAAGTTAAAAGGTTTGCTCCGCTAGCACGCGCGAAAGAAGTGAAGGCATGAAGACCAGGAAACTTGTCGGAACAGGGGGGCCATCGCGCGACGAGGCATCCGCGCCAATCTCGCCCGGCAACAGGAGAGCGCACTCAAAGGGGGCGCTCGCGCGTGCACGCATTCACGCATTCACTCCGGAGCAGTTGCCGTCTTCCTCCGACGAAGAGGACTTCGCCACTCGGATCGTTCGGTGGCAAGCCGCACACGGCCGCCACGATCTGCCTTGGCAGAACACGCGCGATCCCTACCGCATCTGGCTGTCGGAGATCATGCTGCAGCAGACCCAGGTGACGGCGGTCATCCCCTACTATCGGAGGTTTCTCGCCCGCTTTCCAGATCTGCAGGCGTTGTCAGCGGCCTCCGAGGACGAGGTCTTGGCGCATTGGAGCGGGCTCGGCTACTACGCGCGCGGCCGCAACCTCCGTGCTGCGGCACGGCTGATCGCCGAACGGCATGGCGGCGCATTCCCGCGCGACTTCGAGGCCGTATGCGCGCTGCCCGGTATCGGGCGTTCCACCGCCGCCGCCATCTGTGTCTTCGCGTTCGGCACGCGCTTCGCCATCCTGGACGGCAACGTGAAGCGGGTGCTGGCGCGGCACGAAGGGATCTCCGGTTATCCGGCCGCAAAGCCGGTGCAGGACCGGCTCTGGCAGCGAGCCGAAGCTCTGCTGCCGGAAGGTGATCTGGAGTCCTACACGCAAGGGCTCATGGACCTGGGCGCGGGGCTGTGCGTGCGGCGCAATCCCCAGTGCCGGGTTTGTCCCGTCGCCGGCACCTGCGTGGCATGGCGCAATGGGCTTACGGACAGATTGCCCTCACCCCGCCCCGCCAAGGCATTGCCTGAGCGCGAAACGACCATGCTGATCCTGATGAACGGCGGCGAGGTGCTGCTGGAAAAGCGTCGCGCGCCGGGGATCTGGGGCGGACTATGGAGCTTTCCCGAAACGAGCTGGGATCGCGTCGACGATGCCGCGCGACGCCTAGGCGTGA
>JBGPMS010000394.1:0-4647 GCA_041487115.1 Gammaproteobacteria bacterium
CCTTCGCCTCCCCGGCGATCGCCTTCGCCAGCAACGTCTTTCCGGTGCCCGGGCTGCCCACCATCAGCACGCCGCGCGGGATGCGCCCGCCCAGCTTCTGGAACTTGCCCGGATCGCGCAGGAACTCGACCAGTTCCTTGACCTCCTCCTTCGCCTCCTCGCATCCGGCCACGTCGGCAAAGGTCATCTGGTTGGTGCTCTCGTCCAGCATGCGCGCGCGGCTCTTGCCGAAGGAGAAGGCACCGCCGCGCCCACCACCCTGCATCTGGCGCATGAAGAAAATCCACACGCCGATCAGCAACAGCATCGGGAACCAGGAGATGAACACCTGCATGAGAAAGCCCTGCTCTTCCTCCGGCTTGGCTTCCACGTTCACGCCGTTCTTGAGCAGATCGCTCACCATCCACAGATCGGGCGCCGGGTAGGTCACGAACTTTTCGCCCGATTTCTTCACGCCCTTGATGATCTTGCCTTCGATCGTCACTTTGGTCACATTGCCGGAGCGGACCTCCTCGATGAACGTGGAGTAGTCCATCGGCTTCTGCGATGGCTGGCGGGCGCTGAACTGGTTGAACACCGTCATCAGCACCAGCGCGATGACCAGCCAGATGGCGACGTTCTTGATCAGGTTGTTCAAATCTGCTCCTACGCCCCGCGCGGGGCACCGGTAGTACCGACGATGGGTGATTGTATAGCCATTCCATCCGGCAGGTTTAGGGGTTGCGGATCAAGGCCTTGCCGAGCAGATACAGCTCGCTGCTGCGGCCACGGGACGCCTGTGGCTTACGTGTCAACACCTGGCGGAAGTGCTGGCGCATGGCCTCTCTCAATTCCTGGAAGCCGGCGCCCTGGAACGTTTTGACCAGCAGGTTTCCCTCCGGTTTCAGGTATTTGGCGGCAAACTCCAGCGCCAGCTCGGCCAGATGCATCACGCGCGCCTGATCCGACACGTTGATTCCACTGATATTGGGTGCCATGTCGGAGACCACAAGGTCCACTACCGCTCCGTCGAGCTCCTGCTCCAGTCGAGCGACGGTTTCGTCCTCCCGGAAATCGCCCTGGATGAAGACGACGGCACGCATGGGCACCATCTCCAGCAGATCGACGGCGATCACCTTGCCTTTCGGTCCTACCAGCTCCGCTGCCACCTGGGACCAGCCGCCGGGGGAGGCCCCCAGATCGACCACCGTCATCCCCGGCGCGATGAGCCGGTCTTGGCGGGCGATCTCCTGCAGCTTGTAAGCGGCCCGCGAGCGATAGCCTTCCCGCTTGGCGCGCTGCACGTAGACATCGTTTACGTGCTCCCGCATCCAGGCTTTGCTGGTCTTGCTTCGAGGCATCTCCTAGAATCCGACCTTTGCGACCATTGGATGGATCATATGGAGCTCACACCGCTCGCGCGCAAGGATCTCAAGGCCCGCGCCCATCCCCTTCACCCGGTGGTGCTGGTGGGAGACAAGGGCCTGACCGACGCGGTCTTGCGCGAGATCGAGGTCAGTCTCAAGAGTCACGAACTGATCAAAGTACGCGCGGCCAGCGCCGACCGGGACCAGCGCGCAGCGATGCTGGAGACGATGTGCGCTCGCCTGGGAGCGCAACCGGTGCAGCACATCGGCAGGGTCCTGGTGATCTACCGCGAGAATCCGCCGGCGCCGCCACCCGCCCGGCGCAAGGCCCCACCCCAGCGGACCCGGGCCCGCACCGTCGCCAAGGCATCCCGCCCACCGCGGGCAGCGCGACCGCCACGCCCAGGTGCGAAATCGAGTGTCGTGGCAGCGCGTCCGCGCGCCGGATCCGCGCGCATTGCGACAGCAGAGCGACCCCGCTCTGGCTCGGGGCGCGCGGTTACCACAACACAAGCACGGCGGCCGGGGAGCGCGGAACGCGCATCTGCAACAACGCAGGCGCGGCGGCCAGCTAGTTCGAGCCGCACGCTTGCGACAGCACCAGCGCGGCGCCCAGCTAGTTCGGGGCGCGCGCCTGCAACAGCACAAGGGCGGCGACCGGCTAGTTCGGTGCGCGCTCCTGCAAGAGCACCAGCGCGGCGCCCAGCGCGCACTCGATAACATAGAGGACGCTGGCCACGCCGTGCCAGGCGGCGAAGCGGTTACGCAGCACGCCTTCCATCACCTGCCGCGGCAGCGCTTGTTCTCGCAATCCCTCCAGGATCGGCTGTATACCGAACTGGCCGACGAGGGTCAGGATCACCATCGCGAGCGCCACCCAGAAGAACGCGTGCCGCAGGGCATGGCTGCCAAAGCGCGCCAACCTGAACAGCATCAGATAGGCCCCGCACGCCAGCCCGATCAGTGCGGTATAGGTGAACAAGCGCCCAGCGATGCTGCCGGCCAGCACGCGATCCGGCACGAACTGGAACAACGTCGGCGCCACCATCAGGCCCACGGCCCACAGCACACCTACCCAGAGCGTCACCGTCAGGGACTGGAGGCCTTCGGCGACCCTGCCCATCAGATGTACTTCACATCCCGGATCTCGTATGAGCGCACGCCACCGGGCGCCTGGACTTCGGCCACGTCGCCCGATTCCTTGCCGACCAGGGCGCGCCCGATGGGCGAGGTAATGGAGATCTTGCCGCGCTTGATGTCGGCCTCGTCCTCACCTACCAATTGGTAGGTCACCACTTCGCCGCTGTTCATGTCCTCCAGCTCAACGGTGGCGCCGAATACGCAGCGGCCATCGGCATCCAGGTGGGCGGGCTCGATGATCTGGGCGTTGCCCAGCTTGCTCTCCAGCTCCGCGATGCGCCCTTCGATGAAGCTCTGGCGCTCCTTGGCCGCGTCGTACTCCGCGTTCTCGGACAGGTCGCCGTGGGCACGGGCTTCCTGGATCGCCAGGATCACCCGCGGGCGCTCCACCGTCTTGAGCTGATGCAACTCCGCGCGCAGCATTTCAGCGCCGGTGGCGGTCAACGGAACCTTTCTCATCCCCTATTTCCCCTTTCCAGGAAAGACTAGGGGCCGGCAAGAACCCGGCCCCGTCGCAGCAGCAACTGGAATTCTACGCGGATCAGGCGGGTTGAACAGCCTTGGCGCGTGGGAGGCTCGCATGCAGCTCCTGCAGCGAATAAGCGCGCATCTCCCGCATCTGCTGCATGCCCGCGCAGGCGGCGCGCGCGCCCGCCACCGTGGTGTAGTAAGTTACGCGGCCCTGCAGAGCCGAGCGCCGGATGGAATAGGAGTCCAGGATCGAGGAGCGACGCTCGTCGGTGGTATTGATGATCATGGCGATCTCGCCGTTCTTGATCATGTCCACGATGTGCGGCCGCCCTTCGGCCACCTTGTTGACCGGCTGCACCACCAGCCCGTGCTCGGCCAGATAAGCGGCGGTCCCGCGTGTGGCGATCAGGCTGAACCCCAGACCCAGCAAGGCCTGCGCGATGTCCACCACCTTCGGCTTGTCTGCCGTCCGCACGCTGATGAACACCTTGCCTGCGACCGGCAGCTTCACCCCGGCAGCGAGCTGAGACTTGACGAAGGCTTCGGCGAAGGTCTCGCCCACGCCCATCACCTCGCCGGTGGACTTCATCTCCGGGCCCAAGATCGTGTCCACGCCGGGGAACTTCAGGAACGGGAATACCGCCTCTTTCACCGAATAGTAGGGTGGAATGACCTCGCGGCACATGGCCTGGGCAGCCAGCGTCTTGCCGATCATGCAACGCGCCGCGATCTTGGCGAGCGGCAGCCCGGTGGCCTTGGACACGTACGGAACCGTGCGCGACGCGCGCGGGTTGACCTCCAGCACGAACACCACGCCCTTCTGGATGGCGTACTGCACATTCATCAACCCCACCACATCGAGGCCGCGCGCCATCGCCAGCGTCTGCCGGCGCAATTCCTCCTGCAGTTCCAGCGACAGGCTGAAGGGCGGCAACGAACAAGCCGAGTCGCCGGAATGCACGCCGGCCTGCTCGATGTGCTCCATGATGCCGCCGATCAGCACTTCTTTTCCGTCGCAGATGGCATCGACGTCGACTTCGATGGCGTCGTTCAGGAAGCGATCGATGAGGACCGGCGAGTCGTTGGATACCTTCACCGCCTCGCGCATGTAGCGCTCGAGGTCCCTCTGCTCGTGCACGATCTCCATGGCGCGCCCGCCCAGCACGTAGCTCGGGCGCACCACCACCGGGTAGCCGATCTCCTGCGCCAGCGCCAGCGCCGAGACCGGGTCACGCGCAGTGCGGTTGGGGGGTTGCTTGAGCCCGAGCTCGTTCAGCAACTGCTGGAAGCGCTCCCGGTCCTCCGCGCAGTCGATCATGTCCGGCGAGGTGCCGATGATGGGCACGCCGTTGGCCTCCAGATCACGTGCCAGCTTGAGCGGCGTCTGGCCGCCGAACTGGACGATCACCCCCTTGGGTTTCTCCACCGCCACGATTTCGAGCACGTCCTCGAGCGTGAGCGGCTCGAAGTACAAGCGGTCCGAGGTGTCGTAATCGGTGGAAACCGTTTCAGGATTACAATTAATCATGATGGTTTCGTAGCCGTCTTCGTGCAGCGCGAACGAAGCATGGCAGCAACAGTAATCAAATTCGATTCCCTGCCCGATCCGGTTCGGGCCGCTTCCGAGAATCACGATTTTCTGTTTGTCCGTGGGGTCGGACTCATCCTCGTCCTCGTACGTGGAATACAG
>JBGPMS010000395.1:0-4642 GCA_041487115.1 Gammaproteobacteria bacterium
AGTGCGTCGGCTGCAACCTTTGCTACCATGTCTGTCCGGTGCCCGGCTGCATCACCATGGTCGAGATCGACACCGGCTTGCCGGCGGTCGATTGGAACCATGATCCGCGCAACCCTCGGCGCGTGACCGCCTGACTGCACGCGTGAACGAGTCGCGAGTGTGAGCCGTGTCTGCGATTGACGCAGGCTCCGCCGCCGACCTTTCGGACACGGCCGCTGCCCGGAGTGCGCCCGCCGCCGCGCCCCAACCCGCGCTGGCCGCAAACAGTCCGCCCATCGCTATCGAAATCCGCGGGCTGTCGCTGACCTTTCAGACCGCCGACACGCCGGTGGTGGCGTTGGACGATATCGACCTCACCATCGGCCGCGGCGAATTCGTATCGCTCATCGGCCCCTCCGGTTGCGGCAAGACCACGTTGTTGCGGATTATCGCCGACCTGGCCACGCCGACGGCGGGCAGCATCGCAGTCAACGGCGTCACCCCGGAGGCCGCGCGACGCAACCGCGCCTATGGCTACGTATTTCAGGCGCCAGCCCTGTATGCCTGGCGCAACGTAGCGCGCAACGTCATGCTGCCGCTCGAGATCATCGGACTGCCGGCAGCGGAGCGCAAAGCGCGCGCGGCTCAATACCTGGCCATGGTTGGACTGTCGGGCTTCGAGCGCAAGTTCCCGTGGCAGCTCTCCGGCGGTATGCAGCAGCGCGTGTCGATCGCCCGCGCGCTGGCCTTCGAGCCAGAGCTGCTCCTGATGGACGAGCCGTTCGGCGCCTTGGACGAGATCACGCGCGACCATCTGAACGATCAGCTGCTGCGGCTGTGGGAGCAGACCGGGAAGACGGTGGTCTTCGTCACGCACTCCATCGCGGAGGCGGTGTTCCTGTCCGGCCGCATCGTCGTGATGAGCCCGCGTCCGGGCCGCATCCTGGAGATCATCGACAGCGACCTGCCGGCGGAGCGCCGTCTGGACATCCGGGACACCGCCCGCTTTCTCGCGGTGGCGCACCGCGTCCGCCAGGCCTTGCGCGCCGGGCATAGTTATGACGACTGAGGTCGCCGCTTTGCCCGCGCCGCATGGCGTCGGTGCAGACGACGGCATCGCGCAGCGCGCACTGCCGGTCGCCACGGTCGTCGCGGCCATAGTGGTCCTGTGGTACGCACTGGCAGTCTGGCTCAACGCGCCCCAGGTCATCGACCGCTTCGCGCGTGACGGAAAATCCTGGACCGCGCGCGAGCTGATCGACGCTGCCTGGTCGATGGAGCGGCCGGTGCTCCCGGCGCCGCATCAGATCGCGGCGAATCTCTACGAGACGGTGTTCGGCACGCCGATCGACAGCAAGCGCAGCCTGGTCTACCACGCCGGCGTGACCGTCTCGTCGACCTTACTCGGCTTCTTGCTCGGGTCCGTGCTCGGGATCGTCCTCGCGGTCGGGATCGTCCACTCGCGCGTGCTGGACCGCAGCCTGTTGCCATGGATCATCGCCTCGCAGACCGTGCCGATCCTGGCGATCGCGCCCATGGTCGTGGTGGTGCTGGGCAGCGTAGGCTTCGCGGGGCTGCTGCCCAAGGCGATCATCTCGATGTATCTATGCTTCTTCCCCGTGACGGTGGGAATGGTGAAGGGCTTGCGCTCTGCCGACCCGCTGCAGCTCGATCTCATGCGCACGTACAACGCCGGTCGGGCGCACGTGCTGTGGAAACTGCGTTGGCCGGCGGCCACCGATTTCCTGTTTGCCAGTTTGAAAGTAGCCATCGCGACCAGCCTGGTCGGCGCGATCGTCGGAGAACTGCCCACCGGCGCGCAGGCCGGTCTGGGCGCCCGCCTGCTGAGCGGTTCGTACTACGGCCAGACGGTGCAAATCTGGTCGGCCCTGATCATGGCTTCGGTCATCGGGGTCGCGCTGGTGTTCCTGGTCAGCCTGGCGGAGCGGCTGGTCGCCCGCCGCATGGGAGTGCCCGCATGATTCGCGATGTCACCCAGGTCCTGGCACTCGTGCTCATGGCCGCGGGGTTGTTCGCGCCGGCCGGCGATGGCGGCTGGCTGGGCAATCGCAGCGCTCTTTCCTGGGCCCTGGTTGCGCTGTTCGGGGCGGCGGCCGGCTTGCGCAGATGGACCCCGGCGCTCGATCACGGCGCCGCTGGCGTCGCTCTGGTCTTCGGCGCGGCGGCGCCGCTCCTCCTGCTGGAAGGGCCGGGGCCGTTCGGCACCGCGGCGCCCGGGCTCTGGTTGTTCCTGTCGGGATGGGTACTGCTCCTATGGCGAGTCCTGGCCATGGCCTCACGTCTGCCCCGCCGTGGCATCGGCGCGCTGGTCGCACCAGCGCTGTTCGGAGTGGCACTGCTCTATCTGTGGCAGGTGTTGGTGGTTGGCTTCGACGTGCCCCGCGTCCTGCTGCCGACGCCGGCGCAGGTCGGACATATTCTGGCGACACGGCTGGATGTCCTGTGGCCTGACTTCCGGCAGACCTTCCTGAAGTCGGTGCTCGCCGGTTACGTGACCGGGTGTGCCGCAGGATTCCTGGTGGCGGTGATCGCCGACCGCATCCCGTTTCTCGGACGTGGCCTGCTGCCCTTGTCCGGTCTGGTCAGCGCGGTGCCGATCGTCGGCATCGCGCCGATCCTGGTGATGTGGTTCGGGTTCGACTGGCAATCGAAGGCGGCGGTGGTGGTGGTGGTGACATTCTTTCCAATGCTGGTCAACACGCTCGCTGGCCTCGCCGCGGCCGATGCCATGCAGCGCGACCTGATGCAGTCTTACGCCGCGAGCTCTCTACAGTCGCTGACGAAGCTGCGGCTACCCGCGGCGCTGCCCTTCGTCTTCAACGCGCTCAAGATCAATTCGACGCTGGCGCTGATAGCCGCTATCGTCGCCGAGTTCTTCGGTTCGCCGATCCTCGGACTGGGATTCCGCATCAGCGCGGAAGTCGCCCGCCTCAATGTCGACGTGGTGTGGGCGGTGATTGCGATCGCGGCGCTAGCCGGATCGATGTTCTACGGCGTGATCGCTGCGGTCGAGCGAGCCTGCACCTTCTGGCACCCGTCCTACCGCACCTGACCGCCTTATCCTCAAGTTTTGCGACCGAGCCGAGGGAGATGACGATGAAACGACTGACATGGTTTGCCGCAACGATGCTGGTGCTGGGGACCGGCCTGGCGTCCGCGCAGGACAAGCTGACGCTGCAGCTCAAGTGGGTCACGCAGGCGCAGTTCGCCGGGTACTACGTGGCCAAGGACAAAGGGTTCTACAAGGAGGCCGGGCTGGATGTCACGGTAAAGCCCGGGGGCCCTGACATCAACCCCAGCCAGGTCATTGCAGGCGGCGGGGCGGACGTGATCGTGGACTGGATGCCCTCGGCCCTGGCCACGCGCGAGAAGGGTGTGCCGATGGTCAACATCGCGCAGGTGTTCAAGCGCTCCGGCATGATGCTCACTTGCCGCAAGGATTCGGGCGTGAAGACGCCGCAGGACTTCAAAGGCCGCACGCTGGGCGTCTGGTTCTACGGCAACGAGTACCCCTTCCTGTCCTGGATGGACAAGCTGGGCTACAAGACGTCGGGCGACGGGAACGCGGTCAGGGTGTTGAAGCAGGGCTTCAACGTCGACCCGCTGCTGCAGAAGCAAGCCGACTGCATTTCGACCATGACCTACAACGAGTACTGGCAGTTGATCGAAGCCGGGATGAAACCCGACGAGCTGATCGTATTCAAGTACGAAGACCAGGGCGTGGCGACGCTGGAGGACGGCCTTTACGCGATGGAGAAATCCATCGCCGATCCCAAGATGGCCGACAAGCTCGCGCGCTTCCTCAAGGCTTCGCTCAAGGGCTGGGACTATGCCATCAAGCATCAGGACGAGGCGGTGAAGATCGTGCTGGACAACGACGCTTCCGGCGCGCAGACCAAGGGCCACCAGGTCACGCAGATGGCTGAAATCGCCAAGCTGGTCGAAGGCGGCAAGCTCGGCTACCTGGAGCCGGCGGCCTACGAGCGCACGGTGAAGACGCTGCTGACGGGCAAGTCCGACCCGGTGATCACCAAGAAGCCGGAAGGAGCCTGGACCCACGCCGTGTGGGACAAGGCGCAGAAGTAGGGTCGTCTTAAATGAAACGGGGAGGCAGGCGCCTCCCCGTTTTCACCCTTCACCCTTCACCCTTCACCCTTCACCCTTCACCCTTCACCCTTCACCCTTCACGCATTCACACACTCACCGCGCCACACTCTTGGGCCGCTTCAACTCCGCCTGCCGATTGAGCGCGCTGTACACCGCTGGGAAGGTCGGGCGCGGCACGTAACGGCCGGCGCCGCGCACTACGTCCAGCTTGCCGTTCGCCCACGCGACTTTGCCCTGGCTGATGGTGTGCGATGCAATGCCTGTGACGGTCATGCCCTCGAAGATGTTGTAGTCGACTTTCTGGTGGTGGGTCTTGGCGGAGATCGTCCGCGTTCCAGCCGGGTCCCACACCACCAGGTCAGCGTCGGCACCGACGCTGACTGCGCCCTTGCGGGGATAGATGTTGAAGATCTGCGCGGCGTTGGTGGACGTGACGCGCACGAACTCGCTGGGCGTGAGCCGCCCGGTGCCCACACCGTGGTGCCACAGCACCGACATGCGGTCTTCCACGCCGCCCGTGCCGTTCGGAATCTTG
>JBGPMS010000396.1:0-4637 GCA_041487115.1 Gammaproteobacteria bacterium
GCGCCGTGCTGCTTCAGCATCTCCAGCAGCCGCGGCACACCGTCGCGCGTGCCGCGGTAGGTGTCGACGTCGATTTTGAGTGCGAGATTCAAGCTTGACCCGGGTTACGTTTCTTCAGTCCACCAGCCCGCGTGCCTCGGCCACCATCCCGCGATAGGCATCGAAGATGTGGCTCAGCGACTGCTCCATGTCGAACTTGGGCTCCCAGTCGAGCTCGCGGCAGGTATTGTCGATCTTGGGCACGCGGTTCTGCACGTCCTGGTACCCCGCCCCGTAGTAGGCGCCGGAGGTAATCTCCACCATCTTCACCTGCTTCGCCTGCTCCCGATACTCCGGGTACTCGAGCGCCAGATCGATCATCATCCGGGCCAGTTCGCGCACCGAGAAATTGTTGCGCGGGTTGCCGACGTTGTAGATCTTTCCGGTGGCAATTCCGTTCCGGTTCTCGATCATCTTCATCAGGGCGTTGACGCCGTCTTCGATATAGGTGAAAGCGCGCTTCTGGGTGCCGCCGTCCACCAGCTTGATCTCCTCGCCGCGCACGATGTGCCCGAAGAACTGCGTGATGACGCGCGAGCTGCCTTCCTTGGGGGTGTGGATATTGTCCAGCCCGGCGCCGATCCAGTTGAACGGGCGGAACAGGGTGAAGTCGAGCCGCCCTTCCGAGCCATAGGCCCAGATCACGCGGTCCATGAGTTGCTTCGAGCAGGAGTAGATCCAGCGCTGCTTGCTGATCGGACCCAGCACCAGTTCCGAGGCCTCGGGGTCGAACTCGGCATCCCGGCACATGCCGTACACCTCCGAGGTGGATGGAAACAGAATGCGCTTGCCGTACTTGACACAGGAACGCACGATCGGGAGGTTGGCTTCGAAGTCCAGCTCGAACACCCGGAGTGGTTCCTTGACGTACGTAGCCGGCGTGGCGATGGCCACCAGCGGCAGGATGGTGTCGCACTTGCGGATGTGGTACTCGATCCACTCCTTGTTGATGGTGATATCGCCCTCGAAGAAGTGGAAGCGTGGGTGGCCCATCAGGTCGGAGACGCGCTCGCTCTGCATGTCCATGCCGTAGACGTCCCAGTCGGTGGTCTCGATGATGCGCTTGGACAGGTGGTGGCCGATGAAGCCGTTGACCCCGAAGATGCAGACTTTTTTCATGGTTGGCCGCCTGGCCCCGTCAGGGCCGGTGTTGGATGGGTAGCCGCACGGGCGGCGTGGTGCCGATGCGCTGGAAGCTCCGCTCGTCGAGTATTTTACCGTCGACCTCCAGGGACAGGATGCGCAGCAGGCTGCCGTCGCCGCATTGCGCATAGCAGCGGCCGGCATGGCAGAACAAAGCGGGGAACCCGGTCCTCGGCACACTCTCGCGCGGCACCAGCGTGCGCAGCACCCGCACCCGCTTTCCTTCCACGTCGCTGTAGGCACCGGGGTAGGGCGGCGCGACGCCGCGGACGAGGTTGTGGATCTCGGCCGCGCCGCGGCTCCAGTCGATGCGTCCGTCCTCAGGCTTGCGTCCGCCGAAGTATGACCCGCGGCTCAGGTCCTGCGTGACTCGGGCCGCCGTCCCGGCGAGCAGGGCGGGCAGGGCTCGGTCCAACGCGGTTTCCGCGGCCACCGTCACTTTTCCGAAGACCTCGAAGGCAGTGTCGTCGGGCAGGATCGGCACGGCTTGCTGCGCGACGATGTCACCGGCGTCGGGTTTCTGGAGCATGTAGTGCAGCGTCGCTCCGGTCTCCCGCTCGCCTTTGATCACGGCCCAGTTGACCGGTACTCGACCCCGATAGCGAGGCAACAGCGAGCCGTGCATGTTCAGCGCACCGCGCGCCGGGAGCTCGAGCAGGGCAGGCGACAGCATCGTCCGATAATAAAACGAAAACAGAAAGTCCGGCGCGAAGGCGGCGACTTCGCGCACGAAGGGCGGAGCGTTGGGATCGACCGGTTTGACCACAGGTATGTCGTGCAACCGCGCCAGGGCTTCCACGCTCTCGAACCAGATGTTCTCGCCCGGAGCGTCGTCATGGGTGACCACCAGACGAATATCGATGCCGCGCGCCAGGAGCACCGACAGGCAACGGACGCCGACGTTGTGATAGGCAAAGACGACGGCAGAGGACATCAGGCGCGAGGCACGGTACGGGCCTGCGCGAACTGTGTCTCTTGCATGCTTTCGTTGCGCTCCGGCGCGGCCTCTAGAATCGCCTGGATCAAATAACGCGGTCGCTCGCGCACCTGCTGATAGATGCGCCCCACGTATTCGCCCAGCAGGCCGATGCCGAACAGGGCGACGCCCAGCAGCAGGAAGGCGATGGCGAACAGGGTAAACAGGCCCTCGGCCTCCGGCCCGTAAACGATGCGGCGGTAGGCGATGAGCGCGAAGAAGCCCAGGGACATCAACGACACCAGAAACCCCAGGATGGAGTACATCTGCAGCGGCACGATGGAGAACCCCGTGATCAGGTCGAAGTTGAGCCGGGTCAGGCGATAGATGGAGTATTTGGATGCTCCGGCGGCGCGCTCCTCGTGCGCGACCTCGATCTCCGTGGGGTTCGCCGCGTAGGTATAGGCGAGCGCCGGGATGTAGGTGTTGACCTCGCGCGAGCTGACCATGGCGTCGACGATGTCCCGGCTGTAGGCGCGCAGCATGCAGCCGTGGTCGGTCATCCTCACCCGCGTGATGCGCTCCCTCACCCGGTTCATCACGCGGGAAGCGTAGCGACGGAACGCGCTGTCCTGGCGGTTGCGGCGGATGGTGCCCACATAGTCGTAGCCCTGGTCCATCGCAGCCATCAGGTTGCCGATCTCCTCCGGCGGGTTCTGCAGGTCGGCGTCCAGCGTCACGACGCGGCGACCCCGCGCGTGGGCGAAGCCGGCCATGATCGCCATGTGCTGGCCGAAGTTGCCGTTGAGGAAGATGGCGCGCGTCACGTCCGGACGCTTCTGGAATTGCTCGCGCAGCAGCGCCGCCGACCGATCTCGGCTGCCGTCGTTGATGAAGACGATCTCGTACAGGAAGTTCAATGCGTCGAGCGCAGCGTAGAGGCGGGCGAAGAGTGCGGGCAACCCCTCTTCTTCGTTGTAGACCGGGATGATGACCGACAAGTCGGGCGTGCGCATCGCAGTATTCTAGCAGCCTCGCGGAACGCCCGACCGGCTATCGATGTCCCTTCTTGGCCGACTTCAGCACCTCCGCGACCGCGTCGCAGACCCGGTCCACGTCGGACAGCTGCATGGTCGGGAACAGCGGCAGCGTTACGGTCTCCCGCCCGATCCTCTCGGCGTTGGGGAAGTCGCCTTCCTTGTAGCCCAGCGTTCGATAAGCGGTGAACAGATGCAGGGCGGGGTAATGCACCCCGACGCCGATGCCGCGGTCGTGCATGGCTTTGATGAACTGGCCGCGGGGCATCTCGACCTGGCCAAGCGGCAGCAAGGGCGCAAAAATGTGCCAGGTGTGGCCTTCATCGCCGCGCGCGGGCAGCAGGCAGGGCGGCTCGGAGCTCATCCGGTCGAAGTATCGCGCCACCAGTTCCCTGCGTTTGTCATTGAAGCCGTCGAGCTGTCGGAGCTGAGACAACCCGATGCGGGCAGCCACGTCGCTGAGATTGTACTTTCCACCCGGAAGCAGGACATCGGCGTTGCCGTCGTCGTCCCGCACCAGCCCGTGAAAGCGCTGCAGCTCGACCGCCTTCAGCTCGGCGTTCGACGGCAGGCTCAAGGCACCGCCCTCGATCGTGGTCATGTTCTTGTTGGGGTGAAAGCTGAACGACACCAGATCACCGAAGCTGCCGATCCTCTTGCCTTTCCAGCGCGTGCCGATGGCATGCGCGGCGTCCTCTATCACGCGCAGCTTGTGCCGTAACGCGATGTCGTAGACGCGATCCATGTCGACCGCCAAGCCGGCGAAGTGCACCGGCATGATCGCGCGCGTGCGCGGGGTGATGGCCGGCTCGAGCCGGGCCGGATCGAGGTTGCGCGTGCCGAGATCCACGTCGACGAACACCGGCCGGGCGCCGACGCGCATGACCACGTTGGCGCTGGCGGCAAACGTCATGGCCGGCACGATCACCTCGTCCCCGGGGCCGATGCCGCAGGCCTGCAGCGCCACTTCCAGCGCCCCTGTAGCCGAGGTGAACGTACGCACGGTGCGTCCGCCCAGGTACTGGGAGAGGGCCTGCTCGAACTCCTGCACCTTCGGGCCGCTCGCGATCCAGCCCGAACGCAGCACCTCTGCCACGCCGGCGATGGTGTCCTCGTCTAGGGTTGGTTTCGCGAACGGCAGGTAGCTCATGCTCTTCAATCAAGACCTGGCAACGATGTACACACCGACGATGATGATCCCGATGCCGACCAGACGCTGAATGCCGACCGCCTCGCCGAACAGGAAATACGCGGCGAGCGCATTCACCACGTAGCCGACGGACAGCATCGGATACGCGATGCTGACCTCGACCCGCGACAGCGCCATGATCCACACCACCACGCTGATGACATAACAGCACAGGCCGCCCAGGATGTAGGGCTGGGTAGCCACCTTCCAGCCGATGGGCGCGAGGTTGGCGGCGCTGAACTCGAAGTGCCCGATCGCATTGGTGCCGGCCTTCAGCAAGAGTTGCGCGGCGGCGTTGAGCAGCACGCCGAAC
>JBGPMS010000397.1:0-4549 GCA_041487115.1 Gammaproteobacteria bacterium
GATGATGAGCTTGGCCAGGAAATAACCGGGCGCCGCCTTGCCGCCGAAGATGAAGGTGCGCGCAAGCGCCTCCGGGCGCGCGCCCGACTTGAGGCGGACGTACTCCGCGATCACGTTCAGGATATTGAGGTGTTGCCGCTTGTACTCGTGGATGCGCTTGACCTGCACGTCGAACATGGACTCGGGGTCCACGGCGATGCCGGTGCGCTGCCGGACGAAGGCCGAGAATTCCGCCTTGTTGGCGCGCTTGACGCCGCGCCATTGGTCGCGGAAGGCTGCGTCCCCGGCCAGCGGCTCGAGCCGCGCGAGCTGGTCGAGGTCGATGACCCAGCCCTCGCCGATGGCGTCGGAGATAAGCCGGGCCAGCCGCGGGTTGCTCAACGCGATCCAGCGCCGCGGCGTCACGCCGTTGGTCTTGTTGCCGAACTTCTCCGGCCATAAGGCGTAGAAGTCCTTCAGCACGTCCTGCTTGAGCAGCTCGGAGTGCAACTCGGCCACGCCGTTGATGGCATGGGAGCCCACGCAGGCGAGGTTCGCCATGCGCACGTAGCGCTCGCCGCTCTCGTCGATCAGCGACAGGCGCGCAATGCGGGCGTCGTCTCCCCACAAGCGCAGCCGCGCCTCGTCCAGAAAGCGGGCGTTGATCTCGTAGATGATCTGCAGGTGGCGCGGCAGGAGCTTGCCGAACATGCCCAGCGGCCAGCGCTCCAGCGCCTCGGGCAGGAGCGTGTGGTTGGTGTAGCCCAAAGCTTTGCGCGTGATGTCCCAGGCCTGGTCCCAGGCGAGCGCGTTCTCGTCCACCAGCAGCCGCATGAGCTCGGGCACGGCGACCGCCGGGTGCGTGTCGTTGAGCTGGACCGCGAACTTTTCGTGAAAGCGCTCCAGCGGGATCTTCTGCCCGCGCATGATGCGCAGCATGTCCTGCAGCGAGCACGAGACGAAGAAGAACTGCTGCTCGAGGCGCAGCTCCTTGCCCTGGATCGCCTCGTCGTTGGGGTAGAGGACCTTGGTGATGTTCTCCGAAACGATCTTCTTGTTCACCGCGCCGTAGTAATCGCCACGGTTGAACACTTCGAAGTCGAAGGACTCCGGCGCTTCGGCGCGCCACAGCCGCAGCGTGTTGGCCGTGTTCGACCGGTAGCCCAGGATCGGCGTGTCGTAGGGGATGCCGATGACCACGCGCTCGGGCACCCACCGCACGCGGTTGCGGTCGTGCTCGTCCGCGTAGGCCTCGATGTGGCCGCCGAGCTTCACCTCCACCGCCCACTCCGGCCGCGGGATGTCCCAGGGTGTGCCGAAGCGCAGCCACTTGTCGGTGCGCTCCGCCTGCCAGCCGTCGACGATCTCCTGCTCGAAGATGCCGAACTCGTAGCGGATGCCGTAGCCCATCGACGGGATCTGCAGCGTCGCCATCGAGTCGAGAAAACACGCGGCCAGGCGCCCCAGCCCGCCATTGCCCAGGCCGGGTTCCTCCTCTTGCTGCAGGAGGTCGTCGAAGTCCATGCCTAGTTCGGCCACCGCCTGCTTGACCTCATGGTAGATGCCGAGGTTGACGAGATTGTTGCCGAGGTGAGGGCCGATCAGGAACTCGGCCGACAGATAGGCGACCGTACGCGAGCGCTGCTTGGTGTACTCCGCGGCGGTGCTGACCCAGCGCTGCAGCAAGCGGTCGCGCACGACGTAGGCCAAGGCAAGGTAGTAGTCGCGCTTGGTGGCCAGCGCCGGAAATTTGCCCTGCATGTAGAACAGATTGTCGAGAAACGCGCGCTTGAGCGCGTCTTTGCTCAAGGCGGTGCGTCCGTCGTCCGGGGTCAGTACGCTCGGTGCGGCCGCAATACCCGTGTCCATGATTTTCCTTTTTTTTCGCAGCCGCGGCGGGGCGCCTGAATATAGCGCAAGAACCGTGCAGAGGGCCATACCGGCGACGACCGCGTGGCGAAGGCGCCGCAACCCTCGGAATTACGAGGATGTTAGCCGTGGTGAAGAGCGGCAGAGATAGACTATCGGGATTCGCAGGCGGGTTGGAACGCACCGCTCCGGAACATGTTTGGGGCCCCGCGCACAAGGACGGTGCAGGAGGGAATGATGCTGCGATGCAGGAAGTACCGACTCTCTTTGCGTTCATGGGCCGAACGGGTCATCAAATTCCCCGAACCTGGAGCGATACACTTCGTCCAATTATAGCTAGTGTCCTGTCCCATCAGTTCGCGGCCGAAAACCCGACGAGAATCGGCGGCATGCTGTGTTGCGAATCCTCGCCAGGTGTCCAACCTGGCTGTGGTTCGCGCCTTGCCTGACGCCGATTTCGCGGGTTTTCCAACCGGTCATGGTTTTCCACCGACCGCACCCGGGCCGCGTTCCCGATTAGTGGAGTTATCCCACGAACTAACGGGACAGGACACTAGTACTCGTTCGAATCGGAGGTCGGCATGCACCGCTGGATTGCGAAGGTCGTCGCTGGAACGCGAATCGCCTTCTGTATCACTGGATGTTGTCTCGTGACTGCAGCGCTGTCGAATGCCGCGCCGGCAGCCGAAACCTTTCGCATCGACCCCGACCACACCTTCGTGCATTTCGCCGTTGTGCACACGGGAGTGTCGTCGGTGCGCGGACGGATTGGGGTGACCAAGGGCAGTGCCACGCTGGACGCCGGTCAGGAGAACGCACAGGTCACAGTGGACATCGATCCCCGAACGCTGGACACCGGGGTGAAGAAGCTCGACGCACTCCTGGGCGGCGAGATGTTCTTCGATGTGGCCAAGTTCAAGACCGCCCGCTTCTCGGGCCACGGCGTGCACTTCGCCGAGGGCGTGCCGACGGAGTTCGACGGCGAGCTGACTCTCAAGAACGTGACTCGCCCCATCCACCTCACGGCCGAGCGGTTCGTCTGCAAGGAAGTGACGATCATGGTGCTGAAGCGCTTCGTGTGCGGGGGCGACCTCACTGCCAACCTGAAGCGATCGGACTTCGGCATCTCCAAGTATCCGACCATGGTGAGCGACGAGGTGCGGATCACGATCTCCGTCGAAGCGATACGCGAAGATCGTTGACTCGGGTGATTTGTTGTTTTCAACCAGTTTACCGGTGATGTCACCCGCCCTAAGCCGCCAATACGTGCCAACGGCACGCGTAGCTCCGCGGGAGTCCCGCCACACGAGCGATGACCCGCCGCCGGGACTGCGGCTTAGGAAGTTGCTCAATAGACAAAAGGTCGACAGTGACTGACCTCGCCGCTGGTGGCGGCGACCATGGCGGTGGCGGCCAGCAGTCCGATGCCAGGGATCAACATAAGCGTGGCGCACGCTGGGATGTGGCGAGCGATCTGAGCGAGCTCGCGCTCAAGCTGAGCGATACGCACCTCCAGCAGCCGGATCTCCTCGATGAACAGCTTCATCGTCTCAAGGATCAGCGCGGGTACACCGGAATGTGGGTCGGCCAGCACGCGCGCGATCTGCTCCACGCCCAGGCGCGCGCCTTGGGCGATCACGATGCCGAACTCGCCCGCGCAGCGCATTGATGCGCGAAGCACGCGTGCCCATCCACCATGGATGATTCTCGCTCTAACGCGGGCTTGGCGTGCGCCTGGGCCGCCTTTTCTGCACTGTCGGTTCCGGCCGATTATACGACCGCCTCCCGACCCCATTGCATATTGCCTTTCGCAAACGGGGCGTGCCGCACATCTTCGTGAACACCGGCGCCACCAAGTGGGGCGATCCCAAGAACTTCCCCTGGACCATGGGGTCCAGTGCAGCGGCAGGTAGGCCTTGGGCTCGAGCGCAATTTCCGCGTACAGGCGGTTCCCGTCTCCGGCCCTTACTCCGCGGCCAGGTCATCCCTCAGCACAGGGCTGCGGTAAGATGAGTTCGCCCGTTGCCACTAAGGATGAGATATGAAAACGGTTTTGGTCTATGACCTTGCCCAGGATGGCTTGCGGAAGGTGCACATTCATGACGACAGCCGCAGCGCTTGGCTCGACGAATTCTACTCACGTGGTCTACTGCTCATGGCTGGCCCGTTCGCAAATCCAGCAGAGGGCTACATGGGTGTGTTCACCACCCGCGAGGCCGCGGAGGAATTTATTCAGGGCGACCCCTTCGTTACCGATGGTGTAGTCTCGAGCTGGACTCTTCGCGATTGGGACGAAGTGCTGTCATAGCAGTGCGCGCCGAATACCCTGAGTATTGGGTACGGGAGTCGGACCTTTCATAGAAGTTATAGCGACGAGGCCAAGCCTTTCATCATGCTTCGCCGTCTGTCGGCGTCCGCTATGGGGCAATTTCAATCGTCAGCTCGACCGGCAGCTTCTGGCCGCGAAGCGCCCGTCAGACGAAAGGCACGATGCAACCCGTTGAAGAGCCAGTCGACTCAAAAAGTGTCGAGTATTGGCTGCCCTTACAGCGGCCGGTGAAGGAATTCCCTGCTCTAGTCCAGCGTAATGAACAACGACTTCCGTGGCTTTCCGGAAACCGCGCGGCTTTTGTGTCCCTGCCCTGTGGCCGCCGAGCCGAATCTGTCTTGATCCAGCCGGTGTGAACGTGCATTTTCTTCC
>JBGPMS010000398.1:0-4537 GCA_041487115.1 Gammaproteobacteria bacterium
AGGAGCGCAACAATGCAGACGCCGCACCTGACACAACCCGATAAATTTTCACCTCTTTCGAGGGACCGGGGCGATTTGGGCCGATGGCTGCGCGGGCTACTCCTTGTGTAGGCCGGCTACACGGCGTCCTCGCCCTCTTGCCCTCGGCCCAAATCGCCGCGGTCGCGCATGCGTGACTTGATCAGAGCTTCCCTAGGTCTGTAGTACCGCCGCGCCCGCTGCTCCGCGCGCGCGGCCGCCGCTTGCGGAGTGGCCTGTCCGGTCGCGGCTTCCGCCACCATGTTCACCACGATGAACTCGGCGGAGCAGGCGGCAGAGGCAGCGCCCACCTTACCCGCGTAACCAGCGTGAAGTGTCATGCTCGGTCCATCGCGGAATGGCGTCACTTTGGGATCTTCGGTCCACATCGGGTCGGACTCGTAGGCGCGCAGCGGCTGCGAGAAGTAACCCAGGGATGCTCTCTGCCAGATCTCGTACTGCTCGCGCTCCAGCATGAAACGCAAGTATTCTCGCGCGGCGTTCGGAAAGCGCGTGTAGTCGAATATCCACGCGGGGGCGAATACCGCCAACTCTGTTGGCCGCCCCACCGGACCGATGGGGAGGTGCGCATGCTGTATGTCTGCTGCGATTGCCCTCAAGTTCGGGGCGGAGGAGGTTTTGGCGACGTAGTAGATCGAGATGGCATTGTAGGTGAGGCTGATCTGGCCGGTGAGAAACGCTTGGTTGTTGGTCGGATCGAGCCAGGAGAGTGTGCCGGAGGCGAACGTGGGGTAGAGCTGTTTGGCGTATTCAAGGGCGGCGATAGTCTCCTTCGAATTGATCGCCACCCGGTTATCCTCATCGACCAATCTTGCACCGTGAGTCCATATCAGCCAGTGGCACCAGATGGTAGCGTCTATGGGCGCGTTGCCCAGTGCCAGGCCTGGAGGCATTCCACGGGCCTTCAATGCCTGGCACAGTTTCAAGAACCCCGGAAGGTCGCGCGGGATATCCCGGAAGCCTACGGATTCGACCATGCTCTGCCGGTAGACGACGCAGGCAGTGGAAAACCCCACCCCCACCGCGATCCAGCGGTTGCCAGTCACACAACAGGCCTTCACCGCGTCATACCAGCCACCGTACTTGGCGGCGAGATAGCCGGCGAGCTCGGTTAGATCCAGGCACTTGTCGGCAAAGAGCTGCGCTTGCCCGCCGACGCCCATCATGATGTCCGGACCCGCCCCGACGTTGGCTGACACCGCCGATTTAGCCCAGACTTCCTCGAGGCCTATGTTCTCCACCAGAACGGGCACGCCGGTTTGTTCGGTAAATTTGCGTGTATTGGCCATCCATTGGTCGTCGTCGCCCTGGTTCAGATTTCTCCAGCGGACGAACCTCAGTTGAGCGCCCTGTTCCGGCCGATAGCGAAGCTCCGGAATCGCCGCTGCTGCCTGGCGCGTCAACGGGCAGCTTGCCGTGAGCGCCCCGGCACCCAGCAGTTTGAGAACGTCGCGCCGCGCGATGACAGCCATACTGGCCTCCGTGTCAGGTTGCCGGGCTCGAACTGTCGCCGGGAGCGTCGGCGCCGGGCGGGTATCGGCCCCACTGCAGCGTACGCCCTAGCTATGCGACCCGTAATCGGTGTCATGCCAGTCTACAGCTTCGCCCAGGGGGAGACTTGACCCCGCACGCGGACAAGGGCTAGCCTCTGGCGTCTTCCAATCGTCGGGACGAGAAAGCGGCATGCGCTGCTTGCACTGCCAACACGGCAATCCAGTCGGCGCGCGCTTCTGCGAGCAGTGCGGCACGCAGCTGCTCGGCCTGTGCCAAGCGTGTGGCGCGGAATCGAGCGCCGGCGCCAGGTTCTGTCGTGCTTGCGGCACTGCGGTACCCTCTTCGGTCGGAGCGAACAACGACGCCGTCAGCGTGTCGCTGCTGCCCAGCGACAGCACCCCTCCGAGCGCCGAGCGTCGACAACTCACGGTTCTATTCTGCGACCTCGTCGGATCCACCGCGCTCGCCGAGCGGCTCGACCCCGAAGCGCTGCGTGAGCTCATGCAAGCCTATCAACAGGCCTGTGGTGCAGTCGTCGCCCGTTACGAAGGCCACGTCGCGCAGTATCTCGGCGACGGCCTCATGGTCTACTTCGGTTGGCCGCACGCGCACGAGGATGACGCGGCACGGGCGATTCGTGCAGCGCTCGAGTTGGTGGACGCCGTTTCCCGGCTCGAGGAGGCAACACCGATTCGTGCGCGCGTCGGCATACACACGGGGTTGGTGGTGATCGGCGGAACCGGGCATGGCGACGCATCGATACCCAAGGCCGCAGTGGGTGAAACGCCGAACATCGCCGCTCGTCTGCAGGCGCTGGCCGAGCCGTCCTGTGTTGTGGTGAGCGAGCGTACCCGATCACTCGCTGGCGGACTGTTCGATTATGCAGACCTGGGCACGGCTTCCCTCAAGGGCGTCTCGCAGCCGGTTCGCCTGTTCAAAGCTGACGGCGTGCGGTCAATCGAGAGCCGCTTCGACGCCAGCCGCAGCGAAGTCGCGTCGACCCCGCTGGTGGGGCGGGACGAAGAGGTGGAGCTGCTGCTGCGTCGCTGGGCGCGGGTCAAAGCCGGCGACGGTCAAGTCGTACTGATCAGCGGGGAGCCTGGCATCGGGAAGTCGCGGCTCGTGAGCGCGCTGCGCGAGCATCTCGAGGCGGACCCGCACAGGCAAGTGCGGTATCAGTGCTCGCCGCATCGCATGAACTCCGCGCTGTCTCCAGTCATCGCGCAATATGAGCGCTCCGCCGGCTTCGCTCGCGACGACAGTCCGGAGCAAAAGCTCGACAAGCTGGAGTCCCTGCTGCTGGGCAGCGACGTGCAGCTCGGACAAATACGGGCGTTGTTTGCAGCCATGCTCTGCCTGCCAGTCGATCGCTATCCCCCGCTGAATCTTTCACCGCAGCAGCAGAAGGCGCGGACCCTGGAGGCGCTGGCCGGACAAGTCGAGGCGCTGGCTCAACGCCAGCCTGTCGTGCTGATGCTCGAGGATGCGCACTGGATCGATCCCACGACACAGGAAATGCTCGATCTGCTGTTGCCGCGCATACAGTCGCTGCCCGTTTTGCTGGTCCTCACCTACCGGCCCGAGTACACGCCTGCATGGATAGGCCAGCCCAACGCCATCAGCCTCACCCTGAGCCGCCTGACTCGCCGGCAAGGTGCCCGGCTCGTAGCGGAACTGACTGGTGGCAAGGCGCTTCCACCGGAGGTGCTGGAAGAAATCCTGGCCCACACCGACGGCGTCCCGTTGTTCGTCGAGGAGCTGACCAAATCGGTACTCGAATCGAAGTTCATGCGGGCGGCCGATGATCGTTACGTCCTCGACGGCCCTCTGCCGGCCTTGGCGATCCCAACGACCTTGCGGGACTCGCTCGTTGCTCGCCTGGATCGCCTGGCGCCGATCCGGGAGATCGCCCAGATCGGAGCCTGTATCGGGCGCGAGTTCTCCTATGAACTCCTGGCCGCCCTGTCACCGGTGAAAGGTGTGCAGCTCGACGCAGCGCTGGAGCAGTTGACCCGGAGCGGGCTGGTATTCCAGCGCGGGACGCCACCGGATGCGTTCTACACCTTCAAGCACGCGCTGGTACAGGACGCAGCCTACGACTCACTGCTCAAGAGCAAGCGCGCTCACGTCCACGCGCAGATCGCGCAGCAGCTGGAAGAGAGCTTCTCCTATGCCATTGCCAATGAGCCAGAGGCGCTCGCTCTCCACTTCGCTCGAGCGGGGCTGCCCGAGCGGGCCGTTCCGTATTGGATGCAGGCGGGTCAGCGCGCGCTGCACCGCGTAGCCCTCTTGGAGGCAGTAGGTCATCTGAGTACAGCTTTGAGCGTGAATGAGCGGGCGCCGGTTTCGATCGCGCGTGACCGGCAGGAGCTCGACATCCGCATGCTGTTGGCCAAGGCACACCAGTCTTTGCTCGGCTGGCCGGCGACGCAGGTGATCCAGGCGCTTGCGCCGGCGCGCGACATTGCGGTCCGGCTTGGCGAGTACAAGAAACTGGTCGCGATGCTGAGCTACTTCGGTGCCTACTACCTGGACCGTTCCGATTTTGCTGGCGCGGAACAGGTCATCGAGCAGCTCAGAGCGCTCGCCGAGTCGCTGAACAGTCCGCTCATTCTGATGGCCGTTCAGACCATGGAGATCGCAACACGAACCTACATGGGCGAGTTCAGGCAAGCGCGGCAAGTCGTGGATCGATTGCTCCTGCGCGTGGACGCCGATGAGCCTCTGCTCGCGAGCCCCATCTTGAACTACGAGCTGAGATCGGGGACTCGCCTGTGGTCGGCGATGGGTCTCATGTCTCTGGGCTATCCGGATCAGGCGCGGCAGGCGGTCTTGCATGGCCTCCAGCTCGCGCGGCCGGCAGGCCTGGCGTTCCACCTGGTCTGGTGCCTCAACTTCGGAAGCGGAACCTTGCTCAGACGTGGCGAAACGCGCCTGGCACGGGAATGGATTGCGGAGGCCCAATCGCTCGCGCGCGAGCACGCCATGACCTTCATGCTCGACT
>JBGPMS010000399.1:0-4506 GCA_041487115.1 Gammaproteobacteria bacterium
AGCAGCAGGATGTCGGGGGTGTCGAGGGTGTCCTGCTTTACCGTACTGGCGAGCTTGCGCTCGATGTAGCGCACGGTGTCGTAGCCGAAGAAGCCCACCAGCCCGCCGCAGAAACGGGGCAGGCCCGGGCGCAGCGCGGCTTTGAAGCGCCCCTGGCAGGACCTCACGAACTCGAGCGGGTCTTTGTGCTCGGACTGCTGAATGAGCTGGTTGTGGCGATACTCCGAGCACTGGTTGCCGCGGACCTCGAACCGGGTTTCGGCCGGCAGGCCGATGAACGAATAGCGCCCGAAGCGCTCGCCACCCTGCACGGACTCCAGCAGGTAGGACCAGGGGCGATGGGCGAGCTTAAGATAGACCGACAGCGGAGTATCGAGGTCGGCGAAGGTTTCCAGGACCAGGGGGATGCGGGTGTATCCCTTGGCCGAAAGCTGTCTGAATTCAGACTCGGTCATGACGGCTCCACACAAACTCGTAAAACGGGGAAAGCAATACCAGACTGCGCGCGGATAGCGAACGGTTACGGGCGCCAGTAGCGCCAGCTGCCCGCCGCGAGCAACCAGATCCTTCCTGTTTTCAGAGTTCCGTGGGTCACGACCGTATCGCGGTGATGAGCCTTGCGGCTTTGATGAGGTCGCCAACTATAGCATCGCAATCCAGGTCACGCACGTCCCCGGCGCTGTAGCCGTAGGGCACGCAGAACACCGGGCAGCCCGCCGCCCGCCCGGCCTGGGTGTCGTTGGCAGAGTCACCGATTACCAGCAACTCGCTCGGCAGCGCCCCGAACTGCCCGGCGCAATGCAGCAGCGGCATGGGGTCGGGCTTCTTCTTCGGCAGGCTGTCGCCGCTCAGCACCAGATCGAAGTATGGACGCAGCCCGGTCGCCTCCAGCAGAGGCAAGGTAAAGGACTCGGCTTTATTGGTGATGCAAGCGAGCTTGAGCCCTTCCGCTCGGAACCGGCGCAACCCTTCCTCGACCCCGGGGAACGCCTTGGTCCGGCCCGTCAGCGTGGCGCGGTAGTAACGCTCGAACAGCTCCAGCGCGTGGGCAAAGGAGTCGGCCGGCGGTTCAGCCTCCATCTCTCCGGTGAGCAGTCGCTTGGTCAGGCGGTCGATGCCGTTGCCGACATAGCGGCGAACGGTCTCCTGTCCGGCCGCCGCGCGACCAAGTGCGGCGAGCATTCGATCGGCGGCGGCGGCGATGTCCGGCAGCGTATCCAGCAGCGTACCGTCCAGGTCGAATGCGACCGCCTTCACCGATACGGGAAGTTGTACCTTGCGGTCAGTCACTGTTGGCCAGCGCGGTACGCATCGCGGCGATCGTCCCTGCGTAATCCGGCGTGGCGAAGATGCCCGAACCCGATACGAATGTGTCGGCCCCGGCGCGGGCGACCTCGGCTATGTTGTCGACCTTGACGCCGCCGTCGACCTCCAGCCAGATGTCGCGCCCGAGCTGGTCGATGCGCCCGCGCACCGCGCGCAGCTTGTCGAGCGCATAACGGATGAACTTCTGCCCGCCGAACCCCGGGTTCACGGACATGACGAGCACCAGGTCGATCTCCGGGAGAACGTAGTCCAGGCAGGTGAGTGGTGTCGCCGGGTTCAGCACCAGGCCGGCGCGGCAGCCGGACTCCTTGATCAGCCTGATGGTGCGGTCCACGTGTTCGGACGCCTCGGGATGAAAGCTGATGATGTCGGCGCCGGCCTTGGCGAAATCGGGCACGATCCGGTCCACCGGCTTGACCATCAGGTGGACGTCGATGACCGCGCTGGTCAGAGGACGAAGCGCCTCGCACACCATAGGCCCGATCGTGAGGTTGGGCACGTAGTGGTTGTCCATGACGTCGAAATGCACCATGTCGGCACCGGCGGCGATCACCTTCTCCACCTCCTCGCCGAGGCGGGCGAAGTTGGCCGACAGGATGCTGGCGGCGATGCGAAAGGCGCGCGGGGTCGACATTTGGGGCGGGGCCTCGAGACTGGACCGTCCGATTGTAGCCGCAATCTCGAGCCTGGTGCCGCGAGCGCCTTGCCACCGCGCGCGAAATCGTGTGCAATGCCCCGATGGAAAGCAAGCGCTACGAGATTACGGTCAAGGCTCGCTCGACCTACGTCCCCGAACAGTCGGACGAGGACGGCGGGCGGTTCGTCTTCGCCTACACCATCACCATCACCAACACCGGGAACGTTCCGGCCCGTTTGATCAGCCGTCATTGGATCATCACCGATTCCGACAGCCGGATACAAGAGGTGCGCGGCATGGGCGTGGTAGGCGAGCAGCCCATGCTGCAGCCGGACGAAAGCTTCGAGTACACCAGCGGCACCGCCATCGCCACGCCGGTCGGCACCATGCGCGGCAGCTACCAGATGGTGGCGGAGGACGGCACCGCCTTCGATGCGCCGATCCCCGAGTTCACCCTCAGTATCCCCCGCGTGTTGCACTAGGGGTTGGGCCGACGCGGGATTGCGCAAGCCATGTCCCTGCGGCGCAGCTATGCGCTGATCGCTCCATTCTACGATCTGGTCGTCAAGCGTCCGCTGGAAAGTGCGCGTGTCGAGAGCCTGTCCCGCCTGCCGGCTGAACACCCGGCCAAGGTCCTGATCGACGGTATCGGCACCGGGCTCGACCTGCCGCTGCTCCCGCGCGTTCACCGCTACGTTGGATTGGATCTGACACGGGCGATGCTGGATCGGGCACGCCCACGTGCTTGCGGCCTGGATCTTCTGTTGGTCGAAGGCGACAGCCTGCGACTACCATTCGGAGACGGGTCCTTCGACTACGCGATACTGCATCTGATCGTCGCGGTGGTGGCGGATCCCACGCGCTGCCTGTCCGAAGCCGCGCGTGTAGTGAGGCCTGGCGGCACCTTGCTGGTGCTGGACAAGTTCCTGCGCCGCGGGCAGGGTGCGTGGCTGCGCCGAGCCATCAACCCGCTCGCCCGCCGTATGGCGACGCGCACGGACGTGATATTCGAGGAATTGTTGGAGCGCTTGCCGCAGCTGCAGCTGGTGGAGGACCGTGGCTCGTTGTTCGGAGGATGGTTTCGCCTGATCCGGTTAGTCAGGATCTGACTGGTTTGGCACGCCAGAGTTGGCCGAATCCTTGCGGCGCTTGCCGCTCGGCACGGTCCACCACACGATGAATACAAGCACCAGCAGGGCTACGCCCGACTCGATCAGGAACCAGGTCATGGATATTCGTGTCGCACGCGTGGCTTCTATTCAGAATGACTTCGCAACCATCGCCCTGTTCGCGCGCGGCGACTCTCGCTCTCGTCTCGTGACGAGCATGCGCTGCAGCCTCGCTCTGCTGGCGGCCGTGCTGGCCGGCTGCGCTAGTGTACCGAAGAGCGCGCCGCCGGCACCAGCGCCCGCCGCAGTATGCCCGGAGCCCGCGCCACCGTCGTCTGCAAGCCTCTGCCCTGCTCTACCCGCGCCCCCTCCCGTGCCACCGCCGATCTCGTGGGTCAACAATCTGAAGCCGGCGGCCTGGTCCGGGCTGCCGGGGTGGGGCGAGGAGGCGGCTACCGATGCTTTCAGCACTTTCCTGCGCGGCTGCTTCGCGCTCAAGAGCAGACCGGAATGGCAGAAGGTATGCGCCGATGCTGCCGCTGTCTCGGCACGGGACGATGCCGCGCTGCGCCGATTCTTCGAGTCCGGCTTCGTGCCCTATGCGGTGGCGAACCCCGACGGCTCGGCCGAAGGCACCATCACCGGCTACTACGAGCCGCTGTTGCGCGGCAGTCGCAAGCAGAGTCTTCAGTACCGCTTCCCGGTACTGGGCGTCCCCGACGACCTGCTGATAGTGGACCTGGGCGAGGTCTATCCTGAGCTCAAGAACCTCCGCCTGCGTGGCCGCGTCGATGGTCGCCGCGTAGTTCCCTACTACACGCGCTCCGACATCGAAACCGGAAAGGGCAACGTCGCCGGCCGGGAGATCCTGTGGGTGGACGACGCAGTGGACCTGTTCTTCCTGCAGATCCAGGGCTCGGGCAAAGTTGCGCTCGACACCGGCGAAATGGTACGCGTGAGCTATGCGGAGCAGAACGGGCATCCCTATCGGTCGGTCGGCCGGCTCCTGGTTGAGCACGGCGAGCTGACGCTCGATCAGGCATCCATGCAAGGGATCAAGTCCTGGGGCGCCCGCAATCCGGACAAGCTGGCCGAGTTGCTGAATGCGAACGCCAGTTATGTCTTCTTCCGCGAGCAGCCGGCCAACGCGGGCGGGCCACCGGGGGCGCTTGGCGTTCCATTGACCGCAGGCCGTAGTGTCGCGGTCGATCCGCGCGCGGTACCGCTGGGCGCGCCGGTGTTCCTCAGCACCACCTGGCCCAACTCGACGTTGCCGCTCAACCGGCTGATGGTGGCGCAGGACACCGGTGGGGCCATCAAGGGGGCGGTGCGCGCAGACTTCTACTGGGGCAGCGGGGAAGAGGCTGGAACTCAGGCGGGGCGGATGCGCCAGACCGGGAGAATCTGGGTACTGCTGCCCGTCGGCTTCCCGCT
>JBGPMS010000400.1:0-4499 GCA_041487115.1 Gammaproteobacteria bacterium
ACTCCAGCGGAGCGGGCAAGCGTCCGGGCGGAATCGGTGGACGACATCGATCTGTGACGGATAGCTCGTTTGGACGGCTGCATCCGGCCGTCCAGTACCACATCGTCAATTCGCTTGGGTGGGGAGGCTTGCGCCCAAGCCAGCTCGAGGCGATCGCACCTATTCTCGATGGAGCCGATTGCCTGATCCTTGCGCCCACGGCCGGAGGCAAGACAGAGGCTGCTTTCATGCCTGTGCTGTCCCGCATGCTGACCGGGGACTGGCATGGGCTAAGTGTCCTGTACGTCTGTCCGATAAAGGCGCTACTGAATAACCTGGAGCCCAGGCTGTCGCGCTATGCAGAGCTTGTGGGGCGAACAGTCGGTGTATGGCATGGCGACGTAAGTGACTCCAAGAAGGCAAGGATCCGCAGGGAGCCGCCGGACATCCTGCTCACAACGCCGGAATCAATCGAGGGGATGCTGATCTCACGCCGTCTCGACAAGCCTGCCCTTCTCGGCCAGGTGCGGATCGTGATCGTCGACGAGCTGCACGCCTTTGCGGGTGACGATCGTGGGTGGCACCTCCGAGCGGCGCTCAAACGGTTGGAAGCTTATGTCAGCGCGCCCCCGCAACGTATCGCTCTATCGGCGACCGTCGGCAACCCCGAGGAACTTTTATGCTGGTTCAGCGGGCGCAGGCAAGCAAAAGTAGTCGGGCAGGCGGCGCCGCCTTCGGCCGGCCATTTGGTGATTGACCACGTCGGGACGCTGGAGGGTGCTGCAACCGTGATTGCACGGATGTACAGGGGGGACAAACGACTTGTCTTCTGTGACAGCCGGTCGAAGGTGGAGGAGCTGGCCTCGCATCTGCGCCGCCTTGCTGTCCGCACGTTCGTGTCCCACTCTTCCCTCAGCCTTTCAGAGCGCCGGGCAGCAGAAGAGGCCTTCGGTCAGGAGCGTGACTGTGTGATCGTCGCCACCAGCACCCTGGAGTTGGGGATCGACGTTGGCGACTTGGACTACGTCCTGCAAATCGACGCTCCATCGACAGTGTCCTCACTCCTCCAACGGATGGGGCGCACAGGGCGACGCTCTGGGTTGACACGGAACTGTACGTTCCTAACAACCAGCGATGAAGGATTCCTGCTCGCGGCCGCGCTCTGCCGGCTCCTAGCCGAAGGCTACACCGAACCGGTGATTGCACCTGCGGCCCCTTGGCACTTGGTCGCGCAACAGGCCATGGCGATGGTGCTTGAGAAGCGATCGCTTGTCAGAAGCGACTGCACCGCGCAGCTGGCTGCTGCATTCGTCGAGCTGCCCATAGATGAGATCGCGGGACTTCTTGACTACTTGCTGGCCGTAGACATCCTCTGGGAAGAACAGGGACTGCTCTGGTTCGGAAAGGAGGGCGAGCGCCAATTCGGTGGCCGCAACTTTCTTGACCTCGTATCGAGCTTCACGACTCCAACACTCTTCGAAGTTCGCTACGGAACCGCCGAACTCGGCTTTGTGAATCCAATTTCAATCAGATCCGACGATCAACCTGCAGTTCTCTCGTTGGGAGGTCGGGGCTGGCGCGTCCAGTCGATTGATTGGAAGAAACGTATCGCGTGGGTCGAACCGGTTGCAGACCAAGGTCGATCTCAATGGCTCGGGTCGTCTCGAGCCCTCAGCTTTCGTGTCTGCCAAGCGATCAAGAACGTTCTCCTTGAAGGCAATGTACCGTGCGAACTATCCCGTCGGGCCTCGACGAAGCTCGCGCAAATGTCAGGACAATTCAGTTTCTTGAATCCCGATGCGACCGATGTGACCCTTTACAAGGATGGAACGGGAGCTTGGTGGACATTCGCGGGCAGCGCAGCCAATGCTGTACTCGCTCGAGTTGCGTCCATCCGCTCTGACCGTCCTCGACAATGGGACGATTTCTCCGTGAAAGTGGGCGGTGAGTTCGCGCGAACAGCTTCCTCCCTGGCGTCGGAACCCCCAACGGGTTCAGTGCTCGGGTTGGCTGAGCAGCGGTACTCGGAAGATTTGAAGTTCGCTGTGTGCTTGCCACCCGAGTTGCTCGCGCCTACGGTCCGCGCGCGCCTCCTCGATACTGAAAGTGCACGACTTGTGCAGTCGCTTCCCCTAGTTCGTCATCTGAACGAGCCCTTACAATCATGAGCGCAGGGCTGCAGGATAGGAAGTCATTCCTTGAGACCGTTCTAGATTCTGAGCCCTCTGATCCAGTTCACGACCTGGCCTCGATCCGGTTGGTCGCCTCGATAATCAGCCGCTTGCTGATGGCAAGTAGACGCTCCGGAACTCAACTGCCTTCTTATGACGGTTTCACGCTCGGCGGGCCGTTGAATCTGTCCGGCTTTCAAGACAACCAGCTGGTGGGGACGGGCGTGAAGCTAGGCCGGCTCGTGTACTACTATCGACTCGGTCAAGGCGGCTGTTTCGTCAGCGCCTACTATGCTGGCGCCAGTCTCGAAGCGGGCAACGTCACCGACCGTCTCAACGGCCCCTCACTCCCTGGCCTGGTCTGGGTTTCGGCGGTGTTCGTCGGCGCCGACAGCGTGCTCGGCCCGCTCTACCTGGCAGCGGGGTATGCGAAGGCGGCAACTATGCGTTCTATCTCTTTCTGGGGTGGCGATAGGAAGCCGCGATCCGGGGGGAACGGCGAATCCCTGCAGACTTGTAGTATGAAATCCCTTCAGCGATAAGCGAGCGAGACCTCGCCTCCGTCACTTCGCCAACCGCCTCAAATGCAACACCAGTTGCCAAATCTGCTCGTCACTGAATTCGGGGTGCGGAGGCATCGCGGTACCAGGCGACCCGAATCGAATAACCCAGAACAGCTGACCGTCCGGGATCCCGGTAACGGTCTTGGCACAAGCGAAGTTGCGCGGCCGCGGATCGAACTGCCCGGCAAGCTCTCCTTTACCATCGCCCTTCCTGCCGTGACAGGTCGCGCAGGAAACCTCTCCTGCCCGATACAGCCGCTCTCCGGCCTTGGGATCCTGCCCAGTGGCTTGCAGTGGATTGGTTCGGCCATAGTAGTCGTCTGGCGCTCTGCCAGTGAAGCGCGGCTGCGGACACTCGCCGGGCGGCGGTTGCGCGAAACATGCCAAGCTCAGACACAAGGCTAGGCAAGCCGCAGAGCTCTTGCATGACGACTGTCGTATCCGCACCTTGCTCGCTCCCACCTCCGGTCCGCTAGCTCAGTTTCGCCAGCGTCTCAGGCACCGTCAGCACCACGTTCGCGTTCCCGCTGCCCGAAGATTGCGCGTACTCGCCGTACTGCCGCCCTTCCAGGCGCACGCCATCCTCGGCCAGGGCCTTTGCCACGCCTAGCAGTGTGGCCAGCGCGCGCCCGCCCATCTCGGCCACCACCAGGCGGCTGTAGTCGGCGAACCCTTCGAGCGCGGCATCCACCGCGCCACGCTTGAGCTGATTGATGAAGACCTGGTCCGCTTCAACGCGCTCGGGCGTAGGCATGAGGTGGCGGCCACGCACCAGCGCGTGGGTCAGCGCAGTGCTGGCCACGAACACGACGCGGCGCCCGAGGCGCTTTGCGGTGGCATGAACGGCCGCGCCGGCGCGCACGCATTCGGCCTGGTCCGCCATCAGCACCACGGGTAGGCTCACCACGGCGACTTCGGCCTCGGGGTCGAGATGGGACAGAGGAACGAAGGTGCCGTAGTCCCACTCGTAGTGCGCTGAATCGTTGCGTACCGCGGGGATGTCGGCGCGTTTCCATTCGTCCACCAGCGCATTGCCGAACTCCGCGTCGCCACGGTAGCGATAGGGCAGGCCGGGCACCAGGTCCGGCGCCTCGCCGGCTACGCACATGCCCTCGTGCACCGGCTGGCAGGTCGCCATCCAGTTGAAGGTGGATACCCAGTGTGTCGAGGCGATCACCCACAGGTCGGGCGACAGCGATCGCAACCCGCGTCCAAGGCGATGCTCTCCCTGCACCAGCGTGGTCTGAAACTCCGGAGTGATCTCCGCACGGCTCAACGTCGGCACGTGCGCGACTACTGCCGCTGCGATGACGCCGCTCATCTGCCTTGACTCAGTGGCACAGGCACCTCACGCGAAGCGGCAAGAGACCGAGCCGATCCCGCCCAGGCGCATGCGCAGGCTGTCGCCGGGCTGGATCGGGAACATGATGGACAGCGAGCCGGACAGGATCACCTCGCCGGCTTTGAGCGCGATGCCGAAGCCGCCGAGCTTGTTGGCCAGCCAGATGCTCGGCTCACGCTCGGTGAGAGGCGCAAGCTGTTTCGCCGCCTTCCAGGCTTCGAACAACTCGTCGCCTAACGCTTGGATCTTGTCCTGCGCTAATGCCATGTATACACCTTGCCTCAGTAGTCCCCTCTCCCTTGATGCTGATTTTGTCCCATAAGTTGGGGGCTGGACACCGCGGCCTTGTTCCATTACTCTTGCGCAATGCTGGTGTGTGGCCAGGAGTTTACGCCCGAGCTGCTCGAGCGCATTACCGATTTGGTGATCGAGCAGCCGCAACTG
>JBGPMS010000401.1:0-4374 GCA_041487115.1 Gammaproteobacteria bacterium
GGCTACAAGTTCTCGACCTACGCCACGTGGTGGATCCGGCAGGCGATCACGCGCTCGATCGCGGACCAGGCGCGCACCAGCCGCGTCCCGGTGCACATGATCGAACACTTCAACAAGTTGAACCGCATCTCGCGCCAGATCCTGCAGGAAACCGGTCCGGAGCCCGACCCCGAGCTGCTGGCGACCAAGATGGAGATGCCCGAGGAGAAGATCCGCAAGATCCTCAAGATCTCGAAGGAGCCGATCTCGATGGAGACCCCGATCGGCGACGACGACGATTCGCACCTCGGCGATTTCATCGAGGACCAGAGCACGATGGCGCCGGTGGAAGCGGCGGTCTACACCAGCCTGCGCGACGCTACCAAAGAGGTGCTCGACACGCTGACGCCGCGCGAAGCGAAGGTGCTGCGCATGCGCTTCGGCATCGAGATGAATACCGACCACACGCTCGAAGAGGTCGGCAAGCAGTTCGATGTCACGCGCGAGCGCATTCGTCAGATCGAAGCGAAGGCGCTGCGCAAGCTGCGCCATCCGTCGCGCTCCGAGCGGCTGCGCAGCTTCCTCGATACCGAGACCTAAGCCGAAGCTCGCGCGAAGACGGTCGAATCAAGATCCCGCACACTGGAAACGGTGCGCGGGATTTTCTTTTCCGATGGGCGAGCTGGTGCCAGCGGGGCGCGCTTTGGTTTTGCGAATGAGGGCAGGGGAATGACCTATTGCGTAGGTGTCATGCTCGACGAGGGCTTGATCTTCGCGTCGGATTCGCGCACCAGCGCGGGGGTCGACAACTTCGCCAAGTTCTGCAAGATGACCCTGTTCGAACGCCGCGGCAACAGAGTGATCGTTCTGTTGAGCTCCGGCAATCTGGCAGGGACGCAGGCGGTGACCAGCGTGCTGAAGCAGCGCTGCGATGCGGAGAATGTACCCAACCTGTGGAATGTGAAGACCATGTTCGACGTTGCGATGCTGGTGTCCGATGCGATGCGCGAAATCGACAATCGCGACGGCAAATACCTGGCGGCGAACGAGGGCGGATTCAACGCCTCCTTCATTCTCGGCGGGCAGATCCGCGGCGAGCCCCCGCGGCTGTTCCGCATCTACTCGGAAGGAAACTTCATCGAGGCCGGGCTCGACACGCCGTATTTTCAGACCGGCGAGACGAAGTACGGCAAGCCGATCATCGATCGCGTGATCACGCGATCGACCAGCCTGGCCGACGCGGCGAAATGCGTGCTGGTCTCGTTCGACTCGACCATGCGCAGCAATCTGTCGGTGGGGATGCCCATCGACCTGGTCTGCTATGAGCTGGACAGTCTCGAAGTGCAGATGCGCCGCCGGTTCGACGACGGTGATGCCTACTTCACGGCGCTCAGCGATCAATGGAGTGCGGGCACGCGCAACGTGTTCCGGCAGCTTCCCGATCTCGTCTGGTAGGTCGACCGCCGCATCGCATCTGCAGTAGCCGCATCGCCTGTGACCGACTTCATTCTGATCACGTGCGAGCACGGCGGTAACTGGATTCCACCGACCTATCGCTCGCTGTTCACCGCGTATCGGAGCTTGCTCGATTCGCACCGAAGTTACGATCCTGGTGCGCTGCAGTTGGCGAGACAGCTCGCCAAGGCCCTGGCTGCGCCCCTCGTGGCATCGACCGTCAGCCGGCTGTTGGTCGACCTGAACCGATCCATCGGTCATCCGCACACCTTCTCCAAGGCGGTGCAAGCTTTTTCTCCCGAGCTGCGTGAGCAAATCGTCGAGCGCTACTATCGTCCCCATCGCACCAAGGTGGAGCGCTACGTCGAGCGGGCCGTTGCCCAACGCCAGCGTGTGATCCACCTGGCGTGCCATAGCTTTACGCCGAAGCTCGATGGCGTGGCACGTCGCGCGGACGTGGGGCTGCTGTATGACCCGTCCCGGTCCGGCGAGGTGGCGTTGTGCGCGCGATGGAAGAGCATGCTCGCGATGCAGGCGCCGGCTCTCGAGATTCGCCGCAACTATCCGTACCTGGGCAAGAACGACGGGCTGACGACCTCTTTGCGCCGGCGCTTTGGACCCGCCGCTTATGTGGGAGTCGAAATCGAGATCAATCAAAAGCACGTGTTCGACAGCGCACCACGATGGGGCGCGCTGCGGCAGGTGATCATCCAATCCCTGTGCGCGGCGCTGGCAGGCATCGCGACGTGTCGTTGATCGGCGCCTCAGACTTTGGCGGACGTTGTTATCAGTGTTTGGCCTACATACGGGCGAAGCCTGTGAAACTCACAATGCGCCCATATATACCGAGGTCGGGGCCGCGCAACTTTCGCGCAAGTCGTGCCCCCATCGCGCCGTGTTTCGAAGGTGGGGAGAAATTGAGATGCAGCTACGAGTCGGGTACGAACTGGTGTTCAACTGCCCGCAGCCGGTGCCGATGATGTTGGCGGTCAGCGTTCATTCATCGCGACGCTCCGACCTGGTGGTGGCGGACACTCTCGTCACCAATCCGTGGGTACCGGCCAGCACTTATCAGGATCGATTCGGCAACGTGTGTACGCGCATCGTGGCGCCGGCCGGGCAGATCAGACTCGCCTCGGAGGCCATCGTCCGGGATTCCGGAGAGCCCGACGCGGTTGCTCCTCATGCGCAACAGGTCGCCGTCCAGGATCTGCCCGACGAAACCTTGGTCTTTCTGCTGGGAAGCCGCTACTGCGAAACCGATCGGTTGTCCGCAATCGCGTGGAGCCTGTTCGGAACGACGCCACCAGGCTGGGCGCGGGTGCAGGCGATCTGCGATTTCGTCCATCGCCACATCACGTTCGGATATCAGCACGCGCGGCCGACGCGGACGGCGTCGGAGGCTTACCAGGAGAGGCTCGGCGTGTGCCGCGACTTTACTCATCTGGCTGTGGCGTTCGCCCGCTGCATGAACATTCCGGCCCGCTACTGCACGGGCTACGTCAGCGATGTCGGCCAGCCCCCGCCCTATGCTCCGATGGACTTCGCGGCGTGGTTCGAGGCCTACCTCGACGGTGGCTGGTACATCTTCGATCCGCGCAACAACGCGCCACGCATCGGCCGAATCCTCATGGCTCGCGGCCGCGACGCCTCCGACGTGGCCATCAGCAACTCCTTTGGACCCAACCAGCTGTGCAGCTTCAAGGTGTTGACCGAAGAGGTGAGCGAGCCCCAGCGCGTCAGTCAGATGCAGCAAGCCCAGGCAGCATGACCTGGAACGCGGGCGGTTAGCTGTGTGCGTTGCGAACGGACCGCAACCGGTCCGCCCGCAACTTTGCTCAGATACCGTCTACTTGACCGCGAACACCCACACCACGCCGCCTTGCGGGACGTCGGGATCGAAACCGACATTGAGCGCCGCCAGGCTGTCCTGAATACGCTGTGCATCCACGCCCCAGCCCGACTGCACTGCGATGTACTGCGTGCCATCCACCTCGAAGGCGACTGGCGCTGCGGTGATTCCGGAGTTGGTGACGAACTCCCACAGGAGCTTGCCGGTCTTGGCGTCGAGCGCATGCAGCTTGCGATCGTTGGTGCCACCGACGAACACGAGGCCGCCGGCGGTGGTGAGCACCGAACCGAACAGCTGCGTCCTCGGGAAGTTGAACTGCCACGCCTTCTTGCCGGTTGCCGGATCCCAGGCCTGCAGCTCGCCGATGTGGTCCCAACCCGGGCGCAAGCCGAGCTTGATATCCTCGACCTTGGTGCCGAGCCACAGCTGGCCGGGTTGGAGCTCGACTTTCTCGCCCTTGAACGACTGCGTCAGATTCTCGTTGGCAGGAACGTACAGCAGGCTGGTCTTCTCGTTGTAGGCGGCCGACGGCCAATCTTTTCCGCCCCACAGCGACGGCGCGAACTCGACTTTCTTGCCGATCACCGGCGTGTGCTGTGGATCACGGGTGAGCTTGCCGGTGTTCTTGTCGATGTTGGTCCATACGTTGGTATAGACGTATTTCCAGCCATCGACGAACTTGATGCTGTCGGGGCCGCGCTCCAGCACCCAAAAGATCGCATCGCGGCCGGGGTGCACCAGCGACTTGATCTTGCGCCCGTTCAGGTGAAACGAACAATGGGTCGGGACGATATGCGCGATGGATCTTGCTCCGCCGACGTTGGGGCCAAACATGCAAGCCGGTATCGTCGTGGCCAGACCTGTTGCGACGCACCACAGAGCCCAATTTTTCTTGGACGCGGCGGCAGCGCGAAGCGATCCGGCCCCGTCTGGCTGATGATCCCGCGCATATCCTTATCGACATTGGTTCTTTGCGCTGGGGTATGTCTCCGCTGAAAATTGCAGGTTGCCGATCTGGCACGAACATATCCGGACTGAAGATCCGGATTTTCCCCAACCCTGACGACGGAGACCCGACCATGAGCAAC
>JBGPMS010000402.1:0-4360 GCA_041487115.1 Gammaproteobacteria bacterium
GTAGTACATGTGGGCGTTATGGCTGCAGTGCGGGGGGACCGTGGGGCGGCGCACGAGGCCGCTGCGCTCGAGCTCCCAGAAGGCATCATGGTAGGTATTCCAGATGCCCAGCCGGCGGCGAGTGATCTGCTCCGCCTCCTCCATTTGCGCCCAGAGAAACGCGGCCACGAGCTCTCCAGGGAGGTAGGACGACCCGATGTCGGTCCAGGTGTATTTGTCGACTTCGGCTCGGAAGAACTGGCTGCGATTCGTGCCCTTCTCGCGGACGATCTCGGCGCGCTCGATCATGCGCTCCTGGTTGACGAGGATGGCGCCGCCCTCGCCCGCGATGATGTTCTTGGTTTCATGGAACGACAGTGCCGCGAGCTCCCCGATGCTGCCGAGAGGACGCCCCTTGTAGGTCGCCATGATGCCCTGCGCCGCGTCCTCGATGACCATCAGCCCATGCTTGGACGCGATCGCCATGATGGCATCCATCTCGCAGCCGACGCCGGCATAGTGAACCGGCACGATGGCCCGGGTCCGGTCCGTGAGCGCCGCCTCGATCTTGGTCTCGTCGAGGTTGAGGGTGTCGGGCCGCACGTCGATGAACACCGGGACGCCGCCGCGCAACACGAACGCGTTGGCGGTGGAGACGAACGTATACGAGGGCATGATCACCTCGTCACCCGGCCGGATATCCGCGAGGATCGCGGCCATGTCCAGTGCCGCCGTGCAAGAGTGGGTCAGCAACGCCTTGCGGCAGCCGATCCGACGCTCCAGCCATTCATTGCAGTTGCGCGTAAATGCACCGTCGCCGGCAAGGTGTCCCGCCGCATGTGCCTGGGCAATGTTCCACAGCTCCTTGCCCGTCATGTAAGGCTTGTTGAAAGGAATATCCATCATCGCATCCTGCGTTGAGAAGCTATGCCGAGGTTGCGGAGGCGATCCGCAGCCGCGCGATCGATGCCGGCGCTCATTCGCGCAGAGGCATCGTGCGGGTCGAGAAAACCCAGTACTTCTGCCCCAGGAACAGAAGGACGGCGAGAACCAGAATCATGCTTCCCTGCACCCATTGGTGCGCGAACCGAAGCGAATCGACGAAGACCATCAACACGGCCAGGTTCAGAAGATAACCCAGGCCGTAGAGCAGGAGATAGCGGATGAAAGACCGGCTGACGCGGCCGCCGTGACGAAACGACCAGTTCCTGTTGTAGACGAAAGTCTGCACTACGCCCATGAGGTAGAGGACCGACATAGCAACCTTGTGACCGATGCCGGCTTGCGTCAGCACCAGGTACAGCAGGAATAGCACGGCGTTCGAGATGACTCCGACCATCCCGAAGCGCAGGAATTGAATGCCTGTGCGCACGAGTGGCCCGGGCGAGCCCGACTTTAGTCCCGAACCCAATGAAACGTCATCAGCGGCGGCTGGAATCGAAAACCCAGACCCGCATACAGATTCATGACTCGGGTATTGCGCGCCGATATCGTGGTGCGTACCGCAGTCGCGCCCTCCGCCTTGTGCCGCATCAGCATGGCTTGCCAGACCCTTTTGCCGATCCCCTGTCCCTGGCAGGCGGGCGCGATGCCGGTCAAATGCCAATAGGCGGTGCCATCGACTTGCGCTTCGACGACGTAAACGCCGACGGTGCGGCCGGCTTCGGCGATCCTCAGGAGATGCTGGGCCGGATGCCGGAAGCTGTTCCTGACCCAGATCCGGTAGCGCCGGTCGCCGATGGCGGGTCCAAGGCGCGGATCGACATGAAACCGACCATCGCCGAAACAGCTCGCGGCGATGTCTTCGAGCTCAGTCAAGTCATGCTCGGTTGCAGCCGTGATCTCGATTCCGGTGTCCGGGAAGTGAATCTCCTGCAGCGTCGTGAGCTCGGGCTGAAAGACCATCTCGACGAAGCGGAAGCCCCGGCTCTCGAGGAACATCGATTCGCGCAGGCCCCGGTGTGGCAGGCGGCAACTGATCAACCGGATGCTCTCTTCATCGCGCCAGCGTTCGAACGCCGAGAAATCCGTTTCGGCAGCCTGCGCCGCGAGCAGGTTGATCTTGCCGATCTGCCCGACAGGGAACGCGAGAATGTCCGTGTCCCAGGGCACGAGAAAGTAGTCCAGCTCGAGGCTCGCGGTACGCAGGGTGCGGGAAGCGTAATCGAACCTCATCACGGCCCGCGCATCGTCGAGGTGGCGCCCCGGGCCGAATCCGAGGTGCGCGTTTCCAGACGCGAGTCCGGCTCGGCGGTCGGCAGGCCGCGTGTTTCGCGCACCGTGTAGGCCGGCCGCTCCATCGATCGAAGGTGCATCCGCGCGAGGTACTCACCGATGATGCCGAGCGCAAACAGCTGCGCGCCCGAGAAAATCACGATGATCGACGCGAGGAACGGAAAACCGGGCACCGGGTTGCCACGCACGAAGTAAGACCAGATGACGAACAGGAGGATGCCGAAGCCCAGCAGCGTGAACGCAAAGCCGATGATGCTGGCAAGCTGCAGTGGGAGCGTGCTGAAGCCGGTCATCATGTTGAGTGCGTGGATGATCAGCTTGCCAACGGTATAGTTCGAGACGCCGACCGCCCTCGGTTCGTGCCGCACCGATCGATGGGCAAAGGAGCCGCTCGCCCATGTCAGCAGGACGTCGATCGACACGAACGGACTCCGATAGCTGTGGAAGGCGTCGCGCAGTCGCGTGCGGAACGCCCGGAAAGCGCTTACGTTGCGCGCCGTCTCGGCGCCCATCGCGCTCTGGAGGGCAAGCTTGGTAATGCGTGATGCCTGGTTGCGCATGAACCCATGCTGTTGCTTCTCCGGGGTGCCGTATACGACGTCGTAGCCTTCTTCGAGCTTTGCGATCAGCTTGACGATTTCTTCCGGAGGATTCTGCAGGTCGTCGTCCAAGGTCACGACCACCGCGTAGCGGGCCTGCCGGATGCCGCACAACAGGGCATTGTGCTGCCCGTAGTTGCGGCTCATCCTGATCCCCGCAACCCGCGCATCGGCCTCGGCCAGCTGTTCGATGACGCTCCAGGATGCGTCACCACCGCAGTCCTCGACGAAGATCAGCTCGAACTCGTCCGTCAGCGCCCCGACCGCTGCCACCAGGCGGCGGTGGAGCTCCCGCAACGTTGGCGCCGACCTGAATACCGGAACGACCACGGAAATGCTCGGGCTAGTCCGGCTGCGCATACGCGAATCGTCCACGCTCATTTCATGCATGCAGCTGCCTCATGGTCCTGGCAGTGTAGGCCAATGCCGCTCCGACAGCAGGCAGAGAGCAAGATTCCTCAACGATGCCGTTCAATGCCATACCGATGCGCCGGAAGCCGGATCAGAAATCCTCCAGGTAAATGGGGGTACCGAGCAAATTGATCAGCGGCTTGTCCCCCACGATCTCGGCCTCGGCACCATCGACAAAAAGAAGGTAGAGCCTCGCACCGACCTTTCTTTTGAACGGGAGCGGGATGAGCTCGTGCCGGATGCCGCCGACCTCCAGGAACCCCTCGGCGACAGTGTTGGAACGCGGTGGCAGTTGCCCCGATGCACACGCCCCCCACAGGATCAGCTGCAGTTCCTGGCTCCAGCCCGTGCCGGGGTCTTTGCCCGGCGTTCCGCGTGACTTGTGGATGTAGGCGTGCGAAAAATAAATCGTGGCAACGCCATCCACCAGCTCCATGTGGCTCATGCGGGAATCGTGCAACTCGAAAGCGCTACGCATCCTGGTCCGGTCGCCTCGCGCGTATTGAGTGCGCTGTCCCATCCTACTGTACCGAGCTGGCCGGAGCATACCCCCGTCCCGGCCCTCTCGCATGCGAGTGCCGTCGGCGCTGCGGCCTGGCGGTCATGTCCGTCTCCTTCTCTTTATCTCGTCGTGATCAATGCGTGACAAGCGGCCTCGATACTGCGGCTCTGTACCACGTACCCACATCAACCCATGAGGGAGACCAGCATGACGATCGCCATTGCCGCCAACAACGTATTCCCGCATCCCGCCCAGACCGCCGAGCGCACCGCCACCGCGCTCCGTTCGCTAATGCAGCTCTGGGAGCAGGAAGCCGGCGTGGAGGAAGAGGAGAGCGACACCGAGCTCATGGTCATGCTGTCCGGCATGGTGAGCCCCCAGGCCACGGCGCTGGACGGCGAATGAGCATTAGCCCGTCGTGATCGTTTCGTGATGCCTGCGGTCGATACTGACTGCAACGGGAGTTCAACCGCGCGCGCCGGGAAAGGAGACAGAGCACCCATGGAGACCCCTGAACGGTTTGCCACCGGCACGCAGCTACGTGCCAGCGCGGGAATCGGGCTGCGCGCGCCCCACTACCGCGAGATCCTCGACGCCCGGCCTGCCATCGGCTGGCTCGAGGTCCACAGCGAGA
>JBGPMS010000403.1:0-4354 GCA_041487115.1 Gammaproteobacteria bacterium
AAGATCGCCAGATGATACAACACCACGCGCTCGGACTCGGAGAGCAGCTCGTAGCTCCAGTCGAGCTTGGCCCGCACAGCGTCCGATGGCGCGGCAACGCCGTTCGATGCCCTCCGGTGAGCAGGCGGAAGCGGTCATCCAATCGGGCAGTGAGACCTTACCTGCGGCGCGCTCGACATCGGCGGTGCGGTCGTCACGAACAGATACTGGTGGCACAATTGCTTTCCTGATTACCAACGAAGCTCAGCCGTGAGCAGGCTCCCACCACCCCGCCCGCTACGCGGGCACCCCTCCTCGGGCAGGAGGGGAAAGATTTTTCTCTCCCCTCCTTTTCAAGGAGGGGTGGCGCGAAGCGACGGGGTGGTTACGGCCGCTCGGCGTACCTAACCTAGGCTGAAGCTCGTACGTAATCAAGATTGCTTTTGGGAGGGCACACGATGAGTGGATTTGCCGAATACGAACGATACGACGCCCTCGGGCTCGCCGATCTGGTCCGGCGGCAAGAGGTCACGGCGCACGACCTGCTGGAGGCTGCAATCGAGCGCGTCGAAGCGCGTAACCCGGCCGTCAACGCCGTGGTGATGAAGCTCTACGACTACGGCAGGCAGGCCATCGCCGGCGGCCTGCCCGACGGGCCATTCCGCGGCGTGCCGTACCTGATGAAGGACCTCACATCGTCGATCGCGGGTATAAGGATGACGCGAGGGTCGAGGTTTTTTGCCGACACGCCGCCGGCGGCTGCCGACAGCGAGCACGTGAAGCGATTGAAGCGTGCGGGGCTCGTCATCTTCGGGCGCACCAACACGTGCGAGCTGGGCCTCTCGCTCACCTGCGAGCCGCAGCTCTACGGTCCGACGCGCAATCCCTGGGACTCGACGCGCATCTCAGGCGGTTCGAGCGGCGGGGCAGCAGCGGCCGTCGGCGCGAGAATGCTCCCGCTGGCGCACGCATCCGATGGATTCGGCTCGATCCGCGCCCCGGCCGCATGCTGCGGCGTGGTAGGCCTCAAGCCGACGAGGAGTCGCAACACCTTTGCTCCGTTCATGGGCGAGGGGATCGGCGGGCTGTCTACCGAGCACGCCGTGAGCCTCAGCGTGCGCGACAGCGCCGCGCTGCTGGATGCGACGTGCGGCCCCGGCCTCGGCGATCCCTACGTCGCGCCGCCGCCTGCCGGTCCCTATCTAAAGGAGGTTGGCGCCCACCCGGGGAAGCTGCGCATCGCGTGGACGGCTGCGACACCGAATGGCGCCAAGGTCGAAGCGGATGCGCTCCGCGTGCTGGCCGAGACCGTCAAGCTTTGCGGCGATCTGGGTCATGACGTCGAGGAGCGCAACCCCGAGATCGATGGCGCTGCGGTCGTGCCAACCTTCCTCACGCTCGCGTCGGCGACCACGGTCGTGAACCTCGCGAGCCATCCGACCGCGGGACGGCCGGCTCGCGAGGGGGAAGTGGAGCGGATCACATGGCTCACCGCGAAGCTGGGCGAGAGTGCGAGTGCCGCAGACTATCTTCGCGCGACCCAGACTGCGCATCGCCTTGGACGCCAGATGGCGGCGTTTCACTCGGAGTGGGATGTGCTGTTGACGCCGGGACTCGCCACGCTGCCGCCGAAGCTCGGCTGGATCGACATGATGATGGACGACGTGCACGAATACTGGCGGCGGGTGTTCGCACTATCGCCATTTACCGTCTGGTTCAACATCACGGGTCAACCCGCGCTCATGCTGCCGATCGGTCAGAGCCCGGATGGGCTGCCCGTCGCGGTGCAACTCGTCGCACGCTACGGCGACGAGGCCACGCTCTTTCGTCTCGGGGCCCAGCTGGAGGCGGCGCGCCCCTGGATCGGCCGCAAGCCCGCACTCGCTGCTTGAAGCGCACGAATCACGCGCAGTTGCGCGGTGCTATGCGCGCACCAGCCGGAGATAGGTGATCTCGGACGGTGCGCCGAGCCGCTTCGGCGGTCCCCAGTAGCCGGTACCACGGCTGATGTAGACCCAGAGGCTGCCCAAGCGATGCAGCCCGGCCGTGAACGGCTGCTGCAGACGCACGAACAAATTCCAAGGGAAGAACTGGCCGCCATGCGTATGGCCGGAAAGCTGGAGATCGAAGCCGGCCGATTCCGCGGCGAATGCCGACCGCGGCTGATGTGCGAGCAGCAGCTTGACGCCCGCATCGCTCGGGGCGCCGTCGATGGCGGCGGCCGGATCGCTCCTTTGCGCAGGGTCGAAGTAGTGTGCGTTGTAGTCGGTGACCCCAGCCACCACGACAACTTCGCCATCGTGTTGCAGAACGATGTGCTCGTTCATGAGTACCGACATGCCGAGGCGGCGCACTTCCGCCACCCATGCGGTCGCACCCGAGTAGTACTCGTGGTTTCCGGTAACGAAAAAGGCGCCATGCCGGGCGGAAAGCCGGGACAGCGGCTGTGTGTGCGACGTGAGCTGCGTCACGCTTCCATCCACCAGATCGCCGGTCACGGCGATCATGTCCGCACGCAGAGCATTGACCGCATCGACGATCTCGTCGACGTAGTCGCGCTTGATGGTCGGACCGACATGAATGTCGCTGATCTGAGCGATGCTGAAGCCGTGCAGCGATCGCGGCAGATCGGAAATCGGAATGTCGATCGAGCGGACCCTTGCCGTCCGGCGCGCATTGACATAGCCGACGAAGGTAAGCAGCGCCGCGAAAATCGGAACCGCGAGTGCGCTATCAGCGCGAGCTTCCTGCAGCGAGGCGGATTGGATGAGCCAGCCGCTCACCGCCGAACCGACGAGCAACGCCAGGTCGCGGAGAACGGTGAGCACCAGAAGCGACGAGAAAAAGCCGATCGCGAGAAAGCCGGCCCAGACCAGGCGGTCCGAGAGCAGTTGCCGCTTGAGCTGGCGCGCGGCGAACCCAAGCGGTATGGCGCCGGCCGAGACGGCAAGCAACGCAACCGTGGCAGCGACCCCGACCGCGCCAAACGGCATGTCGGCCAGCAGACGCCATCCTATATAGGCGTGGAACAGGAGAACAAAACCAAAAAGTCGGAGCATCGGGGTGTGTGTTCCGGGGCGCAGCCGTTTGCCCAGGCTGATCGGAAAGGGAGTTATTGAGCCTTGCCTAAATGCCTAACGCCACTACCAAAGTATCTCCCCTCCTCTCACGAGGAGGGGTCGGCCCGAAGGCCGGGGGTGGTGTGGCGTGCAGTTAGTGGATTCCGAACACATCGATAGTGAGATAAGGCTCCTGGCGCCAAAGGCAAGGGGCCGCGACGCCGCTATACGCAACTTTACATACTCCATGTTCTCACCACTCAGCCCACAGCTCACTCGGCCCGCGAAATGAAGTGTTGGGCGGAAACGCCCACTTCTGATCGGGCACGAGCCGCAAGGTCGGCAGCCGGCGCGTGAGCTCTTCGAGTATCACCCGGAGCTCCAGGCGGGCGAGCGGCGCGCCGAGGCAATAGTGGATGCCGAAGCCAAAGGAGAGGTGCGTCTTCGCGTTTTCCCGTGCGACATCGAACCGGTCCGGCGCTTCGAAGTGAGCATCGTCGCGGTTGCCCGAGCACAAGGCCAGCAGCAGGTTGGCTCCTTCCGGGATCGACACCCCCGCGACCTCGACCGCCTTCGCTGCCTTGCGGCGCCAGGTGATGACCGAGGAGTCGAAGCGCAGCAGCTCCTCGACCGCGTTGCGAATGAGCTTGGGATCGGCGCACAAACGATCCCAGGCTGCGCGGTGCTGCATCAGCGTGACGACGGCGTTGGCGGACATGCTGGTGGTGGTCTCATGCCCCGCGATCAGCAGTCCGTAGACCACGTTGGTGATCTCGTGGACGGACAATTCGCTCTCGTCCTGCCGGTTGATGCGGATCAGATCGCCGACATAGTTGTCGGGTGGGTTGGGCAACAGCCGGCCGATGAAGGCTTCGGTGTACTTCCAGTACTCCAGCAGCCCCTTCGCCTCGGTCAGTTGCTGCTCGTCGGACAGCCTGCCCCAGGTGAGCATCAGCCGGTTGCGCGACCAGGTCTTGACGCGGGCCACATCTTCCTCCGGCATGCCCAGAAAGATGAACAGCACCAGCACCGGAAGGTCGTAGAACATCTCGCGTACCAGGTCCGCCTTGCCTGCGCCTTCGATGCGGTCCAGAAAGCGAGTCACGATCCGCCGCACTTCGGGCTCGAGCTGCGCGATGCGTTTGGGCGTGAACGCCTGCCACGTGGACTTGCGGATGCGGGAATGCACCGGCGGGTCGGCATTGGACATGACCGGCTTGGTCTTGAGACCCCCGGCCTGCAGCATTTGAACGACTTGCGGCGCAAGCGGCTTGATCGGAGTTTGGGCGTTGCTCGCGGAAAAGACGCCGGGATCA
>JBGPMS010000404.1:0-4341 GCA_041487115.1 Gammaproteobacteria bacterium
ATGGAATACCGGCACGCCCTCGCTGCTGCGGTAGACGCCATCGAGTACCATGCAATGCAGATGAATGTTGAGATTGGCAGCCGAGCCGAAGCGCTGGATGAGCGTGACCGCACCGGTGTGGGCCTGGCCGCGTTTCAGTCCCGACTGTTTGACCAGAAATGCGGCAACGACCCGGTGAATGCACTGCAACACAGATGAGAAGTTCGACTTCAGCCACCGCCGCAAACCTGGATCACGGGTGCGGTGATTGCGCGTATGGCCTTGGAGAATCCTCGATAAGGTTACACCCGTATCCGGGCTGCTCTAGACGCATTCTCTTAATCACCACGGATCGTTCGAATGAATCAGCTCAAAGATAAGATTGCATGGGTCACCGGCGCCGGCTCGGGGATCGGCCGAGCAGCGGCGATCGCACTTGCACGCGGAGGAGCGAGGCTGGTATTGAGCGGGCGACGCGACCCGCCGCTGCGGGAAACAGCCGCGCGCATCGAAGCGGACCACGGAGTGGCCGTGGTGAAGCCGGGCGACCTCACCGACGCCGCCGCGACCGCGCAGGTCGCCGAGGAGATCCGCAGCCGTTTCGGACGGCTGGATATTCTGGTCAACAACGCCGGCGTCAATATCGCACGGCGCAGCTGGGCGGAGCTCGATGCCTCCGGCGTCGATCAGGTCCTAGACGGCAATCTCTCCAACGCCTTCTATTGCGTGCTGGCGGCGCTGCCGATCATGCGTGCCCAAAAGGACGGCGTGCTGATCCATACCGCGTCGATGGCAGGGCGCTCGATCGGTCCGCTGTCCGGCGCTGCGTATGCCGCCGCCAAACATGGCGTGGTGGGGATGAGCCACAGCATCAACTGCGAGGAGTGCGTCAACGGCATCCGCTCTACTGTGGTATGCCCCGGTGAAGTCGCCACTCCGATCCTCGATCAGCGGCCGGTCCCGGTGAGCGCGCAAGACCGCGTGCGCATGCTGCAGCCTGAAGATGTCGCGGACCTGATTTTATATGTAGCGACCTTGCCCGCCCATGTCTGTCTCAACGAAGTCTGGATCACCCCGACGTGGAACCGCGGGTACGCGGCCGCGCTCAATCAAGCCCACGTCAGACCATGAAAGCTAACGTGTACTATCGATCTTGTCGATCAGTTCGATCCTTCCTCCCTCGCCGCGCCCGCTTAGGTAAACCGCGAGAAGTCGACCGCTTTTTCGGTAATGAACTCGAGAAGAACGGGCGTACCTTCCCGCGTCTTCTCGATCCCGCGCTTGATCGCCGGTACGATCGCTTCCGGTTCGGAGACGCGCTCGCCGTAACCGCCCAGTGCACGCGCGAAATCCGCATAGTGGCCGCTGATGTCGGTCGACCGATATTTCTCCGTCGCGACCTTCATCACTTTGAGCTCGATCGCCATGGAGAAGTTGTTGAGCAGGATCGACAAGATCGGGATGCGCTCGCGCACAGCGGTCTCGAAATCCATGCCGGTGAAGCCAATGGCGGCGTCGCCCCAAACGTTGATGCACAGCTTGTCGGGCGCTGCCAGCTTCGCGCCCATGGCGAGCCCCAGCCCATAGCCGAGCTGCGTCGTCTTGCCCCAGCCGATATAGCTAAGTGGCGCTTCGGTCACCCAGAAGGGCGAGAGCTGATCACGCGGGCTGCCGGCATCGTGTGTGATGATGGTGTCGGCGACATCGACGGTGTGGAGCAGGTCCCAGATTACGCGATAGGGCGAGAGCGGCGTCGAGCTCGCGGTCAGGCGCGGGAGCCACTGCGCGAGCCATTCCTCTTTGAGGCCATGAATGTGCTGCGTGACGGTCGCGAGCCGGCCGCGTGGTCGGCCGTGCAGGCGATCCTTTGCCTCTTCGTACAGCGCGTCGAGCGCCAGGCCCGCATCCCCCACCGCAGCAAGCGCAACCGGAACGTCCTTATTGATATCCTTCGGGTCCAGCGTGATATGCGCGATGCGCTTGCCCTTGGGCATGGGGACCGCAAAGTTTGTCCGCGTGAAGCTGCAGCCGATGCCGAGGACGAGATCGGCGTCCTGCAGGAAGTGATGCAGTGGCTTGGAGATCGCCAAGCCGCCAGAACCGAGCGACAGGGGGTGACTCTCAGGGAACGCACTCTTGCCGCCCAGGCTGGTCGTGACCGGAGCCTCGAGCAGCTCGGCCAGCGCGTGCAGTTGCTTCCAGGCCTTGGCGTAGTGCACGCCCTGGCCGGCATAGATCACGGGATGCTCTGCCGCGACCAGCGCCGAGGCGATCTCCGAGATCGAGTGCGGATCGGGGGCAGATTTCACGCGCGGGGTGCGCTCGTAGACGAGCGGCTGCGACATGTCCTCCCGCAGCACGTCAACCGGGAACTCGATAAGTACCGGGCCGGGGCGCCCGTTCTTCACCTGTGTAAAGGCGCGGCGCATCGCTTCGGGAGTCACGTCCGCCAGCATCACCTGCTCGATCCACTTGGTGACGTGCTGGTAGTTTAGGAAGGCGTTGAAGTTTGGCTCGACGTTGTTGAGGTTTCGCGGGTAGCCGGCGGGCAGCACGACGATCGGGACGGAGTCGGCCCAGGACTGCGCCACGCCGCCGAAGGCGTTCTCGGTCCCCGGCCCGTGTTGCATGGCGAACACCCCAATGCGCTCACCCGACGAGATCTTGCTGACCGCGTCACACATGTGGAGGCCGGTACGCTCCTGCCGCACGATGATCGTCCGGATATCGGCTTCCGCCGCCGCCTCGATGATCGGGTTCACCGGATAGCCGATCAGGAACTCGACGCCTTCGCGCTTGAGAATCTCCGCTATCGCGGCTGCGACTTTCATGGCCTTCTCCTAATCATAGGATATCGGATTGGCGACAGGCTATCAGCGTTCGTTAACGGGCGCCGAGCGGCCTGTCGCGGTTGCGGCGATTGTGCTCCACGGATCGAGCCAAGGTGATCGCGATATCCCTGAACTGCTCAATCTGACTGATCATCCCCACACTCGGTTGCCAGAAACTCCCGAATCGCGCTCCTGGGTATCCTCCTCGGTGTCTAGGTGCGCGATGATCGAAGTATGGTTATGGTGTGGCAGGCGCATGAGACGCGGGGCACGGCCGCGCGCCGCGGCGACGTCCTGTGCCCCGCTTGGATACTTGAACTCCGGCGCGCGGCAGCCATGGCTAAACGCCGCCGGCCTGCTCTCGCCGCCCTACGGCGAACGACTCGACCGTATGCTCAAGCTGCTGATCGGCTGACAACCAGGCCCCCCGCGCCGCCACTGACCTTCAGGCAACTCCGCCGCAAGTCCATCGGTCAAGAACGATGAATCTTTGTTTGATCTAGATCAATATCTTTCGTACTCGCTGCGATATGTTTTGTGAAGTACAGGGTGAGCCCGCAAGAGCCGCAATCTCTTGTGGTAACGGACCTATAAGGGGTGAGGCGAATGAACTACAGCACAGCAGCCGTCGCGTTGCTGGTGGTGGCCGTGAGCGTGGTCGGCACCGCCCTAGCGCAGGACGACGATCTCGCGGCCGGCGAAAAGCTCTACACGTCGCAATGCAAAGTCTGCCACGGGCTCGTTACGCTACTGCCGACGGGTGATCGCGGGCCGGTGCCGTCGAAGCGGCGCGTCGTCAGGCTGGCCATGCAGTCCGCGGGACCGACCCTTCGAGATGTCCCGATTCAGATCACGACCGGGCCGAGCGTTCCGTCAACGATCGGGGCCTGGCCCGGTAGAGACGCCGATGACCCCGTGCGCATAGCCGTTGCGCCGCCCTATGGACCGAATCTGCACGGCGTCTATGGGAGACCCGCTGGCACCGTGCCGGGGTTCGTTTACTCCGCTGCGCTTATGAAGTCGTTGAAAGGGATGGAATGGAACGACGCGTCACTCGACGTCTGGATCGCCAATCCCCAGAAGTGGGTTCCAGGTGTGTACATGTTCTACAAGCAGCCGGACGCGGAAGTGCGGCGCAAGATCATTCTCTACTTGAAAGCCAATTCGTAAGAGGCACTGCGAGCCGCAGGCTGCGCCGGACCCTTCCGCTGGGTCCGCTCTCGAGGCATCCAGGGGACCATCGTCGCCGGTCCTTCGGGTGCGAAGGGGATTTCGATCAACCACACTCCGCCCGCCTCATTCGCGCGACGCACCGTCGCGCCGAGGTCTTTCGTCTCGACCCGTGCGCTCTTCACCCCGAACGCCTCGCCGAGTTTGACGAAATCAGGGTTCGTCAACTCTGAACCAATGTGCCGGCCGTCCCCGGAGATCGACATCACCGGCTGCTTCCGGCAGGCGAGCTTGGCGCCGACCGCCGCCGGCAGCGAATAGCCGAGCGTTCCATACGTCCCGGGATGGATCAGCGTGCGCG
>JBGPMS010000405.1:0-4335 GCA_041487115.1 Gammaproteobacteria bacterium
CGAATTCCTGATCCGGCTCGCACGGCGCGGCAGCGGGTGGCTGCTGGCCGAGACGCTATGGCAGAAGCATTGGTCGGACGACGGACAATCCAACCAGTGGGCGGAGGCCGGAAAGAGCTTGCTCGACTACGCTGCCGCCTGTCCTGAGTTGACAACGCGCTACCACAAGATCGGGTCTTATTTCGCGACTAAGGTGTTGATCTCCGACCTTCGCCGCGGCCTCTTTGCCGCGTTCCGACGCGACCTCAGGGACTTCATGCGCGCGGGACTGATCGACAGGAGTATCGTGCGCATGTGGCGCAACCACGTCGAGGTGCGGAGCTATCGGCGGAGGATGAGAAACCACGCCGCCTTGGCCGCTCTCAAAGGACCGCCTGCGAGCTGGTGCTGAGTCTACGCCCTCGCTCGCGCCGGGTCCGCGCGAGGGACGATCGGGCCCTCCTCGTTCATGCGAGAGGCCGCGCGCCCTCAGGCATGCCCGCGACGGTCGCGTCCAGGCCCCGGAGCGCACGCACGCGTCGCGAGTGCAGCAGTTCGTCGAGCCGGCGCTGGTTCTCAGGCAGGCGACTGCGATCGTTGTCCCTGTGCCAGAGATGGAACACCGGAGCCGCGAAGCGCGCGCTCTTGTGCTTCACCCCCGCGTGCAACAGACGGATCACGAGATCCGAGTCTTCCAGGCCCCAGCCCGAATAGGATTCGTCCAGACCGTTGACCCGTACCAGGTCCGAGCGCCAGGCGGACAGGTTGCAGGTCTTGACGCCCTTCCACTGTTGCGGGTGGCGTTTGCGGAAGGCGCCATCGGAGAGCCGCACCAGCGGCATGATCCGGTTGATCTCGCCGCGCCCCCGTGCGCGCACCCAGTTCGCCCAGTTCCAGCTCTGGATGGCGAGCTGCTGCTGGAGGATCTTCTGCGTGAAGGTCTCGGACAGCAGCACGCGATTGCCCGAGAGAAACCATCCGCTTTCCGCGAGTCGCCGGTGCTGCGAGACAAAGGCGCGTGCCGGGACACAATCGCCGTCCGTGAATACGACGTAGTCCGCGCCGGTCGCCGCCACGGCCTGGTTGCGGATGGCGGCGGCGCGGAAACCCAGATCCTCCTGCCAGACGTGCCGCATTGCGAACGGTGCGCGTGACACGTAATCGTGCACCACGTCCGCGGTCGCCTGCGCCGAGCCGTCATCGGCCACGATCAACTCGAAGTCACGATCGCTCTGCGCAAGATAGCCGTCCAGCGCCGCTGCCAGCGCATCGGGGCGGTTATAGGTGGTCACGATCACCGCCAGCTTCATTGGCCAGGATCCTGATGCCGGCCGCTCAGCCACAGCTTGGCGTACTTGTAGTAGGTACCCTCGGCGTTGGACACGGCCAGCATGAACCCTTCGCGCCCGTCGAGGAACCCGGCATGCAGCACGTAGGTCTTGAGAAAGGTCCACAGCCCGTGCCCGACGGCGGTGAGCAGACCCGCCCGCTTGCCGCTTTCGGCCAGGGTCTGCGCGCCCCAGGTCGAGTAGCTATTGACCTTCTGCAGCACCTCCTCCAGATCGGTGAAGGCTTCGTGCATCAAGTGCGCACGAAGCTTGCCGACCGGGCCTTCCGGGAGCAAGTGATCGTGGACGATACCCCCGCCGAAGCAGGCCTTGTCGCGCCGGAACAGGCGCGAGACGTAGTCGGGCCACCAACCGCTGTGACCGATATATCGGCCGCAATAGCTGGAAAGGCGCGGCACACGGAATGCCACCTTGTCACCAGGTGAACGCAAGGTCTGCTCGATCTCGCAGCGCAACTCTTCGGTGACCCACTCGTCCGCGTCCAGCGCCAGCACCCATTCGCCGGCCGCCAGGTCGATGGCCCGATTGCGCTGCGGGCCCGGCCCCGGCCAGTCCGGCGTGACCTCGATCCTGGCACCCAGCTCGCGGCAGATGTCCAGCGTGCGATCCGAGCTGCCCGAGTCGACGACCACGATCTCGGCGGCCCAGGCCACCGATTGGAGGCAGCGGCGGATGACCGCTTCCTCATTCTTGGTGATGACCACTACCGAGAGGCTCACGTCCTTCGCTCCGGCCGCGCCTCAGGGTCGGCCAGGCCCGCGAACAGCACGCCGGACATCCAGGCGAAGAACAGGCTCTCGGTGTGGTCGATGATCATCGAATTGAACAGCCCACCCAACGCGAGCGTCAGCACCGCGCAGCGCGCCAACAGAGCGTGATCGGGCGGCGCCAGCCGCCCCGCGTAACGCCACTGCTGAACGAAGAGGAAGAGCAGGAGACCCAGCCCGACCAGGCCGAACTGTGCCGTCACCAGCAAGTAGAGATTGTGCGGATTGCGCGTATGGTCGAGGTCGGTGCCCTCGATCTTGTCGTCATAGGCCTTGGTGAAACCCGCAGTGCCCACGCCGAGCAAGGGATGCTCGCGGATGATCTCGAGCGTGGTGCGGTAGAACTCCAGGCGCACCCCCACGGAAGTGTGAGCAACCGTCCCCGGTCGCCACGCCTGCACTTCGGAGACCACCAGGTTCATCCGCTGCTGAAAGGTGCTGGACACCTCGTAGGCACCCACGAAGCCGGCCGCCACCAGCACTGCAGCAACGATCACACCTCGCCACCGCAGCAGGCTGAACAGCAACAGCACAGTGAACGCCGCCAGCAGCACATAGCCAGTGCGGCCCTTGACCATGAGCATGACGTTCACGGCAGCCCCCGCCGCCAGGACGGCCCACGCCAGGCGCCAGCCGCGGGTGGTGGCGTTGCGCGCCAGTACCGCGAACAGGAGGGCGCCGAAAGCCATCAGGATATTGTGCGGAAGATGACTCTTGAACACCGACGGATCCTCCGGCGTGCCCACCACCGGCCTCACGGCCGGCAGCCATTTCAACCAGAGCGCGAAGGACAACAGGAGCGTAAGCGCAAGGGTTACCGCGAGGGCCAAGATCGCGCGCGCGCGATCCTTTGGATCGGTAAACAGCGTCACCAGCAGGGCGATCAGGATAAGGTCGCTGTACTTCTTGAGATAGAGAACTCCGTCGCCGATCGGTCCACTACCCCAGGCCAACCCGGCGAGCACCAGGCCAAACAGCGCCAAAGCAGCCAGGGCCACCGGGTTGTCGCGGATCAGGAGCATCTTTTCCCGATAGCGGCCGCCGATCAACCAGCAAAGCAGGATGAGCCCGAGCAGCACGCTATCCAGCGCGGTCGACAGCGGAAGCGAAGCGCCCAGCGCGATGGCCGCGTAGCAGGCCAGCCGCTGCGCTCCCGCCTGGAGAACCGGAACACGCATTGGCGGGCTCAGGCGCCGCCGGCCCGAGATGCAGCGGCGCGCTGCGCCGGCGAGGCGGAGGGCTCCGCTTCAGGCTCGCCCTTCGTGCTGCTGTACTCGGGCACCCAGCGAGCCAGGTCGACGCGCACTTCGTCATCCGAGGGCGTCACCGGACGCACCAGCCACTGGATCAGGCGGGACAGCCATTCAGGCTCCACTGGACGAGCGCGTGCGACGTGCAGCTTTGGATGTGGGGTGGGCAAGGTGCGCTCGCCGTCCGCCAGGACTTCCTCATACAGTTTCTCACCCGCCCGCAAGCCCGTGAAGCTGATCCGGACCTCGCTCTCGCTGAAGCCCGAGAGGCGGATCATCTCGCGCGCCAGGTCGACGATGCGCACGGGTTCGCCCATGTCCAACACGAAGATCTCTCCACCCTTGCCCATGGCGCCCGCCTGCAGCACGAGTTGCGCGGCCTCCGGGATGGACATGAAGTAGCGCGTGATCTCGCGGTGGGTCACCGTGACCGGACCGCCTTCGGCGATCTGCTGGCGGAACTTGGGGATGACGCTGCCGGTAGAGCCCAGCACGTTGCCGAACCGCACCATTACGAAACGCATGCGGCTTTCGGACTGCAACGCCTGGCAGACCATCTCGGCCAGCCGCTTGCTCGCGCCCATGACGTTGGCCGGGTTGACCGCCTTGTCGGTGGAGATCAGGACGAAGTCCTCCACGCCGTGGCGGGCGGCTGCGGAGGCGACGGTGTAAGTGCCGAGCACGTTGTTCTGCACCGCCTCCCACGCGTTGACCTCCTCCATCAGCGGAACGTGCTTGTAAGCCGCAGCGTGGAACACGACTTGCGGGCGGTACTCGCGCAATATGGCCTCCACGCGGGCACTGTTGCGCGCGTCGCCGATGGCGCAGACGATCCGCAGATCGCAGTGATCCCGGCGAAACTCCTGCTCGATCTGGTACAACGCATACTCCGAGAGCTCTAGAAGGATCAACCGCCCCGGCGCGAAACGCGCGATCTGACGACACAGCTCGGAGCCGATCGAGCCACCGGCGCCGGTTACGAGCACGGTC
>JBGPMS010000406.1:0-4293 GCA_041487115.1 Gammaproteobacteria bacterium
CACAAGATGTGGCGGCCGTACTTCGTGAAGGACGGCACCGACTGGTGGGCGACGCTGTATCCGCGCGATAACTTCCAGCGGCCGACCGGGCCGTTATGCGACGGCTGTCACTCGGTGAACTACGACATCGCGACCAAGAAAGTCGCAGAGTGGAACGTGGGCTGCGAACGATGCCACGGCCCCGGCAGCGAGCACGTGGCGCACCAGGGCCGTCCCAACATCATCAATCCGGCGAAGCTCAACTACGTGCAGGCCAATGACGTGTGCGTTCAGTGCCATTCGCAAGGCCAGCCGCTGAAGAACCCGATCCAAGGCAAGTATTACGATTGGCCGGTCGGCTTTCACGTGGGCAAGAACCTGGTCGATTTCTGGAAGCTCGAAGAGCACAAACTGGGCGAGCTTTCCTTCACGCACTTTCCGGACGGCACGGCGCACAAGAACCGGATGCAAGGGAACGATTTCGTGCAGAGCCTGATGTACGCGCGCGGCGTCACCTGTTTCAGCTGTCACGACGTGCACGGTACGCAGAACGACGCCGTCCTGTGGAAGCCGGCCAAGAATATCTGCTTCGACTGCCACGGACCCAACACGTCGAACGGTCCGCACGCGCCGACGATCGAAGCGCACACCCATCACAAGCCCGGCAGCACCGGCAACGAATGCATCGCGTGTCACATGCCCAAGGTCGAACAGACGATCGCGGACGTGAACGTGCGCGCCCATACCTTCCGCTTCATCACGCCGGCTCAGAGCGACGCCCTGAAGATTCCGAATGCGTGCAACCTCTGCCACACGGACAAGACGACGGCGTGGGCGACCGAGGCGCTGAAGGCATGGCAGGACCGTTCGCCCTGGCGCGTTGCCCAATGAATCGACTACCGCTCGCTCTTGCCGACCGCGCCGCGCCTTGCACGCTGCGGTCGCCAGCGCGGACGTAGCCTGCGCTCCCATGAATCACCGAATCGCCCTTGAAGGATGAACAGGCGTTTCTTGGGGTTGCTGCTGCTCGTTGTGGTGGCCGTGGTCGCGGGCGCGGTGTGGACCACGTTCCGCCACGGCGACAACGTGGTCGTGGTGTACGTCAGTGAGGATCAGGTGTTCTCGGAACCGATACTCAAGGATTTTGAGCGCGACACTGGGACACGCGTGCTGGCGGTTTATGACACGGAGGAGACCAAGAGCGCAGGAGTCGTAAACCGGTTGATCGCCGAGAAGGCGAATCCTCAAGCCGATGTGTACTGGGCGAACGAGCCGATCCGCGCGGAGTTGCTACGGCAACGCGACGTCTCAGCGGTCTATCGCTCTCCGAACGCAGAAGGGATACCGGACCAGTTCCGCGACTCGCACGGCCACTGGACCGGCTTCTCCGCCAGGGCGCGCATGCTCATCGTTGGCAAGGGGCTTAGCGACAACCCGACGTCCATATTTGCTTATGTGGACCCGCGCTTTCGCGGCAAGGCCGTCATCGCCAATCCTCTTTTCGGTACCACGACTGCCCATATGGCGGCGCTGTTTACAGTATGGGGAGACGAGCGGGGCAAAGGCTTTCTGGATGCGATGCGGAGAAATGGTGTACGTCTCGCTTCGAGTAACGGCGACAGCGCCGATCAGGTGGCTGCCGGAACCTTTGAGCTCGGGCTCGTAGACAGCGACGACGTCTATAGTCGTCGAAAACAGGGCCGGCCGATCGAGGGCATCTATCCCGACCAGGATGACCAGGGTCTGGGCTGCTTCATCGTCCCGAATGCCGTCCAGTTGGTCAAAGACAGCCCGCATCCGAAGGCGGGCAAGAAGCTGATCGACTACTTGTTGTCACCCGCGACCGAAAAGAAGCTCGCCAGCTCGGATGCAGCGCAGATCCCCTTGCACCCGGGCGTGGAAACACCGCCTGATGTGCGTCGGCTGGAGACCCTCAAGGTCATGAACGTCGACTATGCGCAGGTGGCGGCCAAAATGCAGGCCATCCAACCCCTCCTGAAAGACTGGGCAGGACGGTAATTTGCAGCGGCGCCTTACCCTGCTGCTCGCGGTATTCGCGTTAGCGGTCGTCGGACTGTTGCCGCTGGTGGCGATGGTAGGAACGAGCGTCTTTGTCGACGGGAAGTTCACGCTCACCGTCTACAAAACGCTGCTCGCCAATCCGCTGCAATATTGGATAACGCTCGGACGCAGTCTGATACTCGCCACGCTGACCGCCGTTTGTGCGACGACGCTAGGCGTGCTCCTCGGACTGTTGTGCGGGAAGACCGATCTGCCGTTCCGGCGCACGCTGACCGTGTTGCTCGCGATCCCGCTGCTGCTTCCGCCGTACGTCGTCGCGATTTGCTGGTTCAATCTCCTCGCGAGCGATGGGCTGCTTGCGCAGGCGGCTCCTGCGGAACTGGCCGGGTTGCTATCTCATGCGCTATACGGTTTGCCCGGTTGCCTGTGGGTGATGGTCAGTGCGCTCACTCCTGCGGTGATGATTCTGACGTTAGTCTATTTGCGTGCGGTCAACCCGCGCCTCGAGGAAGCTGGAAGGTTGGTGGCCCGCTGGCCGGTCGTCTTGTACCGCGTCACTCTGCCGCTGATCCTTCCGGGAATCCTGTTCGGAGGAATGCTCGTATTTCTGCTGGCGCTGGGCGAGGTTGGCGTTCCCATGTTCTTGCGCTACCCCGTGTATGCGGTCGAGACGCTCACGCAGTTCTCTGCCTTCTATGACTTCCGCGCTGCTACCGCCGCGGCCACGCCGCTCCTCGCGGTTACGCTGCTGATACTGGCCTTGGAGCGGCGATTCCTGCGTGCAAAGCTCTACAACTTACGGCCGGCGACACCCGGCAGGCGGATGCTCCAGGTCCCGCTCGCGCGCTGGCGCATTCCGGTCTTTGTGAGCGTCAGCCTGCTTGGCACTGTTATGGTCGTGCTGCCGATTGCGGCTCTAGTCCTGTCTTCGTTGTCGCCTTTCGCCTACTGGGAAGCATGGCGCAAGGGGGCCGACAGCCTGGGGCGTAGCCTGGTGCTCGCGGCGACAGGTGCGACCCTGCTTGTACTTCTCGGGTTCTGCTGCGGCTATCTCATACATACTCGTGCTATGCGTCTGTGGCGCGCGGTCGACACACTCACGTTGCTGCTCTTCACCTTACCGGGGACAGTCATAGGGATGGGATTGATAGCCCTGTGGAATCGTCCCGGCATAGCTTTCGTGTACGCATCGGCCGCGATGGTGATCTTAGCGTATCTCGCCCAGTACACTGCGCTGACCAGCCGGATCACCCTCGCCACGCTGGCGAACGTACCGCAATCACTCCAAGAAGCGGCGCAGATGGCAGGTGCCCCGTGGCTCGCGCGCGTCCGACACATCGTTGTCCCCGCGGCGCTACCCGGTCTGGTCGGGGGTTGGCTGGTCGGCTTTATCTTCTGTGTGCGAGATCTCGGCGCTTCCATGCTGGTGTATCCGGCGGGACAAGACACGCTGTCCGTGCGGATCTTTACACTGATGGCCAACGGTGCCCCCAGCCTCATCTCGGCCTTGTGCGTCATGCTGGTAGCCGTTGCCCTGAGCGCACTGGGCCTTCTGGGCTTGTTCTTCCGAACCGCTGCACATCGCCGATGAACGCTATCGAGTTGCGCGCCGTGTCGAAGGCATACGACGGTCGCACCGCAGTCGATGGGGTATCGGTGTCCGTCGAACGCGGAGAGCGTGTTGCGCTTGTGGGGCCTTCCGGCTGCGGCAAAACCACGGTCCTTCGCCTGGTGGGTGGGCTCGAGGTACCCGACTCGGGAGGGATCAGAATCGATGGAGCCCTGGTCGCCGAGCATGGGCGCAATCTCGTTGAACCCGAGCAGCGCCACATCGGCATGGTCTTCCAGGACCTCGCTCTTTGGCCACACATGACGGTGCACGAGCACCTCGACTTTGCACTGCGCTATGACAAGCGGAGCAAGCGCACGGACAGACCTGGTCGGATTCGGGAAGTTTTGGAGATGGTGCGGCTGAGCGATCGGGCGCGCGCTAAACCTGGAGAGCTCTCCGGCGGGGAGCAGCAGAGAGTTGCGCTGGCTCGCGCCCTGGTTGCCAACCCCACGATCGTACTCATGGATGAGCCGCTGTCCAGCCTGGACCCGGAGCTGAACCTCCATCTGCGCAGGGAGATCCTCAGGTTGCATGCGGAGCTTGGCTTTACGTTGGTCTACGTGACGCACAGCCGTGAGGAAGCTGCGGATCTGGGTTCTCGGGTGATCCTTATGCGGCAAAGCGGGGCGGCCGAGATCTTCTAATGGTGTACGTGCGAGAGGCCATGGGTTCAAATGCCG